>JABFVM010000227.1 GCA_013362785.1 Streptomyces sp. | reverse complement strand
CCCACCCGGCCCACCCGGAGGCAACGGCATCGCACCCGGCGTGTTCGGCTCGGCGAGCGCCGGCTCGACCGCCGTCGGCGGAAGCTGGCTGCCGCCCGAGATCAGCGCGGTCTGCGCATCCGGCGGCGTCATGTCGTCCTCGCTCAACGGCGGCGCGAACACCGTCTCCGGCAACGGCAC
The DNA here is from genome assembly GCA_013362785.1 of Streptomyces sp. Classification (GTDB taxonomy): domain Bacteria; phylum Actinomycetota; class Actinomycetes; order Streptomycetales; family Streptomycetaceae; genus Streptomyces. The sequence goes on along the minus strand of JABFVM010000227.1, from coordinate 6,634 downwards.
GGAACGGTCCTCGCCGATATCGACACTGGTGTCCGTCCCGGCCCACGGAGTCGCCCCATCAGGCACACCCGGCGCCGCAGGCATACCCGACGCACCCGGCGCTACAGGCGCACCACCGGCCGTACCGCCGGAGACACCCGCACCCGCACTCGCACCCGAACCCACGCCCACGCCCGAACCCGCACCACTGCCAGACGTGTCAGAACGGTCAGCCCCAGTCCCGGCCCCCGAACCCCCGGTGCCCGAGCCACTCCCGTTCCCGTTCCCGTTCCCATTCCCAGCGTCGGCCTCTGCACCAGCCCCGGATCCGGCGCCACTCCCACTCCGCTGATCCGGGATCCCGAGCTTGTCCGCCGCCTCCTGCAACCACTCCGGCGGTGTCAGCAGGAACGACGTCTGGTTCAGGTCCACCCGGGCCGGAGCGGCCGGTGCCGGTTGCGCCGCGGCGCCTGCACGGCCGTACTCCTCCTCGTACCGGCGAATCACCTCACCCACCGGCAGCGACGGCCACAGCGTGGCCTCCCCGCTGTCCCGGGCGATCACCAGCCGCTGGTCGCCCCCGTCCGAACGCGGGCCGTCCGAACGGTCCTCGGCCCACACCACGAACCCGAGCTCGAACTCCCGCACCCGCACCTCGCGATGCTGGTACGACGGCAGTTCCCCGTTGATCCACTCTTCCGCGCGCTCCTGCGCCTGTGCGAACGTCACCATCGCGAAGCTCACTCCCCCACAGACCCGGCGGCCACGGGCACCGCACGCGCGAACCCGCCGTCCACCATCAGATTCGCCACCGTCTCCAACTCCGGCGGAGAACCCGCCAGCCGGGACAGAAACGCGTCGAAGTCCTCACCGCACGGCAGCAGCAACCGCTCCACCCGCTCGGCCGCCGGCCAGGCCGGATCCACGTCCCGCGCGTCGTCGTACGCGCAGAACCACACCGAACCGATCCGGTCGCCCTTCACCTTCACGGCCAGCAACCCGCCCTGCACGAAACCGACGCCCAGGAAGTCCTTGGTCAGATGGTCGCGCAGGCACTTGTTGACGTAGACCAGGTCATTTATCGCCGCCTCGTCCCGCACCGTGAACAGCGGCTGGTCGACCAGCAGGCCCAGTTCCGGATCCAGCGCCGTCCCCACCGGGGCACACCCGCCGGCCGCCTTCAGAAACGACCGATACGCGCCCGGCAGCCGGTACCCGAGGTCCTCCTCGACCCCCAGCACCTGCGACTCCGTCACCGCCACACCCGATTTCGGCAGCCGGAAATGCGCGGGCCGCGTGTCCTGCAACGGCCGCGTCCCGCGCTTGTTCTGGTCCACCGCAGACGTCGCGATCCCACCGTGGTGCCGGAGTAGGGCCTTCACCTCGACGGGAACGAGCTCCAGCCGCCGTGAGCCCACCGCGTGATGCCACGTCCAGCCGTGCGGGGTCGCCACCGCCGGGACCGTGTCCCACAGATCGTGCCCGGACGCGGACAGCGCCGCGTTCGCCGACACATAGTCCGTCAGCCGCAACTCGTCGACGCCGAAACCCTCCGGCGGCTCCGCGATCTCGGCCGCCGCGCGCGCGTACGGCGAGAAATCGGGGTAACCACGCTCGTCGACGTGTACTCCTCTCGGGTGACGGGAGGCGCGTACCGGATCCGGGAAATGCACGACCTGCCCGGCGTAGGCCGAGTTCGGCGGCACGGCTTGTCCCGCGGCCTGGCGGCCGGGAGGTGCCCCCAGCCCGAGCCGACCTGTCGTCATGACGGTTGCCCCCTGCGGCGTTCTGATACGGCCCGCCATGACCACACACGGTCACAACGCCCCGTATCCACTGTCTCGTCTGCGTCCACACGTCACCGCATGGAAAGCGGTGCCGACAGCCTATGCGGTACGACGACACGGGTCACCGGCGCCGGTCATGCCCCCCTCCGCTTCCGTGACCAGCCGTCACCCCGCCGTGACAGCCCGCCCAAACCGGGCGTGTCGCGCCGCCCCAGCTTCCGCACCCGCCACGGCATTTGGCACTCTGTGACGTCCGAGAGCATGCCCGGGGGATGCTCGGGAGGGGATGACGATCATGAACACCACGCAGACGGGAACCGACGCCGCGAGGTCCGGCGACCCCCGCATCGGCTGGAGTGCCACCGAGGCCCCCCACGCGCCCGCCCTCCGCCACCGCCGCGACGGCATACTCCCCACCGTCGCCGCCGCCCTCTCGGTCCGCGGCGCCACCCTCACCGGCACCGCCGCCCGCGGCGACCAGCCCCCGGAACTGCACCACCTCGTCCAGGACTTCCTCGACACCCTCACCAGCGGCGAACGCGACCGTTTCACCGGCCGCTGCGCCGAGACCATCCTCATCTCACGGCACATCGCCACCGCCGACGCCACCCGCAGCAAACGTGCCGCCCGCAAACCCATGACCAACGGCGAAGCCCGCAAAGCTCTCAAACAGGCCAAGCTCACCGCCCGCCGCATCCGCGAGGACGGCGACCCCCTCCATGGCAGCTTCGCCGCCCCCTGTCGCGCCTGCACCGCCCTCAGCGCCCACTTCGGCGTCCGTATCGTCGACCCGACAACGGCGGACGGCTGACCTCCGCCGCCCACCCGCACGACCGCACCCCGCCGGGCGGCCCACCACTGCCGCACACCCCGGCCCACTCGACGATCGAAGGGCAGATGCACACCGACCGCACCTCCTCCACCCGCTTCCCCGTCCCCGTCGACGCCGCCCTGCGCGCCGCCGGCTGGCAGCCCGGACGCTGGGACATCAAGCAGGCCGAATTCTGGGCCGACGCCCTGCGTGAACACGCCTCGCCCGCCGGCCACCGCCACGCCGTCTTCCCCGCCGCCGTCGAAGCCTGGGCCGAATTCGGGGGCCTCCACATCAGCCCCTCGGGTCCGGGCCGCCAGGTCGCCCCCGCGACCCTCCACTTCGACCCCCTGCACGGCCTCCACATGGCCCGCACCCTCGGCGACCTCGGCCGCGCCCTCGACACCGAGGTCTGCCCCCTCGGCGCCGAGACCGACACCCAGGCCCTCCTCGCCATCGACACCGAAGGCCGCGTCTACACGCTCGACCACACCGGCGACTGGTACCTCGGCCCGGACATCGACCAGGCCCTCGCCGGCCTGGTCGCGGGGATAGAGCCGGTACGCCTCACAGCAGGCTGACACCCGCATACCTGGCACACGCCACACACCCCGCACACGCCACACACCCCGCACGCCCCGCAACGGCACCCAGGGCATCCACGGCTACGCCGCCGGAATCACCGCCGACACCCGGAAACCCCCCGCATCCGTCGGCCCGGACACGAACACCCCGCCGAGCGCCACGACGCGCTCCTTCATCCCCACCAGACCGTTGCCCCCGGACGGCAGCCGGGCCGACGACTCCGACGACACCTCCGGCGGCGGTTCGTTCTCCACCTGCATCGCGATCTCCGACACCCGGTGCGCCAGCCGCACATGCGTCTTCGCCCCCGCCGCATGCTTGTGGACGTTCGTCAGCGCCTCCTGCACCACCCGGAACGCCGTCTGCTCGACCTCCCGCGCATACGACCGCGTCTCGCCCTCCACGGACAGATCCACCACCATGCCCGCGGCGGCCGACTGCCCGATCAGCTCGTCCAGCTCGGACAGACAAGGCCCCTCACCGGCCACGTCGTCCTGAGCGCCCCATCCCCGATCGGCCGCGGCGGCGGCAGCCGCCCCCACGGCGGCAAGCGGTACGACGGCCCCCTGCGCCCGATCCGCCCGCGCGGCCCCGCTCCGCAGCACCCCGAGCATCTCCCGCAGCTCGGTCAGCGCCTGCCGGCCCATGTCCCCCACCAGCGCGGCGTTCTTCACGGCCTTCTCGGGATCCTTCCGGGCCACGGCCTGCAGCGCGGCGGCGTGCACGACCATCAGGCTCACCCGGTGCGCGACGACGTCATGCATGTCCCGCGCGATCCGGGTCCGCTCCTCGTTCCGCGCCCACTCGGCCCGCTCCTCCGCCCGCTCGGCGAGCAGCTGAAGCTCCCGCTCAAGGCTGTCGGCCCGCTCCCGGAGGCTCTCCATCAGGCGACGCCGCGCCCCCACATACAGCCCGAGCAGCAGCGGCGGCGCGGTCACGCCGAGGGCGGTGGTGATCGACGCGAACGGGATCACCCAGTCCCCGAAGGTCAGACTCCCCCGCGCCATGTCCTGCCGCGCCCATACGAACGTCACGATCAGTGTGCCGACGAACGACATCCCGGCGAGTGAGCCGATGATCCGCCGCGGCAGTTCGGACGCGGCCAGGGTGTACAGACCGACGATGCCCATCAGGAAGCCCATCTGGGCCGGCATCACCGCGATCGACACCAGCACGACGGCTATCGGCCACCGACGCCGCAGCACCAGTACGGACCCCGCCAGCACCCCGAACACCACACCCGCGGCCACGGGTATCCCGGCGTCCTTCGCGAAACGAACCCCCTCGACCCCGCACTCCAGCGCGGACACGACGGCCAGACTCACGTCCAGCACCGCACTGCGCAACCTGCCCCACCACCACGGTCCCGCCCCCTCCGGCGGAGCCCCGGCGCGGTCTTCCCCCGTCGTGGTCATGCCTCCAGCCTACGGGCGCCCGGCACCGCTTTTCCGGCGAGTTTCGACGACTGGCCTACACCACACTGCGTGACCGAACGTAAGCGAAACAGCCCGATATGCGGGGTCACGGCGGACGTCGGCCTGTACCGTCGCACGGAAGGCGCCCGTCGCACGGAAGGCGCCCGGTACGGCATAGTGTTGGGTGCCGACTCGGCGACCTGGCCACATGTCCGGTTCAGTCGGGTTCCATCCCCCGTGGTGTAATTGGCAGCACTGTGGCTTTTGGTGCCATCTGTCCGGGTTCGAGTCCTGGCGGGGGAGCAAGTACTCAAGCGCGGGTCCCGACTGCCAACAGCCAAGTCGGGACCCGCTCTCATGTCCCCCACAAAACGCCCCGGTATCCTGCGGATGTCACCCCACCCCCTCCACAGCCGAAGGGCATCCCGTGAGCGCCATTCGCCCGGCAGCCGTCGTCGTTCTCGCAGCGGGTGAGGGCACCCGTATGAAGTCGGCCACACCCAAGGTCCTGCACGAGATCTGCGGACGCAGCCTCGTCGGTCATGTACTCGCCGCCGCGGGCGAGTTGCACCCCGAGAACCTGGTCGTGGTCGTGGGGCACGCGCGGGAGCAGGTCGTCGCGCATCTCGGTGAGATCGACCCCGGCGTACGCACCGCCGTGCAGGCCGAGCAGAACGGCACCGGGCACGCCGTACGGATGGCCCTTGAGGAGCTCGGCGGTGGAATCGACGGCACCGTGGTCGTCGTCTGCGGCGACACCCCCCTCCTCACCGGCGAGACCCTCACCCGCCTCGCCGCCACCCACTCCGCCGACGGCAACGCCGTCACCGTGCTGACCGCCGAGGTCCCGGACGCGACCGGTTACGGCCGGATCGTGCGGGACGACGCCACCGGCGCCGTGACCGAGATCGTCGAGCACAAGGACGCGACCGACGCGCAGCGGGGGATCCGGGAGATCAACTCGGGCGTGTTCGCGTTCGACGGGCAGTTGCTCGCGGACGCGCTGGGCAAGGTCCGCACGGACAACGCCCAGCACGAGGAGTACCTGACGGACGTCCTCGGCATTCTGCGCGAGGCCGGTCACCGGGTCGGCGCGTCCGTCGCCGGCGACCACCGCGAGATCGCCGGGATCAACAACCGGGTGCAGCTGTCCGAGGCCCGCCGGATCCTGAACGACCGGCTGCTGACCCGCGCGATGCTCGCCGGTGTCACGGTGGTCGACCCGGCGACGACCTGGGTCGATGTGACGGTCACATTCGAGCAGGACGCCCTCGTCCAGCCCGGCACCCAGCTCCAGGGCTCCACCCACATCGGTGAGGGCGCGGAGGTCGGTCCGAATTGCCGGCTGAAGAACACCAAGGTCGGCGCCGGGGCACGGGTCGACAACACCGTGGCCGACGGTGCCGTCGTGGGAGCGCAGGCGAGCGTGGGGCCGTACGCGTATCTGCGGCCCGGGACCCGTCTCGGCACGAAGAGCAAGATCGGCACGTACGTCGAGACCAAGAACTCCTCGATCGGTGAGGGGACGAAGATTCCGCACCTCTCGTACGTCGGTGACGCGACCATCGGTGAGTACACGAACATCGGCGCCGCGAGTATCTTCGTGAACTACGACGGACAGGACAAACACCACACCACGGTCGGGTCGCACTGCCGTACCGGTGCGGACAACATGCTTGTGGCTCCTGTCACGATCGGGGACGGCGCGTACACCGCCGCCGGGTCCGTGATCACGAAGGACGTACCGCCCGGTTCGCTGGCCGTGGCCCGTGGTCAGCAGCGGAATATCGAGGGTTGGGTGGCTCGTAAGCGTCCGGGCAGCGCTGCCGCGAAGGCGGCCGAGGCGGTGTCTCGGCAGGTCGAGAGCGAGGACTGACCGGAAACCGGCGCGTCAAACACGGCGTACCGTGATAAGTGCACACCCAGCTGCGACACCTCTGAGGAGACAGTGCTGTGACCGGGATCAAGACGACCGGCGAGAAGAAGTTGATGTTCTTCTCCGGCCGCGCCCACCCCGAGCTTGCCGAGGAGGTCGCCCAGCAGTTGGGGGTCGGGGT
>JABFVM010000477.1 GCA_013362785.1 Streptomyces sp. | reverse complement strand
CTTCTGCCAGCGCAGACGGCCGCCCGTCAATGCCGTGATGCAGGAGTGGATGAGGACGAGGTACATCATCTGGCGGTAGGCGAGCTGCTGGAGCGGCATCATCAGCAGGTAGCGGTACTGCTCGCGGTCCAGGCGGAAGGCGTACGCCGCGCAGAACAGCTGCACCGCGAGCACCGCCAGCCAGGCAAGCAGCGCCGCCTTGAAGTCGACGAAGATCATCGAGTAGACGGTGAACACGTCGATGAGCGGGGCGAAGACCGGCGTGACGATCTGGAAGATGACGACCAGCGGCATGCCGACACGGCCGAAGCGGCCCGAAGGCCCCTTGTCCGTAAGGGACTTGCGGTGCTTCCACAGCGCCTGCATCGTGCCGTACGACCACCGGTACCGCTGCGACCACAGCTGCTTCAGCGAGCCCGGCGCCTCGGTCCACGCGCGTGCGTGCTCCTGGTAGACGACCCGCCAGCCCGCACGGTGCATGGCGATGGTGATGTCGGTGTCCTCGGCGAGGGTGTCCTCGCTCATGCCGCCGACCTGCAGCACCGCCTCGCGGCGGAACGCGCCGATCGCGCCCGGGATGGTCGGCATGCAGCGCAGCAGGTCGTACATGCGCCGGTCGAGGTTGAAGCCCATCACGTACTCGATGTGCTGCCAGGCTCCGATGACGGTGTCGCGGTTGCCGACCTTGGCGTTGCCGGCGACCGCGCCGACCCCGGGGTCGGCGAACGGCTGCACCAGCTGCCGTACGGTGTCCGGCTCGAAGACCGTGTCGCCGTCCATCATCACGACGATGTCGTGACTGGCGCTGCGCACACCGTTGTTGAGCGCGGCCGGCTTGCCCGCGTTCTCCTGCCGGATGACACGGACGTTGGTCATACCGAGTTCCCAGGCCGCGGTGCGGGCGATCTCGGACGTGCCGTCGGTGGAGCCGTCGTCGACCACGATGATCTCGATCGGGTGGGTGCTCTGCGCCAGCGACTTGAGGGTGTTGGCGATGCACTCCTTCTCGTTGTACGCCGGGACGATCACGCTCACCGGTTCGTGGACCGGCGGTCCCCAGCTGAACCGGCGTTTGTTGCGCTGCCGGTAGTGGCGGCGGGCGAGGAGCAGCATCATGCCGAAGCGGCCCATGACGGCGACGCCGACGACGAGCAGGCCGACCGACAGCACCGGCACGGTCCATTCGGCGACGGCCACGGCCCCGATCAGGGCCTTCCCCTCGTACAGGGTCGCGCCGGTCGCCGCACGGTGGGCGGCCTGGAGACTCGACGCCCCGTTCGCCCCCGCGCCTCCGGCACCTCCCGCACCGGTCTGCCCGTTAGCCCCCTGCTGCCCTGCCTGCCCCTGCTGACCCGGCTGCCCCTGGCCTCCGGGCTGCTGCTGCGCACTCCCGGCCTGCCCGCCATTCGCCGCGGCCGACTCCTCCTCCTGAAGGACCCCGCTGATCGTGGTGAAGGTGTAGCCCTTCGCCTTCATCTTCTCGATGTACGTCGGCAGCGCCTTGATCGTCTGCGACCGCTCGCCACCCGCGTCGTGGAACAGCACGGACGCGCCCTCGCCGTCCTCCGGCGTCGCCCACTTGATGATCTTCGAGACGCCCGGCCGCTTCCAGTCGTCGCTGTCGGTGTCGACGAAGACGCTGGTGTAGCCGTCCTCGCCGAGCTTCTCGTAGACGGGCCAGCTGTAGTTGTCGATGGCGTCCGTCTCCGAGGAGTACGGCGCCCGGAACAGCGTCGTCGTGATGCCGGCCGCGCCCGCCAGCGCGAGCTGGGTCTGCTGCATCTCACGGTTGACGCGGGCGTCGCTCTGGTAGGAGAGGTCGACGTGGGTGAAGGTGTGGATGCCCACCTCGTTCCCCTGCTCGACCATGTCCGAGACGATCGAGGGGTAGCGCGAGACCATCGAGCCGACCACGAAGAACGTGCCGGGTACGTCGTACTTCTTGAGGATCTCCAGGACCTGCGGGGTCCAGGTGGGGTTCGGACCGTCGTCGAAGGTGAGCGCGATCGTCTTGTCCGGCACGGAGACCGTGGTCGCCCGACCGCCCCGGAAGGTGAGGATCGGCCCGCCGTCGAGGATCTTGTCGGGCACCTTGCTGGAGCTGGCGCCGGTGCGCACCCGCTGGTCGCCGCCGACCTCGGCGCGCAGATAGCCGTCGAGCAGCATGACGCTGGTCAGCGCGAGCAGGAGCAGTCCGGCGAGGATGACGCGGGGTTTCTGCAGGGCCGCGGCCTTGCCCGCCACCCGCTCGATACGGGAGGGAGCGCGGCGACGGCCGCGTGAGGGCATCGTCGTAGTCATGAGTGTGGGTGCGTTCCGGTCAGTTGGCGGCGGCAGCGGAGGCGGACTCGGTCGGAGCGGCGGACGCGGTCGGGGCGACGGACGCGGTCGGCGCGGCGCCGGGCGGCTCGCCGGTCGCGGTGCCCGTCGGCGGCGTACCGCTGGGCTTCGCGGGCGGGGTGCCGATGCCGCCCTGCGGCTGGGCGCCGCCGGGGCCCGAGTTGGGGGCACCGGCCGGGCCTCCGCCTCCGAACGGCAGCAGCTCGGACGGCGTGAGCGAGGTGCCGAAGCCCATGAAGGCCATGCCCAGCACGACCGCGTACCCGAGGCAGGCGACGCCCACCAGAAGGCCGATGCGCCGCAGCAGCTTGGAGCGGCGTCCGGAGTTGTCGACGAACACGGGCCCCTCGGCGGAGCCCTTGCCGCGCCTGCGGCGGCGGCCGCGCGCGCCGGCCTGCTTGTCGATGGCAGTCTCGGATTGCATTCCCCGGACGTTACGGAGCCTTTATGTGCCCCGAACTCGCGCTCTATGTGAGACGCATATGAGAAACGCCTGAGTCTGTCCTTTGCCTGAGAGTTTTCCGGGACGGCCGCGGAATGATGAGAGATTTGCCGTCATGCATACGTACCCAGGGAAATCGGCGGTCGGACTCACCTGCGTATGGGCACTGGCCGTCACGGGGTGCTCCGCGGGTTCCGACGACGGTACGGCGGACGCGGCACCGCCGACGCCGGCCCGCTCCGAGTCCTCGCCCTCACAGAGCGCCTCGTCGAGCACGTCGTCGAGCACGTCGTACGCCCCCTACGTCAGCGCCACCGAGGCCTCCTCCTACGACTCCGCCGGCTCCCCGGCGACGTACAACCTGGCCTTCGTGATCGCGGACGGCAGCGACTGCACGCCCAAGTGGAACGGCACGACGGCCCTGTCCGACGCGGCCGTGAAGTCCCGTATCGCGGGCCTCACCCAGGGCGGCGCCACCGTCCGGGTCTCCTTCGGCGGGGCCTCCGGCAAGGAGCTGGCGGCGAGTTGCGACAGCGCGTCCGAGCTGGCGGCGGCGTACGGGAAGGCGCTGGACGCGGCCGGTTCCTCGCAGGCCGACTTCGACATCGAGGGCGACGAGTTGACCGACGCCGACTCGGTGGACCTGCGGTCGGAGGCGATCGCCCTGCTGCAGAAGGAACGCGGTGGGCTGGAGGTCTCCTTCACGCTGCCGGTGATGCCGTCCGGGCTGGACGACGACGGTGTGGCGCTGCTGGAGTCCGCCAACGAGCACGACGTCCAGGTCTCGCACGTCAACATCATGACGATGAATTACGGGGAGTCGTACACCGGGGACATGGGCGATTACGCCCTCACTTCCGCGAAGGCCGCGCACAGTCAGTTGAAGGAGATCTTCGGGACGTCGGATGCGGCCGCGTGGAATGCGATGGCGTTGACTTCGATGCTCGGTGTGAACGACGTCGACAATGAGACGTTCACGCTTGATGACGCGGCTCAGGTGCGGGAGTTCGCCGAGGAAAAGGGGGTGGGGTGGGTGTCTATGTGGGCTGCGTTCCGGGATCGGGAGTGTGGTGATGATTCGTCTTCGGATGATGCGCTGACCAATTGCAGCGGGGTTACGCAGGGAGACGGGGCGTTCGCAGAGGCGTTTTCGGGTTGAGCTCGATCGCTTCTGTTGCGCGCGGGCTGCGGGTCGTCGGTGGTCGCTCGCGCAGTTCCCCGCGCCCCTGAGGGGCGCTCAACTCACCGTCGGCGGTAGACCAACCGGCCGTCCGCCACCGTCGCCACGCACGTCCCCGCACCGCGCTCGGCCAGTTCCGTCTCGTCCCGTACGTCGAACACCGCGAACCGGGCTGCGGAGTGACGCTCCCTCGGCTCCGCGAACGTCACCGGCCACTCGGCATCGTACGGATCGAGCGAAGGGGTTCCGCCGGGGCGGCCGAGTCGGCCCATGACCGCCAGGCCGGAGCGGTGCACGGCGTCGCGCACCGCGCGGTTCGTCAGTGACTCGCAGGCCGCCCGAACCGTGCCGTGTGCCAGCATCCGCTGTACCGCCCGCCGTGCGCTCGCGCCCCAGCGGGCGTCGTCCATGGCGAGCGCGGCCAGCGCATCACCGACCAGAGGCTCGGTGCCCAGCTCGTCGGCCTCGCGTGGATCGGGGTGGTACGCCTCTTCCAGCAGCTCGTTGCCATGGATGTTGATCAGGCCGGGCGTCAGGATGCCCGGCCACTCCCGCACCCGGGCCCGCGGATGCGCGGCGGCCAGGTCCGTCAACTGCCCCGCGTCCGCGATCCACGCGCCTTTGACGGCGAGCGCGTTGCCCCGGGAGTCGGCGTGGATCGTCAGCATGGGATCAGCGCGGGCGGATCAGTTGGAGGCGAGGATCTTCAGCTCGGGGTGCGCCGTGCCGCCCTCGATCGCCGTGGACGAGATGTGGGACATGACCCGCTCGTCGACGGGGTCGTTCGCCGGGTCGTCGTGCACGACCAGGTGCTCGTAGGTCGTCGCCCGCTGCGCCGGAACCCGGCCCGCCTTGCGGATCAGGTCGATGATCTCCATCCGGTTGGAGCGGTGCTTGGCACCGGCCGAGGAGACGACGTTCTCCTCCAGCATGATCGAGCCCAGGTCGTCGGCGCCGTAGTGCAGCGACAGCTGGCCGATCTCCTTGCCGGTGGTCAGCCAGGAGCCCTGGATGTGGGCGATGTTGTCCATGAAGAGCCGCCCGATGGCGATCATCCGCAGGTACTCGAAGATCGTGGCCTGCGTACGGCCCTTCAGGTGGTTGTTCTCGGGCTGGTAGGTGTACGGGATGAAGGCCCGGAAGCCGCCCGTGCGGTCCTGGACGTCACGGATCATCCGCAGGTGCTCGATGCGCTCGGCGTTGGTCTCGCCGGTGCCCATCAGCATGGTCGACGTCGACTCCACGCCCAGCCCGTGCGCGATCTCCATGATCTCCAGCCAGCGCTCACCGCTCTCCTTCAGCGGGGCGATGGCCTTGCGCGGCCGCGCGGGCAGCAGCTCGGCGCCGGCGCCCGCGAAGGAGTCCAGTCCGGCCTCGTGGATCCGGGTGATGGCCTCCTCGACCGACACACCGGAGATCCGCGCCATGTGCTCGACCTCGCTCGCCCCCAGGCTGTGGATGACGAGCTGCGGGAACTCCTTCTTGATGGCTGCGAAGTGCTTCTCGTAGTACTCGACGCCGAAGTCCGGGTGGTGTCCGCCCTGGAACATGATCTGGGTGCCGCCCAGCTCCACGGTCTCGGCGCACCGCCGCAGGATGTCGTCAAGGTCGCGGGTCCAGCCCTTGGCCTTGTCCTTGGGGGCGGCGTAGAAGGCGCAGAACTTGCACGCCGTGACGCACACGTTCGTGTAGTTGATGTTGCGCTCGATGATGTACGTCGCGATGTGCTCGGTGCCCGCGTACCGGCGGCGGCGTACGGCGTCGGCGGCGGTGCCCAGCGCGTGCAGCGGGGCGTCGCGGTAGAGGCCGAGCGCTTCCTCGGGGGTGATGCGTCCGCCCGCTGCGGCACGGTCGAGGACGGACTGAAGGTCGGCCTTCTCGGTCACCGGAGCGTCCCTTTCGTCAAGGGTTGTGGACGGACTGATCCAGCGTACGCCAGGCGTTTTGGACGATCGACGCCAGGCCGCGCCCGCCTCGCCGGTCAGGCCGCGTACGCCCCGATCAACAGCCCCACGAACGCCCCGCCCAGCAGGAACGGCCCGAACGGGATCGCCGACCCCCGCCCGGCCCGCCGTACGAGGACGAGCCCCCAGCCGTACAGCGCCCCGAACAGGAACCCGGCGAAGGTGCCGAGCATCACCGTCGGCCAGCCGTACCAGCCCAGCACCGCCCCCGCCCCGAGGGCCAGCTTCACATCGCCGAAGCCCATGCCGCCGGGGTTGATGAGCCACAGCACGAAGTAGCCGGCGCCGAGCGCGAGCGCGGCCCACAGGGCGGTCGGCCAGTCGCCGGCGTGCTCGGGAACGAGGGAGATCAGGCCGAGCAGCGCGAGCGCGGCGCCGGCGAGCGGGAGGGTGAGCGGGTCGGGCAGCCGCCGCACCCGGAGGTCGACCGCCGCGAGCAGCACACCGACCGGCGCCAGCAGCAGCCAGACGCCCACCTCGGGCCGGGTTCCGGTGGCCGCGGCGAGGGCGGCGCAGACGAGGGAGGTGACGAGGACGAGCGTCGGGGCGCCGGAGCCGTACGGCGGCGTACCGGCCTCGCACCGCCCGCACCGGCCCCGCCCGAGCCACCCCCCGAACCATCCGCGGAATCCTCCGCCGATCGCGTGCCCGCCCGGGCACCGCTCCCGCCACCCCTCGTCCTCCGGAACGGAGAACCGATAGGCGGCCTTCGGCAGCAACGCTCCCGCCGCCGCACCCCAGAGCGCGGCGATGAGGGCCAACAGGGCGGTGCTCATGATCGTGGCACCGTATCAGCCGCAAATATGGCCGGCCCCGCTCAGTAGAGTGCCGGGGTACGGCAGTTCAGCAGGACACGGGGGAACGCGGCAGTGCGCACAGGCAAGACATCGGGCAAG
>JABFVM010000213.1 GCA_013362785.1 Streptomyces sp. | reverse complement strand
GATGAGGGCGTCACGGATGTCGTCCCGCTTCAGGAACGCGGCGAACGTCGTCCCCGCCGGCAGCGGCCGGTCGGCGGGGATGTCCTTCAGGCAGTGCACGGCGAGATCGGCCTCGCCCGCCAGCAGAGCGGCGTCGACCTCCTTGGTGAACGCCCCCTTGCCCTCGACCTTGGACAGGTCGCCCATCCACTTGTCGCCGGTCGTCTTCACCGGCACGACCTCGGTGCGCACACCGGGATGCAGGACCGCCAACTCGGCGCGGACGCGCTCCACTTGGGCGAGAGCCATCGGCGAGTCGCGGGAGACGATGCGGATCAGTTCAGGGACGGACATGCGGACACGATAGACCGTCACGACCCCGCGTCCGTACGGTACCGCCCCTTTGCGGTCCGCCCGTTCGCCCCTAGGCCCGCTGCCGCCCCACGGCCCTCGCCGCCCGCCCCGTCCCCGTCCGCCCCGTCCCTGGCACCCGTGTGCCCCGGCATGCCCAGCACCGCGAGCGCCCCCACCGTCAGCAGCCCCCCGACCAGGAACGTGCCGCGCACCCCGACCACGGGCAGCAGCGCGCCCCCGAGCAGCGCGCCGGCGGCGACACCCACGTTGAAGGCGGCCGAGTTGGCCGCGAGGGCTGTCTCGGTGCGGCCCGGCGCCACCCGGAGCACCTGGCTCTGCGTCGCCATGAAGACGGGCGCGACCGAGGCGCCCAACAGCATCATCAGCGCGACGCCCGCCACCGGGACGTGCCCCGCCGCCCACAGACCGAGCAGCGCCGCCGCCTGGGTCGCCACCGGCACGGCCAGAGTGGCCCGCGGGAAACGGTCGAGGAGCGGCCCGGCGACGGTGACCCCGGCCAGCGCCGCCCCGCCGAACGCGAACAGCACGGCGCTCACCGCGTCCCCGCCGAGCCCGCTCACCTCGTCGAGGAAGGCGACGACGTAGGTGAACCCGGCGAAGACACCCGTCACCGACAGGGCGGTCACGCCCAGCACGATGCGGAACCGGCGCCGGTCCGGCGCGGCACCGTAGGCGGAGTGGCCGTCCTGCGGGCGGGACGTGGGCAGCAGGGCACCGACGGCCACGAGGCAGACGAGCGCGAGCACGCCGAGCAGGGCGAAGGGCGTCCGCCAGTCGGTGTGCGCGCCCAGCCAGGTCCCGGCCGGAACCCCGGCCACCGTGGCCAGGGAACCCCCGACGGACAGCAGCCCGATGATCCGCCCCCGGCGCTCGGGCGGGAACAGACCGACCGCGACCGGCCCCATCACCGCCCAGAACAACGCCTGCGCCGCCGCCGTCACCACCCGCGCCGCCAGCAGCAGCCCGTACGACACCCCGCCCAGCGCCGACACCCAGCTGGCCACGACGAGCAGCCCCAGCAGCCCCGTGAGCAGATACCGGCGCGGCACGGAACGGCTGAGATGGGCGAGCGGCAACGACACGACGGCCACCGTCAGCCCGTACCCGGTGACCAGCGCGCCCACGGCCGCGAACGGGACCCGCAGATCCTGCGCCATGAGCGCCAGCAGGCCGACCGGCAGATTCTCGGTGGTGTTGAAGGTGAACGCCGCCAGCATCAGCGCCACGACGACGGCGGAACGCCGCCAGGGTTGTGGACGTACGCTGCTCATCCAACCGCCTTTCCGACCGGGGGAGTCGGGGCAAGCGTGCTGGTCGCCGGTCGGCGGCTCCACTCATTCGGTCCTGGACGAATCGACGCTCACGACGGGGGACGTATGCCGCTGGCCCTGCCGCTCGGCACCGATGACCTCACGCGCTGCCGGTTCGCGATCTCACCGCTGTGTCAGACCCACGAGGCGCTGCGCATGCTGCGCCGGCCGTCCCGGCACGGCTACCACCGAAGTTGGCTGCGCCGCATGCGACGTACCGTCACCGGCCTGGACCTGGCACCGCTGTGGCTGTTCATGCCGCCGCCCGGCGGCTACACCCCGGACTTCCTCGGCGCGCCCCCGGACGAGCCGTACCCCTGCTTCGAGGACGAGCTGGCCCGGATGCGCGCCACCGACCCCGCTCTGGCGTACGCCGAGATGACCCGCTCGTTGGCCTGCACGCCGGGCCTCGCCGAGTCGCCCCGAGGACGTGCCGCGCTGGACGACCCGGCCGCCACGGTCCAGCGCCTCGCCGATCTCACGGAACTGGCCTGGCACGTCCTGCTCGCCCCGGACTGGCCGCGCCACCGCGCCGTACTGGAGGCGGACATCGCGCACCGGTCGCGGCAGGCGGCGGACGGTGGTCTCGACGCGCTGCTGACCGGCCTGCACCCGGCCGTCGACTGGGCCGGCCACACCCTCACCCTGCGCCGGTACGTCGACGTGCCGGACGCCCAACGTCCCGACGGCAGGGGCGTGTTGCTCATGCCGAGCGTGTTCGTGTGGCCGGACGTGGTCAGCGGCTTCGCCCGGCCCTGGCAGCCGACGGTCATCTATCCCGCCCGGGGCATGGGGCGGCTGCACACCGAGCCGGTGCCGCATCCGCCGGAGGCGCTCGCCCGGCTGCTCGGCCACCAGCGCGCGGCCGTCCTGGCCGGCCTGTCCGGCCCGTCCTCGACGACGGAGCTGGCCCGCCGCCATCGTCTTGCCCCTTCCACGGTGTCGGCCCACCTCTCCGTGCTGCGGGAGGCGGGCCTGCTGGTGTCCCGGCGGCAGGGCCACTACGTGCTGTACGGGCGAACGGCCCTGGGTGACGCCCTGGCGGCCGGGGACGTCAGACCAGAGGTGTGCTGATCTCGACCGCCCGCAGTGCGGCCGCGAGGGCGGGTTCGTCGCCGACGTCCAGGGCAGTGTCGGCGAGCTTGATGACGTGTTCGTCCCCGTGGGCGAGGGCCTTCTCCAGGACCTCCTCCGCCGTCGGTCGCCCCGGCGGTGCATAGGCGACCGGTTCCACGGGTCCGTACATGGCGGTCACGGCCGCGGAGGCCGTCCAGGCCGCGTGCAGGCTCGGGGCCCACAGCTCCCGGGGAAGCGCGTCGAGCGTGCGCAGGACGGCGTTGGGTGCCGTCGCCGCGTGGACGAGCATCGTCGGCTCGCCGTGGCCGTGGGTGGCGTAGCGGTGGGTCGCGGCACGCACGAGCTCGGTGAGGCGGGCCTTCGCGGTGTCCGGGTCGATGACGTCGTCGGCCCAGACCGGCAGCCGGCGCAGGGAGGCCAGGCGGTCGCGGAATCCCAGGTGCCCCGGCTCGATCGCCGGTACGGCGTCCAGGGCCTCGGCGGCGGTCGGCGCGCCCGGCAGCGCGGTGACGCCGGTGACGGGCTGGTGGCGGGCCGCCCAGTAGCCCAGCGCGTGGGCGAGTTCGGTGAGCCGGGGCGCGTTCTCGCCCGTCCGGAGTGCGCGTACGGCGTGGCCGGCCCGGATGACGGTGTGGGTGGCGCCGCCGTACATTCCGGGCAGCAGGCGCGGCCACCACTCGGCGAGGACGCTCCGCCAGGGGTGGTCGGTGAGTGTGCGGGAGAAGTAGTCGGTCCAGTCGGCTATGCGCCGCGGATCGCCCAGCGCCGAGGCCCAGTTGTCGTCGGTGACGGGGGCGACACGGTCGGGGAAGTCGTCCAGCTTGTCGCGGTACAGGTCCAGCCAGCGGTGGACGGCCGGCGCGTGACCGTGCGCGGAGAGGGCTTCAACGACCATGGGGGCGTGGTTGGACAGCCAGCCGCCTCGTTCCGGGCCGGATGCGTGGAGGCGTTCCAGGGCTTCTTCGAACTGTCCGCTCGTGTTGCTCGTCTCGCTCGTGTCCATGAACGGGACGCTATGCGGCCGTCGTCGGGCCGGGATCGGGCGCGGGACGGAAGCCGGGTGTGCCCGGGGTCCTAGGTCTCGCGCCCGATCGCCTCGCCGGATCAGGCGTTCGGGTCGAACGCGATGCCGGACGGCTTCGCCGACGCCAGGTGGTTCGCGAAGTTGCCGTCCTTCAGACCGAAGTTGGCGCTGCCGAAGTTGTACGCGACCAGCTTGTCGCGTACGCCCGACGGGTAGCCGTTCCAGCCGACCAGCGGCGGGTACTGCCAGGTCCCCTTGTGGTTCTCCGGCGGCTCGTCACCCGAGTTGGCCAGCCGGAAGCAGTGTGTGCTGATGCCGTCCTTGTGGTAGACGATCTTCGCGTGGGTGCCGTCGAAGCGCACCGAGGACGCCGGGCTGATCGTGAACGAGCCGTGGTTGGACGTCGACACGTACTGCACCGCGTTGTTCTGCACCCAGACCACGACGTGCTCCCAGTCGTGCCGGTGCCCGCCGATGCTGCTGCCCGCCACCGCCTGGTCCTTCTCGAAGTACAGGCCGTACATGTAGGCGCACCAGCCGTTGTTGCACTTGTAGCGCGAGTAGCCGTTGGTGTTGTCGAGGTCGGAGGCGTCACGGCAGTTGCCGTTGAGCGCACCGGTGGGGTTCAGGCCCCCGTTGACGGTGCCGTCGGTGCCGATGGCGGGCGTGGAGTAGCAGCCGTCCGTGTCGTAGTCGTAGGCGGGCTGGTACGTCTGCTCGGCCGCCTCGGCGTTGGCGGGGAGCGCCGCGGGCGGTGCGGCGAAGGCGGTGCTGGGGAAGGCTATGACGAGCGCGGCGGCACCGGCCGCACCGGTGATCCAGCGCTTGCGGTGCGTACGGGACGTCTCTGAAGACACTGCGTCTCCTCGGGGGATTCGGGCGCAGCCCAACGGTTGTGGGGGGAAAGGCAGTTCAGGATCCTGGCTTTTCACTTCCGTGCCAAGAGCCACGGGAGTACCGGCGGTAACGATCAGCGCAACAGTGGGGAGGGAAGGGGGAGGAAAGCTGTGTGTCAGGCGCTTTCTTCCGGCAGGTCGGCCGCCGACTCCTCCGGCGTGAGGTCGGGCCGCAACCGCAGCCAGGACGGCTGGCGCAACAGCCCGGAGCGGGTGCGCACGCTGTAGCGGACCTCGCCGACCAGCCGGGGCAGCACCCAGTGCGCGCCCGTCACCCGCGGGGCGGGATCGAAGGGGCAGACGGCGGTCTCGGACGCCCGCAGCAGCTCCGCCAGTTGCGTCCGCTCCGCCTCGCTCCAGCCGGTGCCCACATTGCCGACGTACCGCAGCCGACCGCCCGCGCGCTGGCCGACCAGCACCGAACCCGGGAGACCGGTGAGCCGTCCCTTGCCGGGCAGCCAGCCTCCGACGACGACGTCCTCGGTGCGCATGTTGCGGATCTTGATCCAGGCGCGGGAGCGCACCCCGGGCTCGTACACCGAGTCCAGCCGCTTGCACACCAGCCCCTCCAGCCCGTGCTCCCGGGTGGCCCGCAGGGCCTCGGCGCCATGTCCGACCAGTGCGGCCGGCGTCGACCAGAACGGCCCGTCGAGGCCCAGCTCCTCAAGGCGCCCGCGGCGCCGCGTGTAGGGCAGGGTGACCAGGGAGCGGCCCGCCAGATGCATCACGTCGAACAGCACCAGGTGCACGGGCGTACGGGCCGCCAGCCGCGCCGCCCGCTCGGGTGCGTGCGCCAGCCCCATGCGGGACTGCAGCAACTGGAAGTCGGCGCGCCCCTGTTCGTCCAGCGCCAGGATCTCCCCGTCCAGGACGGCGGAGGTGGCGCCCAGCGCGCCGCCCAGCGGCCGCAGTTCGGGGTAGGCGGCCGTGATGTCCTCGCCGGAACGGGCGCGCAGCAGCAGGCCGCCGTCCCCCTCCAGGTAGACGACCGCGCGCTGGCCGTCCTGCTTGGTCTCGTACGCCCAGCGGGCGTCCTGCGCGGCGGGCGGCAGGGTGCCGGACGTGGCGAGCATCGGAGGGATCAGCGGCAGGCTCACGGGGAAGTTCTCGACGGCCCCGCCCGCCGCCACGCACCCTCGCCGCCGTTTTCCCCTGAACGGCGGCCGTGGCGCACGTCCCCGAACGGTTCCCTCGGTGTCGGTCCCCCGAACGGC
Source organism: Streptomyces sp. (assembly GCA_013362785.1). Lineage (GTDB taxonomy): Bacteria > Actinomycetota > Actinomycetes > Streptomycetales > Streptomycetaceae > Streptomyces. Next base: position 974 of record JABFVM010000213.1, on the reverse strand, counting down.
GGCAGCGCCGTCAGCCTTCCCCGTTCGGCGGTACGGCCCGCACCAGACCCGACTGGTAGGCCATCACCACGAGTTGGGCGCGGTCCCGGGCGCCCAGCTTCGTCATGGCGCGGTGCACGTGGGTGCGCACGGTCAGCGGGCTGACGAAGAGCTTCTCCGCGATCTCCTCGTTGGAGTGGCCCTCGGCGACCCAGGACATGACCTCGCGCTCGCGGGCGGTGAGCGCGGCGAGGTCCTCGGGCGTGGCCGACTGCGAGCTCTCGGCGGGCGAGGCCAGGAACCGGGTGATCAGCGTGCGGGTCGCGGTGGGGGAGAGCAGCGACTCGCCGGCGGCCACGGTCCGGATGCCGTCGAGCAGCACGTCCGCGGTGACGTCCTTGCCGAGGAAGCCGCTGGCCCCGGCCCGCAGCGCCTGGGCGACGTACTCGTCGATCTCGAACGTGGTGAGGATCAGCACCCGCACCGCCGTGAGGTCCGGGTCTGCGCAGATCGCAGAGGTGGCGGCCAGCCCGTCGGTGCCGGGCATGCGGATGTCCATCAGGACCAGGTCGGGGCGGTGCGCCCGGGCGAGGTCGACGGCCTCGGCGCCGTCGGTGGCCTCGCCGACCACCTCCATGTCCGGGCAGGAGTCGATCAGGATCCGGAAGGTGGCCCGCAGCAGGGCCTGGTCGTCGGCGAGCAGTACGCGGATGGTCATGTGCGGGTTCTTCCGGTTCCGGAGCGGTCGGGTACAGCTTCCAGGGAACAGCCCGGCATGTCGTCGTGCGTCCGCCGACATTCCCCGCTACTCGGTTCGCAGTACGTGCCGCGGGCGAGCTCATCCCCGAGGGGGAGCGGGGTCCGTCCTCACCACACGCACGGCAGCTCTCACCACACGCACGGCAGCTCTCACCACACGCACGGCAGCTCCACCTCGATCACCGTCGGCCCGCCCACCGGGCTCGACATCCGCACCGTCCCGTCGAGCGCCGCGA
>JABFVM010000425.1 GCA_013362785.1 Streptomyces sp. | reverse complement strand
GCTCTTCCCCGCGCTGCTCGCCGAGGCCCGGCGCTGGGGGCTGCCCGAGCCCGAGACCGAGGAGCTCCTCCCGGCGGCCGAGCGGTGCCTGACCTGGCTGTTGACCACTGCGGGCGACGACACGTACCTGCGTGACCCACAGCCCGACGGCCCCGTCCGCTGTGAGACGCAGGCCCACGCCCATCGAGCGGCGCTGCTGGGCGCCGACCTTCTGGACGCCTGCGGCAGACCGGGCGGCGTCGAGCTGCGGCAGTGGGCCGGGGCGCTGCGGACGGCGTTCCGTGCGCAGCTCTGGATCGACGACGTGGGCGGCGGCCGACCCGCCACGGCCCGGACACCGGACGGACGCCTTGTACCGCAGCTGGGAGCCGCGGCCGTCCATCTCCTCGACACCGGCCTGCTGGGCGGGGGAGAACAGGCACCCGGCCTGCTCGACAGGGTGCAGACCGAACAGCTCGCCCGGATGCTCGGTGCTCCCGCCATGGACTCGGGCTGGGGGCTTCGCGGACTGGGCGTGAAGGAGGCGGGACACAACCCGTTCGGACACCGCGGTGGCGCCGTGCGGGTGCACACGACGGCGCTCGCCGTCGCGGGTCTGGCCGCGGCCGACTACGAGAAGGAGGCCAGTGCGCTGCTGCGGGGAGTGCTGGCCGCGGCGGAGACGTTCGGCCACCGGCTGCCAGAGATGTACGCGGGGGAGCAGCGAACCGACGGCAGCGCTCCGCTCCCGCATCCGGCGGCCTGCCGTCCCGCAGCCACCTCGGCCGCGGCCGGTGTACTCCTGCTGACCACCCTCGCGGGCATCCGCCCGGACGCCCCCGGAGGCACGGTCACCCTGCGGCCCATGCGCAGCGCGCCGCTGGGCGAGATCGTCCTGACGGGCCTGCGCGTCGCCAGTGCCCCCTTCTCGATACGCGTCAGCAGGCTGGGTCTCGCCATGGTCGAGGAGGCGGCCGACGGGCTCCAACTGCGAGCGTGACCTCGTACGACGTCACACGGCACGCCGTGCGGGAGAGGACGGCGGAGCGCATACCGGCCGAATTGGATCAGCAGTCGACGGGGTCGGTGAAGGGAGTGTTTATCGTCAGGCAGACGACTATGATCGCCGCATGCCCTACGACCCGTCAGCATTTCCGCCCTTTGCCGTCACCGTGGACCTGGTCGTGCTGACCGTGCGCCGCCACGCCTTGTGCGCGCTGGCGGTGCGCAGGGGCGAACCGCCGTTCCAGGGGCGCTGGGCACTGCCCGGCGGGTTCGTACGGGCCGACGAGGACCTGGCGCAGGCCGCGGCGCGAGAGTTGGCCGAGGAGACCGGGCTGCGTGCCCACGACCCTGCCGTTCCGGCCCAGGACAACGGCGCCCACCTGGAACAGCTCGCGACATACGGCGATCCCAAGCGGGACCCCCGGATGCGCGTGGTCAGCGTCGCCCACCTCGCGCTGGCCCCCGACCTGCCCCCTCCCCGCGCGGGCGGCGACGCCAGCAACGCCCGCTGGGCGCCGGTCGACGAGCTGTTGCAGCAGGGAGGGTACGGCCGGGACGGCGAGCCGGTCGCGCCGCTCGCCTTCGACCACGCTCAGATCCTGGCCGACGGGGTGGAGCGCGCCCGCTCCAAGATCGAGTACTCGTCCCTGGCCACCGCGTTCTGCCCCACCGAGTTCACCGTCGGCGAGCTGCGCCGTGTCTACGAGGCGGTGTGGGGCGTGGCGCTGGACCCCCGCAACTTCCACCGCAAGGTGACGGGCACGCCGGGCTTCCTCGTCCCCACCGGTGGTACCACCACACGTCAGGGCGGCCGCCCTGCCCAGCTCTTCCGGGCGGGCGGAGCCACGCTGCTCAACCCCCCGATGCTGCGCCCCGAAGTCTGACGCCAGGGCCCCGGACGGGACGCCCCGCCGGGCCGGACGGCGCCTGTCCGAGCCGGAAACGACCGGAACGCGAGGCGAGCAAGGGCGGACAGAGATCCGATCCGGCCGATTGCCGCGCGGGCGGCGGGCCTTGCGCTGCCCGGAAAAACGGACATAACGCGCTATCTTGCTGAGGGTGATCCAGGCCATCGGACTGACCAGCGATTCCCGCAAGGGGCTTCCTCCTGCCGTCGACGACGTCTCCTTCGAGGCGCGCGCGGGACATGTCACCGCGCTGCTCGGGGTGTCGGGAGCGGGCAAGACGGCGGCGCTCAGACTCATGCTCGAACTCCAACGGGGCCGTGGGGTCACCTACTTCAGAGGGCGCCCCCTGCACCGCATCGCGCATCCGTCGCGCGAAGTCGGTGTGCTGCTGGGCGATGTCCCGGGGCACCCGGCCCGCACCGTCCGCGGCCATCTGCGCATGCTGTGCGCCGCCGCGGGCGTCCCGGCGCGGCGCGCCGACGAAGTCCTGGAGGTGGTCGGCCTCGTCAGCCTGCGCGACGAACGCCTCGGCACCCTCTCGCGTGGCATGGACCGCCGCCTCGGCCTGGCCTGCGCGATGCTGCCCGACCCGCACACCCTCGTGCTCGACGATCCCGCGGGCGGTCTCTCGACCCGCGAGAGCCGTTGGCTGTACGGCATGCTGCAGGCACACGCGGCCCAGGGCGGCACGGTCCTGCTGACCACGGCCGACCCCAAGGAGGCCGCGCGCACCGCCGACCGGGTCGTCACCCTGGAGCGGGGCAGGCTCGTCGCCGATCAGAAGGTCGCCGACTTCTCCCGCACCCGGCTGCGCCCCCGCGTCGCCGTCCGCACCCCCCACGCCTCCCGCCTCGCCGCCCTCCTCGCCAAGGAGGCGCGCAGCAAGCAGCGCTCGGTCGAGGTGGTGCGCGAGGGCGGCAACCGCCTGTCCGTGTACGGCAGTACCTGCGCAGCCGTCGGTGAGACCGCGTACCGGCACGGCATCCTCGTCCACCAACTCGCCGACGAGATCGGAGACATGGGACCGGACGCCGCGACGGACTGCGTGGATCGCTCGGATCACTCGACGGAGCAGCGAGCGGACGAGACGGCTCCGCTGATGCCGGTCAGTGAGGCGATCCCGGCCCGTGTCCGTGGGCGTGAGGCCATGAAGCCGCCGGTGCTGGTGCCTGCGCCGACATCGGACAAGGGGTCGGCCGCGGTCGACGATCTCACGGTGCTCGAAGAGACGCCGCCGACTCCGGGCGCCGGTAAGCCGACCACCCCACAGGCACGCGTGAGCGAACCGCGAACGGCCGACTCACCCACTGAGGGCCGGCGCCCTGCCTCGCAGACCGCCGATTCACACGCGTCGGCCGCCTCGGGCGAGGCCCTTCCCGAACTCCCGCCCCCCATCTCCGTCCGCCCCGCCCCCAGCCCCCTGCGCCCCCTCCGCTATGAGCTCCGTCGCGCCGCCGGAGTCGGCACGGGGTTCCTCACCGCCGCCGCGGTGCTCGTGGTGTCCGCCCTCACCGCCGTACTGCTCGCCCGGGTCGGGCACACCCCGCACCCGCGTCTGATGGTCGCGTGGCCGCGGGAGCTGCCGCTGCCGCCCGCGGCGCTCGGGGCCGGGCTGCTCGGCGCGATCGCCTTCGGCGACGAGTTCCGCCACCCCGCCCTGGCCGCGGACCGCGGCACCGTCCCCCGTCGGCTGGGGCTGCTCGCCGCGAAACTGCTCATCGCCTCCGGCACCGCGCTGGCCCTGGCCGTCCTCACCGTGGGCTGCAACATCGAAATGCTCTATCTCGTCTACGGACGGGAGCTCGCGGAAGTTCCCGCCGACTGGCTTTGGCTGAGCGCGAGTTGGATCGGGCTCGTCGTCGGATGCTCCTGGGCCGGCGTGCTGGCCGCGGGGCTCTTCCGGTCCACCACGGCCGGGCTCGCGGCTGTGGTCGCCGTACCCATCCTCCTCGTACCCCTCGTGCAGAAGGCCATGGAAGGGCCGTCGGTGCGTACCGCGGCCGGATTCCCGCTGCGGCTGCGCGAGCTGCTGCTGTCGCAGTGGCCGTTCGGAGGTGAGCGGTATATCGCCGCCACCGCGCGCGTGATCGCCCAACCCGTGGGCGGCGCACTGACGTTGTCGCTGGCCGCGCTGCTCGCCGCCTATCTGCTCACGACGCTGCGCAGCAGGGTCCGATGATGACCGTCCGTGTTCTTCCCGGCCCCGTCATGCACGCAACTCCCCGGGGAAAGCCCATTTCTTTCCGATAAGGCGTCAATTGCGACGGGGTGAGCGATCACCCTTTCGTGTGCTTTTCACCAAAGACCTCAAGGGAGTTGGGGACGGCGCCGACAAAGGATCCGTGAGTACCCTTGCGCACACCATGATGACCGCCGCCCGCGCCGCCGACTCCGGTCTCGCCGGCCCGGGCGATCTCGACCGCTACCCCTACGCCGAGGCCCCCGTAGCCGACCGCGTCGCTTCCCCCGCCTGGGAGGGCGCGGATCCGGACCTGGGCCGTGTCGGCAGGCGCGCCGCGGGCAGCCGCGGACGCGGGCTGCACGGCCAACTCGTCCAGCAGCTCGGCCAGATGATCGTCTCCGGTGACCTGGGCGCCGACCGCCCGCTCGTGCCCGAGGAGATCGGCCAGCGTTTCGAGGTCTCCCGCACCGTCGTCCGTGAGTCGCTCCGGGTCCTGGAGGCCAAGGGCCTGGTCAGCGCCCGGCCGAACGTCGGCACGCGCGTGCGCCCCGTCAGCGACTGGAACCTCCTCGACCCGGACATCATCGAGTGGCGCGCCTTCGGGCCGCAGCGCGACGACCAGCGCCGGGAGCTGAGCGAGCTGCGCTGGACGATCGAGCCGCTCGCCGCCCGCCTCGCGGCCGGGCACGGGCGCGACGACGTCCAGCAGCGGCTCGCCGACATGGTGGAGATCATGAGCCACGCGATGGGGCAGGGCGACGTCCTGACCTTCTCCCGCGCCGACGCCGAGTTCCACTCGCTGCTCATCCAGGTCGCGGGCAACCGCATGCTGGAGCACCTGTCGGGGATCGTCTCGGCCGCCCTCCAGGTCTCCGGCGGCCCGGTCACGGGCTGTGACCGACCGAACGAGACGTCGCTGGCGCAGCACAGCAGGATCGTCGACGCCCTCGCCGCCGGTGACGGGGCGGCCGCCGAGGCGGCCATGCGTCAACTGCTCACCGTCCATCCCGAGGTGGAGCGCGTGGTGCCCGCGCCCCGTGAGCACTGACCGCACACCCGGGTCGCGCGACTGAGGGCGCCTCCCCCCTCCTGGGGCGTCGCTCGGACAGCGCACCCTCTCCCGTCGGACCCGCAGGATCCACCGCGATCCTGCGGGTCCGACGGTGCGACGAGGCTGCGGATTCGCCGTACAGTGCATGCTCGAAGTCATAGGCGAACGCTTATGTCCGTGTCTGCCTGTTTTTGATCGGTTACGGGATGTGACTCGGGCCACGCAGATTGGGCGTAACGCTCGGGGGAACAGCGCGATGACCTAAGAGGTGACAGCCGAGGAGGGAATACGGACGCCGTTCCAGGCGCTGTGTATCTTCCCGGCCCCCCGCCCGTACCGTCGGCCCATCCCCAGGTCGGTGGTCGGCTCCTGTCCGCCGTGGACGGGGCCGGAAGCCGTTTTCCAACGTTCCGAGAGGTTGTTCGTGTCGGCCAGCACATCCCGTACGCTCCCGCCGGAGATCGCCGAGTCCGTCTCTGTCATGGCTCTGATCGAGCGGGGAAAGGCTGAGGGGCAGATCGCCGGCGACGATGTGCGTCGGGCCTTCGAAGCCGACCAGATTCCGGCCACTCAGTGGAAGAACGTACTGCGCAGCCTCAACCAGATCCTCGAGGAAGAGGGTGTGACGCTGATGGTCAGTGCCGCGGAGCCCAAGCGCACCCGAAAGAGCGTCGCAGCGAAGAGTCCGGCCAAGCGCACCGCCACCAAGACGGTCGCGGCGAAGACGGTGACCACCAAGAAGGCCACCGCCACCGCCACGCCGGCGGCCCCCGCCGCCGATGTGGCCGTCGAGGACGAGGCACCCGCGAAGAAGGCCGCTGCCAAGAAGGCGACGACCGCCAAGAAGGCGGCCGCGAAGAAGACCGTCGCCAAGAAGACGGCGGCCAAGAAGACCACCGCCAAGAAGGACGACGCGGAGATCGTCGAGGACGAGGTCCTCGAAGAGGCTCCCAAGAGCGGCGACGAGCCCGAGGGCGCCGAGAGTGCCGGCTTCGTACTCTCCGACGAGGACGAGGACGACGCGCCCGCGCAGCAGGTCGCCGCGGCCGGCGCCACCGCCGACCCGGTCAAGGACTACCTCAAGCAGATCGGCAAGGTCCCGCTGCTCAACGCCGAGCAGGAGGTCGAGCTCGCCAAGCGCATCGAGGCCGGTCTGTTCGCCGAGGACAAGCTGGCCAACGCCGACAAGCTCGCCCCCAAGCTCAAGCGCGAGCTGGAGATCATCGCCGAGGACGGCCGCCGCGCCAAGAACCACCTGCTGGAGGCCAACCTCCGCCTCGTGGTCTCCCTGGCCAAGCGCTACACCGGCCGCGGCATGCTCTTCCTGGACCTCATCCAGGAGGGCAACCTCGGTCTGATCCGCGCGGTCGAGAAGTTCGACTACACCAAGGGCTACAAGTTCTCCACGTACGCCACCTGGTGGATCCGTCAGGCGATCACCCGCGCCATGGCCGACCAGGCCCGCACCATCCGTATCCCGGTGCACATGGTCGAGGTCATCAACAAGCTCGCGCGCGTGCAGCGCCAGATGCTCCAGGACCTGGGCCGCGAGCCCACCCCGGAGGAGCTGGCCAAGGAACTCGACATGACCCCCGAGAAGGTCATCGAGGTCCAGAAGTACGGCCGCGAGCCCATCTCCCTGCACACCCCGCTGGGCGAGGACGGCGACAGCGAGTTCGGTGACCTCATCGAGGACTCCGAGGCCGTCGTCCCGGCCGACGCCGTCAGCTTCACGCTCCT
>JABFVM010000037.1 GCA_013362785.1 Streptomyces sp. | reverse complement strand
ACTCCCGCGCCCCGCTCGCCCCCTGGGCCGCCGCCCACGCCGTGGCCCGCGGGCTGCCGCCCGACACCGTGGTCGTCGAAGAGGCCATCACCGTCGGCCTGCTACTGCGCCGCCTGGTCCGCCTGGACCGTCCCGGCAGCTACACCCACACCGTCGGCGGCGGCCTCGGCTGGGGCATCGGCGCCGCCGTCGGCCGGGCACTCGCCGAACCCGGGCGGCCGGTCGTCGCGGTCCTCGGCGACGGCTCCAGCCTGTTCGGCCTCCAGGGCCTGTGGAGCGCGGCACGGCAGGCCGCACCCGTGCTGTTCGTGGTGATGAACAACGGCGCCTACCGCACCGTCCAGGAGACCTACGAGTCGATGGGCGGGAAGGGCGTCTGCCCCGGCACCGAGCTCGGACCACTGGACTTCACCCGGGCCGCGGCGTTCTTCGGAGTCGACGCGGTCCGTGCGGAGAGCGCGACCCACCTGCGAGAACTGGTCGCCGGGGCAGGGGAGTTGACGCGCCCGCTGCTGGTCGACGTACCGCTGCGATCGTGACGACGACACACGCGCGCATGCGTGTCCGGGACTTGAAGGTGACCTTGCTGCCGTCGGTGGGGGCGGTGTCCAGGGCCACGATCGGGATGCCCTGGTCGACGGCGGGGGCGGCGGGGCGGGTGAAGATCGTGTCAGGTGGATCCGCCTTCATCTGAGCCTTCAGCTGAGCCTTGGTTCGAGCGCTGGACCGAGCCCTGATCCGCCTCGGCCATGCCGCCCAGCCACTCCCGCAGGTCCTGGCGCAGGGATCGCTGAAACGTCGTCAGCAGGGCCTGGACCACCAGGGGTTGCATATACGCGGAGAGCGACTTCACGTCCTGCGCGGCACGCTCGGACACCTCGTCGCGGAACAGCTGCGACAGTTCGTGCGCGGCGGCACGCGAGTGCTCGATGAGGACGTTGCGGGCCGCGAGGATCGCCTCGTGCGACAGGGGTACGTCCAGCAGTCCGACGCCGAGCCGCAGCAGCCCGAGGTCGACGCGGTGGCCGTCGTCGCCGGCCTCGATCACGCCCATGGCCGCCAGCCGCTCCACGTCGTCGTCACCGAGCGCCCGCCCGGCCCGCCGTTCCAGCTCCGCCCGTGTCACCGTCGCCACGGCGTCCGGCGCCCAGGAGGCCACCACGGCCCGGTGCACGGCGAGGTCGTGGGCGTCCAGGTCGGGCGGCAGCTGCTGGACGTACCGCTCGATGGCCGCCAGCGTCATGCCCTGCCGCTGGAGCTCCTCGATGAGCGCGAGCCGGGCCAGATGCTCGCGCCCGTACTGCCCGACTCTGCGCGGACCGATCACCGGAGGCGGCAGCAGCCCCTTGGTGCCGTAGAACCGCACCGTGCGGACCGTCATCCCCGCGCGCGCGGCCAGCTCGTCGATCGTGAGGGTGGGCTGGGTCGGTTCCTCGGTACCGGTCGTCATGTGCAGCAGTATCGCTGTCTCACCAGTGCTGTGACACCCACTGGGGCCGCCGGGACCACCGTGTGAGATGTAACGCTCTGTGACATGCGACACCGCGTGAGCCGTGATGTTCGGGGGAAGGTGACCCCTTGGTCTGCGCCTTTACGGAAGGCGCGGACCATACGTACGTCCGGACACCCGAGCGCGACCCGCTCGGGCGCACCAGAGAGTGGTACCCCCGTGAGCAAGGACGCCGTGAACACGGCAGTGGCCGCATCCCGCACCGACGCGGCCCAGGTGCCCGCGGACGCGGGCGACGCCGGTTACAGCAAGGACCTCAAGGCCCGCCACGTCAACATGATCGCCATCGGCGGGGCCATCGGCACCGGCCTCTTCCTGGGCGCCGGCGGACGCCTCCACAACGCGGGCCCGGCACTGGCGATCGCCTACCTGGTCTGCGGCATCTTCGCCTTCTTCGTCGTGCGTGCCCTCGGCGAGCTGGTCCTCTACCGCCCCTCGTCCGGTTCCTTCGTGTCGTACGCGCGCGAGTTCCTCGGTGAGAAGGGTGCCTATGTCGCCGGCTGGATGTACTTCCTGAACTGGTCGACGACCGGTATCGCCGACATCACGGCGATCGCGCTCTACACGCACTACTGGAGCCTGTTCACGGACATCCCCCAGTGGACGCTCGCGCTGATCGCGCTGGCCGTGGTGCTGGCGGTGAACCTGATCTCGGTGAAGATCTTCGGCGAGATGGAGTTCTGGTTCGCGATCATCAAGGTCGCCACGCTGGTGGCCTTCATGTTCGTCGGCATCTTCCTGCTGGCCACGCAGCACGAGGTGGGCGGTACGACGCCCGGCCTGAGCGTGATCACCGACAACGGCGGCGTCTTCCCGCACGGCATGATGCCGGTCGTCCTGGTCATGCAGGGCGTGATCTTCGCGTACGCCGCGCTGGAGCTGGTCGGTGTCGCGGCGGGTGAGACCGCGGAGCCGGAGAAGGTCGTCCCGCGCGCGGTGAACTCGATCATGTGGCGCGTCGGCCTCTTCTACGTCGGCTCGGTCGTCCTGCTGGCCCTGCTCCTCCCCGGCTCGGTGTACTCGGCCGACCAGAGCCCCTTCGTCACGGTCCTGTCGAAGATCGGCGTTCCGGCGGCGGGCGACGTGATGAACCTGGTGGTCCTCACGGCGGCCATGTCCTCCCTCAACTCCGGCCTGTACTCGACGGGCCGCATCCTCCGCTCCATGGCGATGGCGGGTTCGGCGCCCAAGTTCACGGCCCGCATGAACCGCAGCCAGGTCCCCTACGGCGGCATCCTGCTCACCTGCGCGGTGTGCGTGCTCGGCGTCGGCCTGAACTACCTCATGCCGAGCCAGGCCTTCGAGATCGTGCTGAACGTCGCCTCGCTCGGCATCATCTCCACCTGGGTCATCATCATGATCTGCCACCTGATCTTCGTCCGCCGAGCCAAGGAGGGCCTGGTGGAGCGGCCCTCCTTCCGCCTCCCCGGCAGCCCGGTCACGGAGATCGCCACGGTCGTCTTCCTCCTGGCCTGCCTCGCCATGATGTGGAACGACCCCGAGGTCGGCCGCAAGACCCTGATGCTGATCCCCGTCATCGCCCTGATGCTCATCGGCGGCTGGTACGCGATCCGCCGCCGGGTGGCGAAGGCAGAGGACCGCGAGCTGACCGAGCTCACGAAGTAGCCCGGGCGCCGCTGTCAGTGGCGACGTTTACGGTGGCGTCATGTCGGAGATCACGTATCCCCGGGGTGGCGCCACCGTTCCGTTGTCGTCATACGGTGAGCGAGTCGCCCCGAAGGGGCGCGGGGAACTGCGCGATCAGCAGGGAGTGAGGCGGAATTGAGCCGCGAGATCGATGTGCTCGTGCTGGGTGGTGCGGGTGTGGACACCATCGTGTATGTGCCGGAGCTGCCGTTGCCGTATGCCGACAGCTACATGATCGATTCGGGGATTCGTACCCGGGCCGGGCAGACCGGTGACTTCGTGGCGTTGGGGCTGGGCGCGCTGGGGCTGCGGATCCACCACCTCGACTTCCTCGGCGATGATCCCGAGGGAGACCTCGTCCGGGCCCTGCACAGCGAAAACCACATCGCGCTCACCGCGATCCCGCAGCCCGCGGGGACGAAGCGTGCCGTCAATCTTGTCGGTCCGGATGGCAGGCGGTTGTCGTTGTACGACACCAGTCGGGGTCACGCCGACGACCGGCTTCCTGAGGCCACGGTGAGGGACCTGGCCGGGGCGAGTCGTCACGTGCACGTCGCTATCACCCAGCCCTGCGCCCACTCCCTGCCGCTGCTGCGCGAGTCGGGTGCGACGCTGTCCACGGACCTGCACGACTGGGACGGGGAGAACCCGTATCACGAGCCGTTCGCCTACGCCGCGGACGTCGTCTTCCTGTCCGCCGCCGCCCTGGCCGACCCCGAGCGGACGATGCGCCGGATCGCCGACCGGGGCCGGGCCGAGGTGGTCGTGGCCACGGCGGGTGCCAAGGGCGCGTACCTCCTGGCCGACGACGAGCTGACCCGCATACCCGTCGCGACGCCGCCCGCACCGGTGGTGGACTCCAACGGCGCGGGCGACGCCTTCGCCGCCGCGTTCCTCTACGCCTGGCTGAACCGCGAGACACCCCGACGCAGCGCCCTGTACGGTGCGATCGCCGGCGCCCACGCGTGCACCGTGCCGTCGACGGAGGCGGACGCGATCGGGCGGGACGAACTCCTCGTGCGGGTGGCCGAGTCGGAGGTGACGGCGCCGAACCCGTAGGGCGTCAGTGCCCGTGCCCGTGCTCGTGGACGTCGTTCGTTGCCGCGATCTTCTTCCACGACTTCGGCTTAGCGGGAACCCCGGACACCTTCGCGATCGACGCCTCCCGAGCGGCCGGACCGGCCGGCTTCGACGGCTGGAACAGCCACGTGTCGAACAGCGCCGCCAGCGGCTTCCCGGACACCTCCTCGGCGTACCGCTGGAAGTCGGCCACCGACGCGTTGCCGTAGGCGAACTTCTGCGGCCAGCCCTTGAGGATCGCGAAGAACGCCCCGTCCCCGACCTCGTTGCGCAGCGCCTGCAACGCCAGCGCACCCCGGTCGTAGACGGCGATGTGGAACTGGTTCTCCGGCCCGGGATCACCGGGCTTGACCGTCCAGAACGCGTCGTCGGCCGGGTGCGAGGCGTACACGTAGTCGGCGATCTCCTGCGCCGTCCCCTCGCCCTCGTGCTCCGACCACAGCCACTGCGCGTACCGCGCGAAGCCCTCGTTGACCCAGATGTCCTTCCAGTCCCGGACCGACACGTCGTCGCCGTACCACTGGTGGGCCAGCTCATGCACGACGACCGAGACGTTCGACCCGCCCCCGAACTGGCGGGGACTGTAGAAGGGCCGGGTCTGGGTCTCCAGCGCGTACCCGACTCCGGGGGTGTTGGGCACGTACCCGCCGAGCGCGTTGTACGGATACGGCCCGAAGTACTCGGTCAGCCAGTCGGCGATCTCCCCGGTCCGCTCGACGCTCGCCCGCGCGGCACCGGCGGTGTCGCCGAGGTCCTTGCTGTAGGCGTTGATGACCGGAATTCCACTCTCGGACGTCCCGGTCGTGACATCGAACTTGCCCGCCGCGAACGTGGCGAGATATGTCGCCTGCGGCTTGTTGGAACGCCAGTTGTAGCGGGTCCAGCCGGCCCGTGAAGTCGTCGACTGCAGCGTTCCGTTGGAGATGAACTGCGTGCCGTCCGGCACCTGCACCGACACGTCGAACGTGGCCTTGTCACGCGGGTGGTCATTGCTCGGGAACCACCACCAGGCCCCCTCGGGCTCACCCGCGGCGACCCCGCCGTCCGGAGTGCGCAGCCACGCGTTGAAGCCGTACGCCTTCTTCGTGGACGGCACCCCGCGGTAGCGCACGACCACGGTGACGGCCGTGCCCTTGGCGAGCGGCTGCTTCGGTGTGATCTCCAGCTCGTGCTCGCCCGAGGTCGCGAACGACGCCTTCGCGCCATTCACCCGCACCTCGCTGACGTCCAGCAGAAAGTCCAGATTGAAGCGGGACAGATCCTGTGTGGTCTTCGCCAGCAGGGTCGCCGTCCCCGCCAACTCGTCCGTGTTCGGCTGGTACTTCAGTCGCAGGTCGTAGTGGGAGACGTCGTATCCGCCGTTGCCGTAGGCCGGGTAGTAGGGGTCGCCGATGCCCGGAGCGCCGGGGGCGGTGCTCGCGGCCGACGCCGGGATCGCCAGCATCAGAGAAGCGGCCGCGAGGGCGCCCGGCGCCATGATTCTGCGGTGCACGAAAGCTCCAAGTCGTAGGGGGTGGAGTCTGTCCGGAGCCTATTCACCACCTGTGCCCCTCGGTGTGTCCATGACCACCGCTGTCACACAATCGCCATTCGGCCGACATGAGCGGATCTGCCCCAGGGGTGTTTATCGGCCACGCGGGACACGGACGACCACGAATGGACCTCACGTGTCATCAGCCGCCCTCTTCTGCACAGGAGTTGATCGATGTAACGTCCGCGCATGCCGAAACGCATGCGCTTCACGATCTGGAGACCGCTCGTGGCGGCGGTCACGGCCGCCCTGCTGGCCGCGTTCCTCTCGCCCTTGACGGCCAACGCCGCCCCGCGGGAGAGCAGACCCGTCTACTCGTACGAGAACGCCATCCGCGAGGCCGTATGGGTGGACACCGGACTCGACCACGACCGCGACGGCAAGCACGACCGCGTCGCCGTCGACATCGTCCGGCCCCGCGAGGCAGCCGCGCAGGGCCGCAAGGTGCCCGTCGTCATGGACGCCAGCCCGTACTACTCCTGCTGCGGGCGCGGCAACGAGAGCCAGAAGAAGACGTACGACGCGAGCGGCAACGTGGTCCAGATGCCGCTGTTCTACGACAACTACTTCGTGCCCCGCGGCTATGCCTTCGTCGGCGTCGACCTCGCCGGCACCAACCGCTCCGACGGCTGCGTGGACGTCGGCGGCCGCTCCGACATCCTCTCCGCGAAGGCCGTCGTCGACTGGCTGAACGGCCGCGCCAAGGCGTACACGACCCGCACCGGCACCACGAAGGCCGATGCGAAGTGGACCAACGGCCGCACCGGCATGATCGGCAAGAGCTGGGACGGCACCATCGCCAACGGCGTCGCCGCGACCGGCGTCGAGGGACTGAAGACCATCGTCCCGATCAGCGCCATCTCCTCCTGGTACGACTACTACTTCCAGCAGGGCGCCCCGCTGTACGACTCCGGCCCCGAGTGGCTCTCCGACTACGTCGACAGCCCCGACGCCCGCGCCAAGTGCGGCGCCGTCCAGCAGATGCTGGTCGACGGGGCCCCGCGCACGGGCGACTGGACGCCGCTGTGGACCGAGCGCGACTACGTGAAGGACGCGCGCAAGGTCCGGGCCAGCGTCTTCCTGATCCACGGCATGCAGGACCTCAACGTCCGTATGAAGCACGTCGGCCAGTGGTGGGACGCCCTCGCCAAGAACGGCGTCGAGCGCAAGATCTGGCTCTCCCAGACCGGCCATGTCGACCCCTTCGACTTCCGGCGCGCCGAGTGGGTCGAGACCCTGCACCGCTGGTTCGACCATGAACTCCTCGGCTACGACAACGGCATCGACCGCGAGCCGATGGCCGACATCGAGCGCCACCCCGACCAGTGGGTGACGTCCAAGGTCTGGCCCCCGCGCGGCACCGCGACCACCACCCTGCGCCCCGCCAAGGGCACCCAGGCAGGCGTCGGCACCCTCGGCACGGCCAAGGGCAAGGGCACCGAGTCCTTCACCGACGACCCCCAGCACAGCGAGACCGACTGGGCCGCGAACATCGACCGGCCCACCCCGGACAAGGCGGGCTTCGTGACCAAGCCGCTCACCCGCGACCTGCGGCTGTCCGGCTCCTCCGAGGTCACCGTCACCGCCACCCCGACCACCTCGACGGCCCACCTCTCCGCCGTCCTCGTGGACCTCGGCCCCGATACCATCCGCGACTACGCGACCAGCGGCGAGGGCATCGCCACGCTCACCGACCGCACCTGCTGGGGCGCGAACACCACCGGCGACAGCGCCTGCTTCAAGGAGACCAAGGCCAAGACCGCCGACGTCGACTACACGGTCGTCAGCCGTGGCTGGGCCGACCTCGGCAACCACGCCTCGGACCTGAAGGGCGTACCGCTCACCCCGGGCAAGGCGTACACCATCACCCTCGACCTGGCGGCCACGGACCATGTCGTCCCGGCCGGACATCGCCTCGCCCTGATCGTCGCGGGCACGGACAAGGACCTGATCGACCCTCCGTCGACCAAGCCGACCCTGACCCTCGATCTCTCCCGTACGAAGGCCCGCGTCCCGCTGGTCGGCGGCGCCCCCGCCTTCGTCCGTGCCACGGCGGGCTCCGGCTTTGCGGCTCCCGCGGCCACGCCCCTCGACGGCGTGACCGCACCGCGCGGCGCCCACCGCGTCCCGGAGGGAGGCCGATGACCCGCATCCGAGCCCTCATCCTCACCGCGGCGGCCCTCGCCGCGTCCCTCGTCGCCGTACCGGCCCAGGCAGCCGAGTCCCCGCCCCGCACCGGCTTCGAGCAGTCGGGCGGCGCCAGATGGACGGGGGAGTCCGAGGAGCAGGGCTTCCTCGCGGCCGTCGACAAGGCGAGCGACCGGATCAACGTCGCCCGCATCGGTACGACGAAACAGGGCCGCCCGCTCCAACTCGTCCGCATCGGCACCCGCCCCGCCCCGAACAAGGTGCTCCTCGTCTGCAGCCAGCACGGCGACGAACCCTCCGGCCGCGAGGCCTGTCTGTCCACCATCCGCGACCTGGCCTACGCCAAGGACCAGCAGACCCGGCGCTTCCTGGAGCGCACCACCCTGCTCGTCGTACCCACCGCCAACCCCGACGGAAGGGCCGCCGACACCCGCGGCAACAGCGACGGCGTGGACATCAACCGCGACCACATCGCGCTGAAGACCACCGAGGGCCGCGCCATGGCCGCCGTCATCCGCGACCAACGCCCCGACGTGATCTACGACCTGCACGAGTACGGCGCCACACCGCAGTACTACGACAAGGACCTGTTCGACCTGTGGCCGCGCAACCTCAACACGGACGCACACGTCCACGACGAGGCACAGGCCCTGTCCGAGTCCTACGTACGCCCCGCCGCGCGCAGCGCCGGTCACTCGACCGGCACCTACGGCATCTGGACCGACCCGGTCACCGGCGACCCGGTCAAGCAGGTCGCCGGCGACGGCCAGGAACGCATCCTGCGCAACATGTCCGGCGTCAAGCACTCGGTCGGCCTGCTCATCGAGAGCCGGGTCGATCCGCTCACGGACGCCGAGAAGGCGGACGAGGCGCTGAACAACCGCCGCCGGGTGACCTCCCAACTCGCCGCGCTGGGCGGCCTGTTCGGCTACGCCGACGAGCACCGCCGGCAGGTCGAGGCGGTCACCGGCAGGGCCCGGCTCGCCGGCTGGGCCGACACCGGACCCGTCTACCTCGGCGGCGCCGACAACGACCCGGCCGAACCCGCCGAGGTGATCCAGGACCCGCCCTGCGGCTACCGGCTCACCACCGACCAGTACGCGGAGGTCAAGGACGAACTCGCCCTGCACGGAGTGCGGACACACGGCACCTATGTGCCGCTCCGCCAGTCCCTGCGCGCCCTGGTCCCGTTGCTCCTCGACGAGCGGGCGCCGTACCACCTCACGGTCGGTGAGCCCGACACCGACTGCTGAAACGGTCAAGATCGACAGGTTCTGTGGTAGTCCCTGGTAGCCGACGTGGAACCGGCGTATCCACCGTTAACCGGGGAAGGTGCCGCAGATGACTGAGGATCTGAAGAAGAGAGGTGGCGGCCAGGAACGTCCTGTCGACGTTCCCGGCGGCCACACCGACCAAGTGGTGTTCGGGGTGACCGCCGCCATAACGGTGGCCTTCGTGATCTGGGGCTGGGCGGCCACGGACTCACTGGAGAGCGTCTCCACGAAGATGCTCAACGGCCTGATCCACAACGGCGGCTGGGCCTTCATGCTGGCCGCCTCGTGTTTCGTGGTCTTCGCGCTGTGGCTCGCCATGAGCCGCTACGGCCGCATCCACCTCGGCGCCGAGGGCGAGGAACCCGAGTTCAAGACGGTGTCCTGGGTCGCGATGATGTTCAGCGCCGGCATGGGCATCGGCCTGATGTTCTACGGCGTCAGCGAACCGCTCTCGCACTACACGACCCCGCCCCCGGGCACGGACCCCGCCAACTCCGGCGAACGCATGGAGACGGCGATGGCGACCACCCTCTTCCACTGGACGCTGCACCCCTGGGCGATCTACGCGGTGGTCGGACTCGCCATCGCCTACAGCACCTTCCGCAAACGCCGCCGCCAGACCATCAGCGCCGTCTTCACCCCGCTGATCGGCGAGAAGCACGCGAACGGCTCGGCGGGGCGGGTGATCGACATCCTCGCGATCATCGCCACCGTCTTCGGCTCCGCGGCCTCCCTGGGCCTGGGCGCCCTCCAGATCGGCTCCGGCTTCCAGGAACTGGACTGGATGGACGACGTCAGCACCGGCCTGCTCGTCGCGATCATCGCCGTGCTCACCCTGGCGTTCGTCGCCTCCGCCGTCTCCGGCATCGAGCGGGGCATCCAGTGGCTGTCCAACACCAACATGGTGCTCGCCCTGATCCTCGCCGTCTTCGTGTTCATCGCCGGTCCCACGATCATCGTGCTCGACCTGCTGCCCACCTCGATCTTCGCCTACCTCGGCGACCTGCCCCAGCTCGCCGGCCGCACCGAGGCCAGCGGCGGCGCGGGCGTCGCGGACTGGCTCGGCAGCTGGACCGTCTTCTACTGGGCCTGGTGGATCTCCTGGACGCCCTTCGTCGGCATGTTCATCGCCCGCATCAGCCGGGGCCGCACCATCCGGCAGTTCGTCGGCGGCGTCATCCTCGTGCCCAGCACCGTCAGCCTCGTCTGGTTCGCGATCTTCGGCGGTACGGCGATGAAGCTGAAGGAGGGCGGCGGGCTCGGCGGTGAGGACACCCCCGAGGGCCAACTCTTCGGCGTACTCCAGGAGTTCCCCCTCGCCACCGCCAGCAGCCTGCTCGTGATGATCCTGGTCGGCATCTTCTTCGTCTCGGGAGCCGACGCCGCGTCCATCGTGATGGGCACGCTCTCCCAGCGGGGCGCCCTCGAACCCGGCCGTTTCGTCGTCGTGTTCTGGGGTGTGGTCACCGGAGCCGTCGCCGCCATCATGCTGCTCGTCGGCAGCGGCCAGGGCGACGCGCTCACCGGCCTGCAGAACCTCACGATCCTGGCCGCCGCGCCCTTCGTCCTCGTGATGATCGGCATGTGCGTCGCCCTCATGCGCGATCTGCGCCGGGACCCGGTCATCGTGCGCGGCGAGATGGGCTCCGAGGCCGTCGAGCTCGCCGTGATCGAGGGCCACAAGAGGTACGACGGCGAGTTCGAGTTCAAGATCGGCCCCGGTCCCGGCACCGATGCGGAGGGTGACCCGGTGGGCCACGACCACGGCTGAGCGGCGTACGGGCGACCGCACCTCGTCCGGCTGTTCGCCTCTCATGGCGGGACGTACCGGAATATGTCATGCCGCGCTCATATCGGTCCCGCTCTGGGGATACTCACAGCATGTCTGCCGAGTACGCGACCTTCGGCCTGGCACCGGCGATGCGTGCCGGTGGCGTCCTCGCCAACGGTAACTACCAGGTGCACCGGGACTTCGTGGACTTCATCGTCGACGGCCGCCCGCTGCTGTTCCAGCTGTCCGACCTCGACGCGGTCTCCCCGCTCGCCTCCGACGTCCCGCCCGCCATCTTCACCGCTCAGGTCCGCAGCCTGCTCCTGGAGGCGGAAGCCCCGCTTCCAGGAGACAGGTACGTCATCTACGGCTGCCCCGACTGCGAGGACCTCGCCTGCGGCGCGGTCACCGCGGTCATAGGCAAGGACGGCGACGACTACATCTGGCAGGACTTCGCCTGGCAGACCGACGAACACGCCGACCTCGAACTCAACGGCTACCACGGCATCGGCCCCTTCCGCTTCCACGGCGCCGAGTACCGCGCGGCACTCGGCTCCCTGCTCGAAGGCGCCGCCGAGGCACCGCGCCGCCGAGTCCTCCTCATCGGCGCCCGTGTCGCCCTCCTCGCCAAGCTCGCCGCGGCCCTGCGCACCATCGGCATCGGCGCCGACATCACCCATGACGTGGGCGGCGTCCCCGCCGACGAACTGCGCGCCTACGGCGCCGTCGCCTTCGGCCGCGCGGTCGGCGAGGAGCAGCGTGCCGCCGTACGCCGCGTCTTCGCGGACGCGGGAGTCGAGGTGGCGTACGTCGACGGGCTCGCGCCGATCGTGCCCTTGCTGGTCGCCCAGATCGAACACGCCCTGGACCGCAGTCCGGTCGAGCAGCGCCGGCTGACCGGGTTGGTGGCGGCCGACGGTGAGGCGGGCGTCGAGGTGACCTCGCCGTGCCGGGTGCGGCTCACCGCGTATCGCGTGGACCGGCTGTACCGGACCCATGAGCATGAGGTCTTCGACGGGGTTCTGGAGGCGGGGCGGCACCGGATCGCGTTGGATGCGAAGGCTGTGAAGGGGGAGTCGTTCGTGGTGGCTCGGACTTCGGGGGGTGTGTTGGTGGAGTCGATGGCGAGGTAGTGCGCGGTCGGGGGGGCCGCGATTCGCTCCGCGGGAGGGGGTGCTGGGCTATGCCGTCGTGCGTCTGCGGGCTCGTTGTGGCTGGTCGCGCAGTTCCCCGCGCCCCTTGAGGACGTTGCATTCCCCGGCGTTCCTACGCTCCGGAAACCGTGGCGCGTCTGCGGGGTCGCGGCTATTAGGATCGCTCCCTGTGACCGCAACCCTCGTCGTCAAGAACCTCGCCGCCGGCCACGGCGACCACGCCCTGTTCAGTGGGCTCGACCTCGTCGTCGCGCCCGGAGACGTGATCGGCCTGGTCGGGGCCAACGGTGCGGGCAAGTCCACGCTGCTCCGCCTGCTCGCCGGGCTCACCGCGCCGGAGGAGGGTGAGCTGCGGCTGTCCCCGCCGACGGCGACCGTCGGTCACCTTCCGCAGGAGCCGGAGCGGCGGCCCGGCGAGACCGTACGGCAGTTCCTGGCCCGCCGGACCGGAGTCTTCGAGGCCCAGCGCGTGATGGACGAGGCGACGCAGGCCCTGGTGGACGGCGCGCCGGGCGCGGACGACGCGTACGCCACGAGCCTGGAGCGCTGGCTCGACCTGGGCGGCGCCGACCTCGACGAGCGCGCCGAGGAGGTCGCCGACTCGCTGGGCCTGGCCGTGGACCTGGACCAGCCGATGACGTCCCTGTCCGGCGGCCAGGCGGCCCGCGCCGGACTGGCCTCCCTGCTGCTCTCCCGCTACGACGTCTTCCTGCTGGACGAGCCGACGAACGACCTCGACCTCGACGGCCTGGAGCGCCTGGAACGCTTCGTCTCCGGCCTGCGCGCCGGCACGGTCGTCGTCAGCCACGACCGCGAGTTCCTCACCCGCACGGTCACCAAGGTCCTCGAACTCGACCTGGCCCAGCGGCAGATCAACCTCTACGGCGGCGGCTACGAGGCCTACCTGGAGGAGCGCGAGGTGGCCCGCAGGCACGCCCGCGACGACTACGAGGAGTACGCCGACAAGAAGGCCGCCCTCCAGGACCGGGCGCAGATGCAGCGCTCCTGGATGGACAAGGGCGTCAAGAACGCCCGGCGCAAGGCGAGCAACGACAACGACAAGATCGGCCGCAAGTTCCGCAGCGAGGCCAGCGAGAAGCAGGCCGCGAAGGCCCGCCAGACCCAGCGCATGATCGAGCGCCTGGACGTCGTCGAGGAGCCGCGCAAGGAGTGGGAACTGCGCATGGAGATCGCCTCCGCCCCCCGCTCCGGCGCGGTGGTCGCGACCCTGCGGGACGCCGAGGTACGACGCGGCGACTTCACCCTCGGCCCGGTGTCCCTCCAGATCGACTGGGCGGACCGGGTGGCGGTCACGGGCGCCAACGGCGCGGGCAAGTCCACACTGCTGGGCGCCCTACTGGGCCGTGTCCCGCTGACCGCGGGCGGGTCGACGCTCGGCTCCGGCGTCCTGATCGGCGAGGTCGACCAGGCCCGCAAGCTGTTCCACGGCGAGGAATCCCTGCTGGACGCCTTCTGCGCGGCCGTCCCGGACACCGAACCGGTCGAAGTGCGCACCCTCCTGGCCAAGTTCGGCCTGAAGAGGGACCACGTCCTGCGCTCCGCCGCCACCCTCTCCCCGGGCGAACGCACCCGCGCCGCCCTGGCCCTCCTCCAGGGCAGGGGCGTCAACCTCCTCGTCCTGGACGAGCCCACCAACCACCTGGACCTGCCGGCCATCGAGCAGCTGGAATCGGCGCTGGACGCCTACGAGGGTACCCTGCTCCTGGTCACCCACGACCGGCGCATGCTCGACGCGGTCCACGTCACCCGCCGCCTGGAGGTCGCCGACGGCAAGGTGACCGAACGCTAGGGAGTGCCCGCAGCCCCTTCCGGCCGACCTCGTCAGCCCTTGTGACCCAGCAGGGAGCAGACGAAGTTCTCCTGCACGGCGCGCAGTTGCCGCAGCAGCTCCGGCTTCATGGTCTCGTTGATCTGCGTGGTCGCGGAGAAGGTCAGCGACCGCCGGCCGTCCGGGGTGGCCACGATCAGCTGTGTGTAGCCGGGCGTGTTGCCCGTGTGCCCCAGCACCGCACCGCACCGGGTCGTGTACCGGAAGATGCCGAGGCCCCCGTCGTTGCGCCCCGGCCCGGCGGGATCGGACGCGGCCCCGGGAATCCAGCGCTGCTGCTCCCG
This sequence comes from Streptomyces sp., assembly GCA_013362785.1. Lineage (GTDB taxonomy): Bacteria > Actinomycetota > Actinomycetes > Streptomycetales > Streptomycetaceae > Streptomyces. The sequence continues at coordinate 64,404 of JABFVM010000037.1, read as the reverse complement.
TACGACGTCGCGGTCGCGGCCGTACAGCCGGCCGGCCACGTAGCCGCGCACGAAGCGGGTCAGGTCGGCGGGCGTGGAGACCATGCCGCCCGTGGCCCACGCGCCGGACATGCTGAGCAGTTCGCTGACGTCCGCAGGTACCGCGGGCGGGCTCATGTCGTAGCCGTGCAGATGGGGCGTCGGCATCCGGTACCCCTGCGGCAGGCTGGTCCGGCGCAGCCCGAGCGGCCGGTACACCAGGTCCTCCAGCAGCCGTTCGTACGGGACGCGGGTGGCCGCCTCGGCCATCAGGGCCACCGCGATGTTGTCGGAGTCGGAGTACTGGTACCGCGAGCCCGGCGGGAACCGCAGCTGCCGGTCGGCGACGTGGTCGAGCGACCGGCGGGGGTCGAAGTGGTGCTGGGGGTCGGCGAGAAGGGTCTTCAGGAACGCCGGTGCCTCGACGAAGTCGGGCAGGCCACTGGTGTGGTTCAGCAACTGGCGCAGCGTCACGGAACCCCAGGCCGGCGGTAGCTGGGGCAGCCGCTCGCGCAGGGTGTCGTCGAGGCTGAGATAGCGACGGTCGACCAGTGCCAGCGCCACCGCCCCGCTGAACGCCTTGGCCGTACTGGCGATACGCATGTGGTCGTCCGCCTCGGGCCCGCGCCCGCTGCCCAGCTCGGCGACACCGGCCCGCACGACCCGGCTTTCCTTGCCGTCGCGCAGAACGGCGATGACGCCCGGCGGGCCACCCGGCGCACGGACCAGCTCGTCCAGCTGCTGCTGGAGGGAGTCATGGGGCTGCGGCCGGGGCTCCGCGGCGGCCGGGGACAGCGTGCACAGCAGGGTCAGACAGAGGGCGACGAGGGAGACCGTCCCCAGACGGGGCCCGAACGGGGGACGGCGGCGCAACGGGGTCGGCATCGGCTCTCCTGAGCGGCGGCGGACACAGGACTGGGCGTCCAGCCTCGCCCGCCCGTATCCGGTCGGCCGCTCGGGCTACTGCACTTGGCGCAACGGGCCGCAGTGGCCCGCCGGATGATCCGGATTACGCGGCTGAGTGCAGTCGCGTCGCCAGGCTCGGATAGTCGACGACGAAGCCGTCGTCGTCGAACTCGATGTCACTGCGGAAGTCCCCCGAGACGAAGCGGATCCGGCCTCGCTCCAGATGCGTGTAGGTCTGCCGCGACGGCAGCAGGGCCAGAGCCGGCACCGGCACCCACGCCATCAGCAACTCCCGTTCCCCGGGCGCCCGGTGGAGTCCATGCCGTAGCACCGGCATCGTGTTGGTGAGCGGGCACAGGCCGAGGTCGCAGTCGAGTGCGCCGTCGGCATCGGGCAGCCGCTCACCGTTCGCCGTCCACCGACCCGCTCCGTCGTGCCGCAGATCGAGCGCGCGCACGCCGCCCGCGGACTCGACGCGGACGGACAGCCGACGCGTCACGAAACGGGCGCCCGTGTCGAGTTCGTACGACACCCAGTACGGCTCCGGCGTCGTCCCGACCGCCCGGCCGCGGGCCCGCAGGACATCGCCGCCGAGCTCGGTCCAGGCGGTCTCGACGCCCTTGCTCTCCGACACTTCCCAGGTGATGACACGCGATGTCGGCATGCGGTCACCCTACGGGCGAACGGGCCCAGCCCCTCCGAGTCGTACCGGAGGGGCCGGGCCCGCGTGTCGCGTCAGTACAGGCTCGGCGCCTGCCCTGCGTGCCGGGTCAGCGCTTGCCCTGCTTGGGGTCGACGAGACCCGCGCGGCGCAGCGCGTCGGCCATGGCGCTGTTGGCCGGAGGCGGGGCCTGGCGCGAACCGCCCCCTCGGTTACCGCCGCCACCGCCACCACCGGCGCCGCGGCCCTGCCGCTGCTGAGGCGGACGCCCGCCGCGCTGGCGACGCTCGCCGCCGCCCCCGCCCTGCTGCTGGCCCTGCGGGGCCGCCTCGTCGTCGAGCCGCAGCGTCAGGGAGATCCGCTTGCGCGGGATGTCGATGTCGAGGACCTTCACCTTGACGATGTCACCGGGCTTGACCACGTCGCGCGGGTCCTTCACGAACGTCTTCGACATCGCAGAGACGTGCACAAGACCGTCCTGGTGGACACCGATGTCCACGAACGCCCCGAAGGCCGCCACGTTCGTCACGACGCCCTCCAGGACCATCCCGGAGGCGAGGTCGGAGATCTTCTCGACGCCCTCCTTGAAGGTGGCCGTCTTGAACGCGGGACGCGGGTCGCGCCCGGGCTTCTCCAGCTCCTTCAGGATGTCCGTGACGGTCGGCAGACCGAACGTCTCGTCCACGAACTCGGTCGGCTTCAGCGAGCGCAGCACGCCCGTGTTGCCGATGAGCGCGGCCACCTCCTGGCCCGACGTCTTCACCATGCGCCGCACGACCGGGTACGCCTCCGGGTGCACGCTGGAGGCGTCCAGCGGGTCCTCGCCGCCACGGATGCGCAGGAAGCCCGCGCACTGCTCGTACGCCTTCGGGCCGAGCCGTGCCACGTTCTTCAGCTGTGAGCGGGAGGTGAACGGGCCGTTGGCGTCCCGGTGGGACACGATGTTCTCGGCGAGCCCGGAGGTGATGCCGGAGACGCGCGCGAGGAGCGGCGCGGAGGCGGTGTTGACGTCGACACCGACGCCGTTCACACAGTCCTCCACCACCGCGTCCAGCGAGCGCGACAGCTTCACCTCGGACAGGTCGTGCTGGTACTGGCCGACACCGATCGACTTGGGGTCGATCTTCACCAGCTCGGCGAGCGGGTCCTGCAGACGCCGGGCGATGGACACCGCGCCGCGCAGCGAGACGTCCATGTCGGGCAGCTCCTGCGAGGCGAACGCGGAGGCCGAGTACACGGAGGCACCCGCCTCGGACACCATCACCTTGGTGAGCTTCAACTCCGGGTGCTTGGTGATGAGTTCACCGGCGAGCTTGTCGGTCTCGCGGGAGGCCGTGCCGTTCCCGATCGCGACCAGGTCGACCGAGTGCTCCTTCGCCAGCCGCGCCAGCTTGGCGATGGCCTCGTCCCACTTGTTGGCCGGGACGTGCGGGTAGATGACGTCGGTGGCCACGACCTTGCCGGTCGCGTCGACCACGGCGACCTTCACACCCGTACGGAAGCCCGGGTCCAGGCCGAGCGTCGCGCGCGTGCCGGCGGGCGCCGCGAGCAGCAGGTCACGCAGGTTGGCCGCGAACACCCCCACGGCCTCGTCCTCGGCGGCCGTCCGCAGCCGCAGCCGCAGGTCGATGCCGAGGTGCACGAGGATGCGCGTCCGCCAGGCCCAGCGCACCGTGTCCGTCAGCCACTTGTCGGCGGGGCGTCCACGCTCGGCGATACCGAACTTGTGGGCGACGATCCCCTCGTACGACGAGGGCCCCTCGACCGCCTCCTCCGGCTCCAGTACGAGGTCGAGGACCTCCTCCTTCTCACCGCGGAGCATGGCGAGGATCCGGTGCGAGGGCAGCTCGGTGAACGGCTCGGCGAAGTCGAAGTAGTCGGCGAACTTCGCGCCCGCCTCCTCCTTGCCGTCCCGCACCTTGGCGGCCAGCCGCCCGCGCACCCACATGCGCTCACGCAGCTCGCCGATCAGGTCGGCGTCCTCCGAGAACCGCTCGGTGAGGATCGCCCGGGCACCATCGAGGGCGGCCTGCGGATCGGCGACGCCCTTGTCGGCGTCGACGAACGCGGCGGCGGCCGCCAGCGGGTCGACGCCCGGGTCGCCGAGCAGCCCTTCGGCGAGCGGCTCAAGACCGGCCTCCCGGGCGATCTGCGCCTTCGTCCGCCGCTTGGGCTTGTACGGCAGATAGATGTCCTCAAGCCGCGCCTTGGTCTCGGCGCCACGGATCTGCGCCTCCAGCTCCTCGGTCAGCTTGCCCTGCTCACGCACCGAGTCGAGGATCGCCGTCCGCCGCTCCTCCAGCTCCCGCAGATAGCGCAGCCGCTCCTCGAGCGTGCGCAGCTGCGCATCGTCGAGCATCTCGGTCGCTTCCTTGCGGTAGCGGGCGATGAAGGGCACCGTCGAACCGCCGTCGAGCAGCTCCACGGCAGCTTTCACCTGCCGCTCCCGTACGCCGAGCTCCGCGGCGATCCTGCCTTCGATGGACCCTACGAGGGGTGTCGTCACGATCCCGTCCCGCCTTTTCACTGAGGTTGCGCGGCAATTGTGGCAGGTGACACCGACAACCGGGGATCAGGGCACCAACCCGGCCCGTCGCGGGGGAACGAAATCAGGCCCGGCGGCTGCGAGTGCTTCCCGAGGCCCCGCCGAAGAGCCGGGCGAGAGCCCGGAACGGCAACGTCACCACGGTGGCTATGGCGCCGCCGATCTGCCGCAACACATCTGCGATTGCACGGAACACGCGATTCACCTCTCCTCAACCGTCACGATGACCGACTGAGGACCGGGTACCGCACCTTGGGCAGGCCAAGCAGAGCAAATGCCGGACGGGTCTTTCAGCCGGTCCGGTCTCTCCATTCAGACCGTCCGGTCTTTTCTTTCAGCCCGTCCGGCGTTTGAGGACAAGGCCCTTTAGGGGCCGGAGCGGGGGTCTGGGGACGACAGCTCACCCCCGGCCGAGCAGATCCACCGGAAACGCCCCAGCCCCCACCACGGCCCGAGCGAACCCCGCACCCAGCTCAGTCAGCCGAGCAACCCCGTCCACTCCGAGGTGCGCATACGGCCCCCGATCCAGACGATCCGTCTCGGCCTCGATCTCCTCACGCAGCGCAACACCCGCCGGCGTCAAATCCCCCGCCCCGTCCAGCAGCCCCCGCTCACGCAACCGCCCACACGCCGCATCCCAGTCCTCCTGAGCCCAGCCACGCGTGGTGAACACCCACTTCGGCGCCATGCCCTTGCCGGTCGCCGTATGCGTCACCACGGCCTCCAGCCCATCGAGCCCGGCCGCCATCAACACGGCCAGATGCCCATCGCCCCGGTGCTCACGCAGCAACGTGGCGGCATGGAAGTACGCCAGATGCGGCTCCTCGGGCACCGGCAGATCCGCGTGCGCCGAGTACAACGGCCGAGCACTGCGCGAACACCCCTCGGCCGCCCGCAGCGCCAGTCGCGCGGCCTCGCCCATCTCCGCCGACGCCACCGCCTCCGCACCGAGCAACCGCCGCAACGCCCCGTCGGCCGCACGCGTGCGTGCCGCCAGCACTTCCTCGGGCGAGGCGACGGCCCAGACCGCGGGGACGTGCCGCGCCACCAATTCGTACTTGTAGTTGTAGAACGTCGCCGTCACCGCCCCGGCACCCACCGCCCCCAGCGCGGCCGCCCGCACCGCGAAGTTGACGGCCCTGGGGTGCGTGATCCCGATGGCGCCACATTCCTTGCCCAGCTCGGGAGCGAAGTACGACGTCGCGTGCAGGGAGTTGAGCACGTTGTGGCAGCGGCGCCCGGCACGGGGTTCGAGAACGGCAGTAGTCATGTCCGGCAGGTTACCAACCGCTTGGTACGCCGCTCCCGTGCGCGCGAGCCCATGGCAGAAAAGGTGGGAAGCTCGTCATTGCGGCCACCCGTCCCCGCCCCGAAGAATCGAGGGCATGGCGCAGCGAACCGTTCTCTTCGTTCTCCTCGACGATGTGCAGAGCCTCGATGTCACCGGGCCGCTGGAGGTCTTCGCGGGGGCCGAGAAGCACACTCCGGGCACGTATCGGATCCGTACGGCCACCCTGGACGGCGCTGCCGTACGCGCCTCCAGCGGCCTGACCCTCGTACCGGACCTGTCCCTCACCGACACCCAGGACCCGCACACCCTCGTCGTCCCGGGCGGCAACGGCACTCGCAACCCCGATCCGGCCCTCACCGACTGGCTGCGCGAGCACGGCCCCCGGGCCGAGCGCCTGGTCTCCGTCTGCACCGGCGCGATCCTGCTCGCCGCCGCGGGCCTGCTGGACGGACGCCGGGCCACGACCCACTGGGCGTACTGCGACAAGCTCGCCCGCGACCACCCGGCCGTCGAGGTCGACCCGGACCCCATCTTCGTGCGCGACGGCCATGTCGCCACCTCCGCCGGCGTGACCTCGGGCATCGACCTCGCCCTCGCCCTGGTCGAGGAGGACCTCGGCCGCGACGTGGCCCTCAACCTGGCCCGCCACCTGGTCGTCTTCCTGCGCCGACCCGGAAACCAGGCCCAGTTCAGCGCCCAGCTGGCCGCCCAGACCGCGCAGCGCGAGCCTCTGAGGGAGGTCCAGCGCTGGATCACCGAGCACCCCGACGACGATCTGACGGTCGAGTCACTGGCCGCCCGCGCGACCCTCTCGCCGCGTCACTTCGCCCGCGCCTTCCAGAGCGAGACCGGCATGACCCCCGGCCGGTACGTCGACCGGGTCCGCCTCGAACACGCCCGCCGCCTTCTGGAGGACACCCACGACGGCGTCGAGGAGATCTCCCGCGCCTGCGGTTACGGGACCCCCGAAGCCATGCGGCGCGCCTTCGTCAAGAGCCTCGGGACGGCCCCGGCCGAGTACCGCCGCCGGTTCCGCCCCACGACCGTCCAGTGAGCCGGCCCAAGCCCGGCCGAAGCACAGCCGAAGCCCCCCGGAAAGGGAACTCCATGCAGATCGCGATGGTCCTGTACGACCGCTTCACCGCCCTCGACATCATCGGGCCCTACGAGGTCCTGAGCCGTATCCCGGACGCGCGGGTCGACTTCGTCGCCGTGCAGGCCGGACCCGTGCGCGCCGACACCGGGTTCCTCGCCATCACGGCGGACAAGACCCTGGCCGAGGTGCCGCACCCCGATGTCGTCGTGGTGCCGGGCGGCTCCGGAACCCCCGCCGAGATCGAGAACGACACCCTCCTGGAGTGGCTCAGGACCGCCGACTCCACCAGCACCTGGACGACCTCCGTCTGCTCGGGCTCGCTGATCCTCGCCGCCGCGGGCCTGCTGCAGGGCCGCCGCGCCACCTCCCACTGGCTCACCCTCGACTACCTGCCGCCGTACGGCGCCGAGCCCACGGGGGAGCGCGTGGTGTCCGACGGCAAGTACCTCACCGCGGCCGGTGTCTCCGCGGGCATCGACATGGGCCTGACCCTGGTCGGGAAGATCGCCGGTGACGAACACGCCCAGGCCGTACAGCTGTTGACCGAGTACGACCCGCAGCCGCCCTACGACGCGGGCTCCCCGCAGAAGGCACCCGCCCATCTCGTGGAGGAGTTCCGCACCAACAGCCGCTTCAGCCTGACGTAGTCCAGGTGAAGTGGGGCCGCCTGCGCTCCAGGAACGCGGCGACGCCCTCCGCGGTGTCGCCGCTGCCGCGGGCCTGCTCCGCCCAGTGCTCGTCCCGGTCGGTGCGCCCGTTCGCGAACTCCTTCGCCGCGGCCTGGGTCAGCTGTGAGCGCGACACCAGGATCCGGGTGAACTCCACGGCCCGCTTGCCGAGTTCGCCCTCCGGCAGCACCTCGTCCACCAGACCCGTACGCAGTGCCCGCGCCGCGTCGATCAACTCGCCCGAGAACAGCAGGTACTTGGCGGCGGCCGGCCCCACCAGCGACACCAGCCGACGGGTGGACGACGCCGGATACACGATCCCGAGCTTGGCCGGCGTCACCCCGAACAGCGACCCCTCCTCGGCGAACCGCAGATCGCAGGCCGCCGCCAGCTGCGACCCGCCGCCCACACAGTGCCCCCGGATCGCCGCCAGCGTCGGCTTCGGAAAGGCGGCCAGCGCCTCCTCGGCGGCCACGGCCAGCGACTGTGCCTCCTGCGGCGACCCCCGCAGCGTGGAGATGTCGGCGCCCGCGCAGAACGTCCCGCCCTCACCGGTCAGCACCAGCGCCCGCACGGCAGGATCGGCGGCCAGCGTGTCGAGCAGCGGCGGCAGCGCCCGCCACATCGCGGCCGTCATCGCGTTGCGCTTGGCCGGATGGTGGATGACGACGGTGGCGACCGAGTCGGTGACGCTGTGCTGCAGCTGGGGCTCCATGCGTCGGATGCTAGCCGCACCGCATGACCGTACGATCAAGAAGGGGTCCGCAGCGCTAGGAGGCCCCGGATGCGGGGAGACAAGGGCGAGACCGCCAAGCTGAGTCGCGGCTTCGGCTGGCTGGCGGCGCTGGGCGTGATCCTGGTGGTCGCGGGAGTCGTCGGTCTTCTCTACACCGGCTTCGCCACGCTCACCTCGATGCTTCTGTTCGGCTGGCTGCTGCTGATCGGCGGCATCGTCGGCCTGCTGCACGCGGTTCAGGCGCGCGGCAGCAACTTCTTCTGGCTCGGTGTGGCGGTCGCGGCGCTGAACATCGCGGCCGGTGTGGTGGTGATTCGCAGACCGGAGGCGGCGGCCGAGGCGCTGGCCATGTTCGCCGCCCTGCTGTTCCTGACGGGCGGGCTGTTCCGGCTGGTCGGCAGCCTGGTGGTACGCGGTCCGCAGTTCGGCTGGACCCTGCTGCAGGGCGCCTTCGACCTGCTCCTGGGCATCCTGGTGCTGAGTTCCTGGCCCAGCAGCAGATACGTCATCGGAACCCTCTTCTCCCTCGCCCTGCTCTTCGACGGACTCGGCCTGCTCGCGACCGGCTTCGGCGGGCGCCGGGTCGTCAGCATGGTCACCGAGCAAATGCCCCCCGAAGGGGACAGGCAGAAGGAACCGGGCGACAGCGGCGGCAAACCCGTACAACCCGAATAGTTCGCCAAGTCGGCACCAGCGCGACAGGAGCGGTCCCCCACCTGACGCCGTCATACGTCAACGATCAGAAACGCTCGATACCTGCTGACTTGTGTTCAGTTCTACGGTCCGGACGTGCGCGTTACCAACACTCGACATGTGGTGACAATCGAGCGCGAGGGTGGCGACCGGACGATGGAGAACCATGGGCGCGGGGCCGGTCCACGCCCAGCAGGCGACGCGGACGAGCCCCTCGGTCAGCGGCCGCCGAATCCACTGCCTTACGAAGGCGTCTGGCGGTTCACCGCTCCCGCCGTCGAAGCCTCGGTCCCGCAGGCGCGGCACGCCGTCCGGGACCTGCTGTACCGCCAGGGCGTGCCGGTCTCGGACGACCTCGTCCAAGGACTGCTGCTGATCGTTTCGGAGCTGGTCACGAACGCCGTACGGCATGCGGCGCTGCTGTCGCCGATGCTCGCCGTGGAGGTCGCCGTCGGAGCCGAGTGGCTGCGGGTGTCGGTGGAGGACAACCACCCCTACCGCCCGACCGCCCTGGAGGCGGACCACGGCCAGACCGGCGGCCGCGGCCTGCTCCTGGTGCGCGAGGTCACGCGGGAGGCGGGCGGCGTCTGCGACGTCGAGCACACGGCGAGCGGCGGCAAGGTGATCTGGGCCGCCGTCCCGCTCAAGCCCGTGGGCGTGCCCTAGGTCCAGGGCTCAGGAGCGCCCCTCACCAGCCGGCCGACGGGCCCGTCAGTTCCCTGATCGCGGGGCGGGCCGCGTCGAGCACGGTCATGAACCAGGACGAGAAGGTGTCCTTGGCGTGGCGCTCGGTCAGTTCGGCCGAGGTCACGAAGGCGGTGTCGCCGACCTCCTCCGTGTCCGGCCGGGGCCGGGACTGGACCAGGCCGACGAAGAGGTGGTTGTACTCCTGCTCCACCAGGCCCGAGTCCGGGTCCGGGTGGTTGTAGCGGACGGTGCCCGCCTCGGCGAGCAGCGACGGGGAGACGCCGAGCTCCTCGTGGGTACGCCGGGCCGCGGCCGCGAAGGGGGCCTCACCGGGGTAGGGATGTCCGCAGCAGGTGTTGGACCACACGCCGGGGGAGTGGTACTTGCCGAGCGCCCGCTGCTGGAGCAGCAGCCGGCCGTGCTCGTCGAAGAGGAACACGGAGAACGCGCGGTGCAGCTGTCCCGGCGGCTGATGGGCGGCGAGCTTCTCCGCGGTGCCGATCGTCACACCGTTCTCGTCGACCAGTTCCAGCAAAATCGCGTCTGCGGCGCCGTTCGACGGACTGTGCGTCGCGGTCGCAGGTGTGATCGGCATACCCATCCTTCGCATCGGTCTTCGCGCCCCAAGTGTGCCGTACGAATCCGGCACTCCCGGCAGTTGATCGTGCCCGGCGCGGCGGGCACGGAACCGTCAGCGGGGGCGCTGTGAGCATGAGGACGCGACCGACCACCGGATCGCTGCATTCCGCCCGTACTGACGTTTTATCGGACCGTACGGTTGTTTCAGTGCCGAAGTCGCTTCTCGGCCTCAGTGGCAGAGCCGGGCCTCGTGCTCGGCGTGCCCGACCGGCTCCAGCTGGAAGGTGCAGTGCTCCACGTCGAAGTGGTCGCCCAGGCATCCCTGGAGCTCGTGCAGCATCTTCTCGTGGCCGATCGCGTTCAGGACGTCGGAGCGCACCACCACATGGGCCGACAGCACCGGCATCCCGGACGTGATCGTCCAGGCGTGCAGGTCATGGATGTCCTCGACCCCGTCCAGCGCGAGTATGTGGGCCCGCACCTGCGCCATGTCGACGTCCTTGGGCGCCGACTCCAGCAGTACGTCGAGGGTCTCGCGCAGCAGCTTGAAGGTGCGCGGCACGATCATCAGGCCGATGACCAGCGAGGCGATCGGGTCTGCGGCCTGCCAGCCGGTGGTCAGGATCACCGCCGCCGAGATCAGCACCGCCAGCGAGCCCAGCGCGTCCGCGGCCACCTCCAGGAAGGCGCCGCGCACGTTCAGGCTCTCCTTCTGGCCGCGCATCAGCAGCGTCAGCGAGATCATGTTCGCGACCAGGCCGATCGCACCGAACACGATCATCTGGCCGCCGTCGGTGTCCGCGGGGGTGAGGAACCGCTGGATCGCCTCGTACAGCACATAGCCGCCGACACCGAGCAGCAGCAGACAGTTGGCGAGGGCCGCGAGGATCTCCGCGCGGGCGTAGCCGAAGGTGCGCGTCGTGCTCGGCGGCCGGTTCGCGAAGTGGATCGCCAGCAGGGCCATGCCCAGGCCCAGCGCGTCCGTCGCCATGTGCGCCGCGTCGGCGATCAGGGCGAGCGAGTCCGCGACCACACCGCCGATGATCTGGACCACCATGACGCCGAGAGTGATCGACAGCGCGACCCGTAGCCGCCCGCGGTACGCGGCCGCCGCCGTGCCGGTCGTCGGCGCGTGCGCGTGCGCATGGCCGTGATCGTGGCCAGCCCCCATGGAAATGCCGCCCTTCTGCGGTCCGTAGACGATCGGAATGTCGGTCCGGGATCACAGTGAACTACGGGTGGGGGGTATCGGGCAACGCGGCACTGAACACCGTTGTCATGTGCCCTGACCTGCGGAAACGATACGCAGGTCAGGACGTTGCGGATGATCAGGCCCGACGGTGCCGCAGCCACCCCTGCCATGCCGACTCGACCATCTCGGGTACCCCGCGCCGAGCCGTCCAGCCGAGTTCCTCGGCGGCCAGCGCGGCCGAGGCGACCGCGCGGGGGGCGTCGCCGGGGCGCCGGGGCTCGACGACCGCGGGGCGCCGGTCGCCGGTGACCTCACCGATGACCGTGATCAGCTCGCGCACGGAGACGCCCTCGCCGCGACCGATGTTGACCGTCAGGTCGCCGCCCGCGTCGCCGTTCGCGTCCGCCGCGGTCAGCCGCCGAGCCGCCGCGAGATGTGCCTCGGCGAGGTCGGCGACATGGATGTAGTCACGGACGCAGGTGCCGTCCGGCGTCGGATAGTCGTCGCCGAAGATCCGCGGGGCCTCGTCGCGGGTGAGCCGGTCGAAGACCATCGGGACGATGTTGAAGACGCCCGTGTCGGCCAGCTCGGGCGCGGCGGCGCCCGCGACGTTGAAATAGCGCAGACATACGGTGGAGATACCGTGCGCCCGGCCCGCCGCCCGCACCAGCCACTCCCCGGTGAGCTTGGTCTCGCCGTACGGGTTCACCGGCGCGCACGCGGTGTCCTCCGTGATGAGATCCACATCCGGGTTGCCGTAGACGGCGGCCGACGACGAGAACACGAACCGCCCGACCCCGGCCTCCGCGACCGCCTCCAGCAGCGTGGCGAGACCGCCCACGTTCTCCCGGTAGTAGCGCGTGGGCTGCGCCACGGACTCACCGACCTGCTTGCGCGCCGCGAGATGCACCACACCCGACACCGCGTGCTCGGCCAGCACCCGCTTCAGCAGGCCGCCGTCCAGCGCGGAACCCTCGACGAGCGGCACGTCCGCCGGAAGCCGCGCGGGATACCCGGCCGAGAGATCGTCCAGTACGAGGACCCGCTCCCCGGCCCCGGTCATGGCCCGCGCCACATGTGCCCCGATGTAGCCGGCTCCGCCGGTGATCAGCCATGTCATGGTCGCCCACCCTATGCCGGTGGACCGGCGGTGGAACCAATGTCCCCGATGTCCCGTCTGTGAGTACGAGTTTGTGGGCGGGGCCCCGAATCCCCGATGATGATCGCGGCATTGCTCTGGGCAAACCGCGTTGATCGCCCCGCCAAACGGGTGGTGAACGTCGGCTTCCATACGTCCGATAGCCTCTGCCGACACGCCGCCCGGTCGCCACCGCCAACGGGCGCCGCCACCCACGTACATGACCGGCGCGGACATGCCGGCACCCAGGGAGTGAGTTCGGTTGTCGACCGCCATCCTCACCGGTCAGCCGGTGCCCGGATCGTCGATCGAGGGCGATCTGCGGTCCCTCGGCTACGACGTGCGGGTCGCCGCCGACCCGGCCGACGCCGAGACGCTCCTCGCCCAGGTGCCCGGCGACCAGCGCGTCGCCCTGGTCGACTCCCGCTTCGTCGGCCACCTGCACTCACTGCGCCTCGGCCTCACCGACCCCCGCTTCCCGCTCGCCGCGATCCCGGGCGCCGTGACGGCCCAGCCGGCCGGCCGCAAGGCCCTGACCCGCGCGATGGCCCGCGAGACCTCCGCGGGCGGCGGTACGGCGGTCGCCGTCGACAGCCTCGCCGACCGCGTCGTCACCGCCCTCGACGAGGACGGCACCGACGTCCACCGCCCCGAGCTCGGCAGCCTGGTCGCCGCCGTCCCGGCCGACCCGCAGGCCCGCAACGAGGCACGGCAGGCCGTCGCCGCCGTCGACGACGAGGCCGTACGCCTGAAGTCGGCCGTGAAGGCCCGCGACGGCTTCTTCACGACCCACTTCATCAGCCCCTACTCCCGCTACATCGCCCGCTGGTGCGCCCACCGGGGGCTGACCCCGAACCAGGTCACCACCGCCTCCCTGATCACCGCGCTCATCGCGGCGGGCTGCGCGGCCACCGGCACCCGGGGCGGGTTCGTCGCGGCAGGCCTGCTGCTGATCTTCTCGTTCGTCCTGGACTGCACCGACGGCCAGCTCGCCCGCTACTCCCTGCAGTACTCCACGCTCGGCGCCTGGCTCGACGCCACCTTCGACCGGGCCAAGGAGTACGCCTACTACGCCGGACTCGCCCTCGGCGCGGCACGCGGCGGCGACGACGTCTGGGCCCTCGCCCTCGGCGCGATGGTCCTGCAGACCTGCCGGCACGTCGTGGACTTCTCCTTCAACGAGGCCAACCACGACGCCACCGCCAACACCAGCCCCACGGCCGCCCTCTCCGACAAGCTCGACAGCGTCGGCTGGACGGTATGGGTGCGCCGGATGATCGTGCTGCCGATCGGCGAGCGCTGGGCGATGATCGCGATCCTCACGGCGGCCACGACCCCCCGCATCACCTTCTACGCCCTGCTCATCGGCTGCGCCTTCGCCGCCACTTACACCACCGCAGGCCGTGTGCTGCGCTCGCTGACCCGCAGGGCCCACCGCACCGACCGGGCCGCGCAGGCGCTGGCCGATCTCGCGGACTCCGGGCCACTCGCGCAGGGCCTCGCCGAGGCGCTCAAGAACCCGGCGCGACGCCTGCCCGGCTTCGCCGTCCCCGCCGTGGCCCTGCTCGGCGGCGCCGCGGTCGTCGCCACGGCCGCACTCACCGACTTCGGCGGGCCCTGGCCGGTCGTCGCCGCGCTCGTATACGCCCTGACCTCGGGCCTCGCCGTCGCCCGCCCCCTCAAGGGCGCTCTCGACTGGCTGGTGCCGCCGTTCTTCCGGGCGGCCGAATACTGCACCGTCCTCGCGCTCGCGGTTAAAGCCGGGGTAAACGGAGCACTTCCTGCGGCTTTCGGCCTGGTGGCGGCCGTCGCCTACCATCACTACGACACGGTGTACCGCATCCGCGGCAACGCCGGAGCGCCACCGGTCTGGCTGGTGCGCGCCGTCGGGGGGCACGAGGGGCGGACGCTGCTCGTCACCGTCCTGGCCGCCGCGCTCACCGCTTCGCAGTTCAAGGTCGCGCTCACGGCCCTCGCCGTGGCCGTGGCCCTCGTGGTGCTCGTCGAGAGCATCCGCTTCTGGGTGTCCGCTCACAAGGGCGGCGCACCCGCCGTACACGATGAAGGAGAACCCGCATGATCGGCCTCGTGCTGGCGGCCGGCGCCGGACGGCGTCTGCGCCCCTACACCGACAGCCTTCCCAAGGCTCTGGTGCCGGTGGGTCCTGCGGGCATAGAGGGCGAACCCACGGTCCTCGACCTCACCCTCGGCAACTTCGCCGAGATCGGCCTGACCGAGGTCGCGATCATCGTCGGCTACCGCAAGGAAGCCGTGTACGCGCGCAAGGAAGCGCTGGAGCAGAAGTACGGCCTCAAGCTCACCCTCATCGACAACGACAAGGCCGAGGAGTGGAACAACGCCTACTCCCTGTGGTGCGGCCGTGACGCCCTCAAGGACGGCGTGATCCTCGCCAACGGCGACACCGTCCACCCGGTCTCCGTCGAGAAGACGCTGCTCGCCGCCCGCGGCGACGGCAAGAAGATCATCCTCGCCCTGGACACGGTGAAGAGCCTGGCCGACGAGGAGATGAAGGTCGTCGTCGACCCCGAGAAGGGCATGACGAAGATCACCAAGCTGATGGACCCCGCCGAGGCCACCGGCGAGTACATCGGCGTCACCCTCATCGAGGGCGACGCCGCCCCCGAGCTGGCCGACGCCCTCAAGGCGGTGTGGGAGACCGACCCGCAGCAGTTCTACGAGCACGGCTACCAGGAGCTCGTGAACCGCGGCTTCCGTATCGACGTGGCGCCGATCGGCGACGTCAAGTGGGTCGAGATCGACAACCACGACGATCTCGCCAAGGGACGGGAGATCGCGTGCCAGTACTGACCCGGCTCATCCCCTCACCGCTCGTCGTGGACATCCGCCCGGGTGCCCTCGACGATCTGGCGTGCGTGCTGGCCGACGAGCGGATCTCGACCTCGGGCAAGCTCGCCGTCGCCATCAGCGGCGGTTCCGGCGCCAAGCTGCGCGAGCGGATCGCGCCGACGCTGCCCGGCGCCACCTGGTACGAGGTCGGCGGCGGCACCCTCGACGACGCGGTCCGGCTGGCCGGCGACATAAAGGCCGGCCACTACGACGCGGTCGTGGGCCTGGGCGGCGGCAAGATCATCGACTGCGCCAAGTTCGCCGCGGCGCGGGTCGGCCTGCCGCTGGTCGCCGTACCGACGAACCTCGCGCACGACGGCCTGTGCTCGCCGGTCGCCACCCTCGACAACGACGCGGGCCGCGGCTCCTACGGCGTGCCGAACCCGATCGCGGCCGTCATCGACCTCGACGTCATCCGCGAGGCACCGGCGCGCTTCGTACGCGCGGGCATCGGTGACGCGATCTCCAACATCAACTCGATCGCGGACTGGGAGCTGGCCAACCGCGTCACCGGTGAGAAGATCGACGGCCTCGCCTCCGCCATGGCCCGCCAGGCGGGCGAGGCGGTGCTCCGTCACCCGGGCGGCATCGGGGACAACGACTTCCTCCAGGTGCTCGCCGAGGCGCTGGTCCTCACCGGCATCGCGATGTCGATCTCCGGCGACTCCCGCCCGGCCTCGGGCTCCTGCCACGAGATCAACCACGCCTTCGACCTGCTCTACCCCAAGCGCGCCGCGAGCCACGGCGAGCAGTGCGGCCTGGGCGCCGCCTTCGCGATGTACCTCCGTGGAGCGCACGAGGAGTCGAAGTACACGGCCGAGGTGCTGCGTCGGCACGGGCTGCCGGTGCTGCCGGAGGAGATCGGCTTCACGGTGGACGAGTTCGTCCGCGCCGTCGACTTCGCTCCGCAGACCCGGCCCGGCCGCTACACGATCCTCGAACACCTCGACCTGACAACCGACCAGATCAAGGACATCTACGCCGACTATGTCAAGGCCATCGGTAGCTGAACTCCGCCCCGTCGTTCACCCCGCGGGGGTGAAGGACCGGCGCAGCGGTGAGCACTGGATGGGACGCCTCTACATGCGCGAGGTGTCCCTGCGGGTCGACCGCTACCTGGTGAACACCAGGGTCACGCCCAACCAGCTCACGTACCTGATGACCGTCTTCGGTGTACTCGCGGCCCCGGCACTTCTGGTGCCGGGGATCGCGGGCGCCGTGCTCGGCGTGGTGTGCGTCCAGATGTACCTGCTGCTGGACTGCGTCGACGGCGAGATCGCCCGCTGGCGCAAGCAGTACTCGCTGGGCGGCGTCTACCTGGACCGCGTCGGCGCCTACCTCACCGACGCCGCCGTGCTCGTCGGCTTCGGCCTGCGCGCCGCCGACCTGTGGGGCAGCGGCCGTATCGACTGGCTGTGGGCCTTCCTCGGCACCCTGGCCGCGCTCGGCGCCATCCTGATCAAGGCCGAGACCGACCTCGTCGGTGTCGCCCGCCATCAGAACGGTATGCCGCCGGTCAAGGAGGCCGCCTCCGAGATGCGCTCCTCCGGCATGGCGCTGGCCCGCAAGGCCGCCGCCCTGCTCAAGTTCCACCGGCTGATCCTCGGCATCGAGGCCTCGCTGCTGATCCTGGTGCTGGCCATCGCCGACCAGGTACGCGGAGACCTGTTCTTCTCCCGGCTCGGTGTCGCGGTGCTGGCCGGCATCGCCATGCTCCAGACCGTGCTGCACCTCGTGTCCATCCTCGCTTCGAGCAGGCTGAAGTGAACGGCATGAAGGTCGGCGCGGTCATCATCACCATGGGCAACCGCCCCGACGAGCTGCGCGCCCTCCTCGACTCGGTCGCCAAGCAGGACGGCGACCGCGTCGAGGTCGTCGTGGTCGGCAACGGCTCCCCGGTCCCGGACGTCCCCGAGGGCGTCCGCACCATCGAGCTGCCCGAGAACCTCGGCATCCCCGGCGGCCGCAACGTCGGCATCGAGGCCTTCGGCCCCAGCGGCCGCGACGTCGACATATTGCTCTTCCTCGACGACGACGGCCTCCTCGCCCAGCACGACACCGCCGAGCTGTGCCGCGAGGCCTTCACGGCCGACCCGAAGCTCGGCATCATCAGCTTCCGCATCGCCGACCCCGACACCGGGGTCACCCAGCGCCGCCACGTCCCCCGGCTGCGCGCCTCCGACCCGATGCGCTCCTCCCGGGTCACCACCTTCCTCGGCGGCGCCAACGCCGTGCGCACCCAGGTCTTCGCCGAAGTCGGCGGGCTCCCGGACGAATTCTTCTACGCCCATGAGGAAACCGACCTGGCATGGCGGGCCCTCGACGCGGGCTGGATGATCGACTACCGGTCCGACATGGTGCTGTACCACCCGACGACCGCGCCCTCCCGGCACGCGGTCTACCACCGCATGGTCGCCCGCAACCGCGTCTGGCTCGCCCGCCGCAACCTCCCCGCCCCCCTCGTCCCGGTCTATCTGGGCGTCTGGCTGCTGCTCACCCTCGTCCGCCGCCCCTCCCGCTCCGCCCTGAGGGCATGGTTCGGCGGATTCCGGGAAGGCTGGACCACTTCGTGCGGTCCCCGCAGGCCCATGAAGTGGCGTACGGTGTGGCGGCTGACTCGACTGGGCCGACCTCCGGTCATCTGACAAGCTCGACCCTGAGAGCCACAGGGCCGCAACCCGGCCCCAGGTACATGCCAGGCCGGCACAGGCTGCGCATCTCGAAGACGAAAGTTTCCACTGGTGAGTGAGACAACGCACGACGGTTCGGTCGCGGTGAGCGCGCCTCCGTCGCCCGACGAGGGACGCACGGCGGCCCAGCTGGCCGCCAAGTACGGGCTGTCCGTGAGCGGCGCCCGGCCCTCGCTGTTCGAGTACATCCGCCAGCTCTGGGACCGGCGGCACTTCATCCTCGCGTTCTCGCGGGCGAAGCTGACCGCCCAGTACAGCCAGGCGAAGCTCGGCCAGCTGTGGCAGGTGGCGACCCCGCTGCTGAACGCGGCCGTGTACTTCTTCATCTTCGGCATGATCCTCCAGGCCGACCGCGGCATGCCGCGCAAGGTGTACATCCCGTTCCTGGTCACGGGCGTCTTCCTGTTCACCTTCACCCAGAGCTCGGTGATGGCGGGCGTACGCGCGATCTCCGGCAACCTCGGCCTGGTCCGCGCCCTGCACTTCCCGCGCGCCTCGCTCCCCATCTCCTTCGCGCTCCAGCAGCTCCAGCAGCTGCTGTTCTCGATGATCGTGCTGTTCGCGGTGGCGATCGGCTTCGGCAGCTATCCGAAGGCGAGCTGGGTGCTGATCCTCCCGGTGCTGGCCCTTCAGTTCCTGTTCAACACCGGCCTCGCCCTGATCATGGCCCGCGCCGGCGCCAAGACCCCGGACCTGGCCCAGCTCATGCCCTTCGTGATGCGTACGTGGATGTACGCGTCCGGCGTGATGTTCTCCATCCCGATCATGCTGGCCGGCAAGCCGCAGTGGGTGTCGACCGTCCTGCAGTGGAACCCGGCGGCCATCTACATGGACCTGATGCGCTTCGCCCTCATCGACGGCTACGGCCGTGAGAACCTCCCCCACCACGTCTGGGCGGCCGCGCTCGGCTGGGCCGTGCTGTTCGCGGTCGGCGGCTTCGTCTACTTCTGGAAGGCGGAAGAGAGGTACGGCCGTGGCTGAGCAGAACACGGATGCCCACATCCCCACCGTCATCGCCGACGAGCTGCACATCGTCTACCGCGTCAACGGCGCCAAGACCGGCAAGGGCAGCGCCACCGCGGCGCTGAGCCGCATCATCAAGCGCGGCGAGGAGCGGGGTGTGCGCAAGGTGCACGCCGTGCGCGGCGTCTCCTTCGTCGCCTACCGCGGCGAGGCCATCGGCCTCATCGGCTCCAACGGCTCCGGCAAGTCCACCCTGCTGCGCGCCATCGCCGGCCTGCTCCCGCCGGAGAAGGGCAAGGTCTACACCGACGGCCAGCCCTCCCTCCTCGGCGTGAACGCGGCCCTGATGAACGACCTCACCGGCGAGCGCAACGTCATATTGGGCGGTCTCGCCATGGGCATGTCCCGTGAGCAGATCAAGGAGCGCTACCAGGGCATCGTCGACTTCTCCGGCATCAACGAGAAGGGCGACTTCATCACCCTGCCCATGCGCACCTACTCCTCCGGCATGGCGGCCCGGCTGCGCTTCTCCATCGCCGCCGCCAAGGACCACGACGTCCTGATGATCGACGAGGCGCTGGCCACCGGTGACCGTTCCTTCCAGAAGCGTTCCGAGGCCCGGATCCGTGAGCTGCGCAAGGAAGCGGGCACGGTGTTCCTGGTGAGCCACAACAACAAGTCGATCCGGGACACCTGCAACCGCGTCCTGTGGCTGGAACGCGGCGAGCTGCGGATGGACGGGCCTACGGACGAGGTCCTCAAGGAGTACGAGAAGTTCACGGGCAAGTAGTCCACCCGGACATGGGCCGTGCGGCCCAGAAGGCTTCCCCGGGCCCCGCCGGAACTGTCTCCGGCGGGGCCCGCGTCTGCAAAGGAAACGTCAACTCCGGCTGGCCCGAGGAATCTTGACGCCAATCGGTGTGTTGTTGTGATGTGCAGGACACCCCCACGGGCCTTGCCCCGTTGTACAACGTAAGCTGTACCGGTACCGAAACACGGCAAGTGGGGCGATAAGGCGCGACACCCCTCTCTCCGGGCTGCGGCGCGGACAGCCGGGCGGCGTGTCCGAAATAGTGTGCATTGGGTCGTCGGTGTAGAACGGGAGATGTGACGGCAATGGCTACGGAAACTCCCCAGCTGAACGCAGCAGCCTGCGCCGTCCCCGCCCCGGGCAGTCCACGGTGACGGCAACCGGCACGCGCGCGGGTGATCCGGAGCGCGGCACACTCGACAAGGCCGCTGCGGAGAACTTCCCCGTGGCGCCTTTCTTCCTGCCCAGGGCCTGGCGCGCCGACCTCATGGCCGTCTACGGCTTCGCCCGCCTCGTCGACGACATCGGCGACGGCGATCTCGCTCCCGGCGGCGCCGACGCCCGTCTGCTCGGCGTGTCGGCCGCGGACGCCGAGGACCGGCTGGTTCTGCTCGACGCCTTCGAGGCCGACCTGCGCCGGGTCTTCGACGGCACCCCGCGCCACCCCCTGCTGCGCCGGCTGCAGCCGGCCGTCCGCCGCGGCGCGCTGACCCCCGAGCCCTTCCTCGGCCTGATCGCTGCCAACCGTCAGGACCAGCTCGTCGGGCGGTACGAGACCTACGACGACCTCCTTGCCTACTGCGAACTGTCCGCCAACCCCGTCGGCCGTCTCGTCCTCGCCGTCACCGGCACGGCGACCCCCGAGCGGATCCGCCGCTCCGACGCGGTGTGCACGGCGCTGCAGATCGTCGAGCACCTTCAGGACATCGCCGAGGACCTCGGCCGTGACCGGATCTATCTGCCCGCGGCGGACATGAAGCGCTTCCACGTCGAGGAAACCGATCTCGCGGCAAAAACAGCAGGCGCATCGGTGCGCGCACTGGTTGCATACGAAGCCGAACGTGCCCAGAACCTCCTGAATGAAGGCACCCCCCTGGTGGGTAGCGTCCACGGCAGGCTCAAGCTGCTGCTCGCGGGTTTCGTGGCGGGGGGAAGGGCGGCGATCCGCGCGATCGCCGCCGCCGAATACGACGTACTTCCAGGCCCGCCCAAGGCCGGCAAGCTGCAGCTGCTGCGTGAGGTGGGCGTGACTCTGCGAGGAGAGGGGTGATCCGGACCGTGGAGTCTGCACCACACGTGTCCGCACCGGTACTCGCCGCCTACAGCTACTGCGAGGCCGTCACCGGACAGCAGGCCCGTAACTTCGCCTATGGCATCCGACTGCTGCCCACGTCCAAGCGCCGCGCGATGTCGGCGCTGTACGCGTTCTCGCGCCGCGTCGACGACATCGGCGACGGCGCCCTGACCGGCGACGTCAAGGTCGCCAGACTTGAGGACACCCGGGAGCTGCTGACCCGGATCCGTGACCGCGCGGTCGACGAGGACGACACCGACCCCGTGGCCGTCGCCCTCGCCCACGCCGCCGACACCTTCCCGATCCCGCTCGGCGGCCTCGACGAACTCATCGACGGCGTCCTGATGGATGTGCGCGGCGAGACCTACGAGACCTGGGACGACCTGAAGGTCTACTGCCGCTGTGTCGCGGGCGCCATCGGGCGGCTCTCGCTCGGCGTGTTCGGCACCGAACCCGGAGCGCGCGGCGCCGAGCGCGCCCCGGAGTACGCCGACACCCTCGGGCTCGCGCTGCAACTCACCAACATCCTGCGGGACGTTCGCGAGGACGGCGAGGGCGGGCGCACCTATCTGCCCTCCGACGACCTCGCCAAGTTCGGCTGCTCGGCCGGCTTCAGCGGGCCGACACCACCGGAGGGCTCCGACTTCGCGGGCCTCGTGCACTTCGAAGTGCGTCGGGCCCGCGCACTTTTCGCCGAGGGCTACCGGCTGCTCCCCATGCTCGACCGGCGCAGCGGCGCCTGTGTCGCCGCCATGGCGGGCATCTACCGCCGCCTCCTCGACCGCATCGAGCGCGACCCCGAGGCCGTGCTGCGCGGCCGGGTCTCCCTGCCCGGACGCGAGAAGGCGTACGTCGCCGTGCGCGGCCTGTCCGGTCTGGACGCCCGGCATGTGACCCGACGGACCGTCAGGAGGCGCGCCTGATGGACATTCCGGCCCAAGGTGATGCCACCGGCGAAAAGTGGCGGGCAACCCTCCGCCGCCGGGCGGCGTCCCTGACTGAGACGACCGGCCGTCCGGTGTTCGAGCACCGGTACGGCGGTCGCGCAGGGGAGGGTGCACGATGACCGACGGCACGCGGCCGCAAGAGCCGCTCGCGGACATCCCGCAACGCCCGGGGAGGGACGCCGTCGTGGTCGGCGGCGGGCTCGCCGGCATCACCGCCGCGCTCGCGCTCGCCGACGCCGGAGTGCGCGTCACCCTGATCGAGGGCCGGCCGAGGCTGGGCGGCCTGGCCTTCTCCTTCCAGCGCGGCGACCTCACCGTCGACAACGGACAGCACGTGTACCTGCGCTGCTGCACCGCCTACCGCTGGTTCCTCGACCGCATCGAGGGAACGGCGCTGGCGCCGCTGCAGGATCGTCTCGACGTGCCCGTACTCGACGTCGACAAGCCCGAGGGACGGCGGCTCGGCAGGCTGCGGCGCGACGCGCTGCCCGTACCCCTGCACCTGGGCCGGAGCCTCGCGACCTATCCGCATCTGTCACTGGCCGAGCGCGCCAGTGTCGGGCGGGCCGCGCTCGCGCTCAAGGGGCTCGACCTCGCCGATCCGGCCCTGGACGCCCAGGACTTCGGCGGCTGGCTGGCCGCGCACGGTCAGTCGGCGCGTGCCATCGAGGCACTGTGGGACCTGGTCGGGGTCGCCACCCTCAACGCGGTCGCGGGCGACGCCTCACTGGGGCTCGCCGCGATGGTGTTCAAGACCGGTCTGCTGTCCGACCCGGGCGCGGCCGACATCGGCTGGGCGCACGTCCCGCTGGGTGATCTGCATGACCGGCTGGCCCGCAAGGCGCTCGACTCGGCGGGCGTTCGTATCGAGGTCCGTACACGCGTCACCTCCATCTCCCCTGAAGAGAACGGACGTTGGAGCGTCCAGGTTCCCGGCGAGACGCTCCGGGCGGACACCATCGTGCTCGCCGTCGCCCAGCGCGAGGCGTACGACCTGCTGCCCGAGGGCGCCCTCGACGCACCGGAGGACCTGCTGGAGATCGGCACCGCGCCGATCCTCAACGTCCATGTCGTCTACGACCGCAAGGTGCTCACCAGGCCGTTCTTCGCGGCCCTCGGCACCCCGGTCCAGTGGGTGTTCGACCGCACCGAGGCCTCCGGGCTCCGCGGCGGCCAGTACCTCGCGCTGTCCCAGTCGGCCGCGCAGGACGAGATCGACGAGCCCGTCGCCGCCCTGCGCGAGCGCTATCTGCCCGAGCTGGAGCGGCTGTTGCCCAGGGCGCGCGGTGCGCGGGTGAAGGACTTCTTCGTGACCCGGGAGCGCACCGCGACCTTCGCTCCCACCCCCGGCGTCGGACGGCTGCGGCCCGGCGCCCGTACCAAGGCCCCCGGTCTCTATCTGGCCGGAGCGTGGACCGCCACAGGGTGGCCCGCGACCATGGAGAGTGCGGTCCGCAGTGGCGTCAGCGCGGCCGGTGCCGCGCTGGGCGCCCTGGGCCGGCCCCGCCCCAGCCACCTCTTCAACGTCGAGGAGGCGGCGTGATGCTGAACGAGCGCCAGGCGGCAGGCCCCCGCACCCCCGGTACCGCAACAAGAGGAGAGACTGTGCCCACTGTGCCCCCGGCCTCGAAGGCCGCTCAAGAGAACGCGGTGGACGTGGCCGCGCTCCTGGAGCGCGGTAGGACCCTGGCCACACCGGTACTGCGGGCGGCCGTCGATCGTCTGGCCCCTCCCATGGACACCGTTTCCGCCTACCACTTCGGCTGGATCGACGCCGACGGCAAGCCCACGGCGGGCGACGGCGGCAAGGCCGTACGCCCCGCCCTCGCGGTGCTCTCCGCCGAGGTCACCGGTGCCGCGCCCGAGGTCGGCATCCCCGGCGCCGTGGCCGTCGAACTGGTCCACAACTTCTCCCTGCTGCACGACGACCTGATGGACGGCGACGAGCAGCGCCGGCACCGCGACACGGTCTGGAAGGTGCACGGCCCCGCCCAGGCGATCCTCGTCGGCGACGCCATGTTCGCGCTGGCCAACGAGCTGCTGCTGGAGCTCGGCACCGTCGAGGCGGGCCGCGCCACCCGCCGTCTGACCACCGCCACCCGCGCCCTCATCGACGGACAGGCGCAGGACATCTCCTACGAGCACCGCGACCGCGTCAGCGTCGAGGAGTGCCTGGAGATGGAGGGCAACAAGACCGGCGCCCTGATCGCCTGCGCCAGCTCCATCGGCGCGGTGCTGGCCGGTGCGGACGACCGCACCGCCGACACCCTGGAGAAGTACGGCTACCACCTGGGCCTCGCCTTCCAGGCCGTCGACGACCTGCTCGGCATCTGGGGCGACCCGGTCTCCACCGGCAAGCAGACCTGGAGCGATCTGCGTCAGCGCAAGAAGTCCCTGCCGGTCGTGGCCGCGCTCGCGGCGGGCGGCGCCGCCTCCGAGCGGCTCGGCGAGATCCTCGCCGCCGACGCCAAGAGCAGCGACTTCGAGAACTTCTCCGAGGAGGAGTTCGCGGCCCGCGCCGCCCTCATCGAGGAGGCGGGCGGCCGGGAGTGGACCACCGAGGAGGCACGCCGGCAGCACACCATCGCCGTCGGGGCCCTCGACGCCGTCGACATGCCCGAGCGGGTGCGGGCGCAGTTCACGGCGCTGGCCGACTTCGTCGTCGTACGGAAGAGATGATCACCGGGCGAAAAGAGATGATCAGTATCGGTCGAATAGCCCTCGCGTAGTCGCCGGCCGGTGCAGCTGGACACAGCGCACCGGCCGACGGCGGACCCACAGCAGACGCACAGCCAGTAGCACTGCACGAAGGGGAAGCCATGACAGCGACGACCGACGGAAGCACCGGGGCGCTGCCGCCCCGGGCAGCCGCGGCCAGCGACACCGACAGCGAGACCCCTGGGGCGGCCGGGGTACACGACGCCGCCGTGCGCGCGGTGCGGCGCGCCACCGACTTCCTGCTGGCGAAGCAGGACGCCCAGGGCTGGTGGAAGGGCGACCTCGAAACGAACGTCACCATGGACGCCGAGGATCTGCTGCTTCGTCAGTTCCTAGGGATCCGGGACGAGAGGACCACGACGGCCGCCGCGCTCTTCATCCGGGGAGAGCAGCGTGAGGACGGCACCTGGGGCACCTTCTACGGCGCGCCCGGCGAGCTCTCCGCCACCATCGAAGCGTACGTCGCCCTCCGCCTGGCCGGCGACGCGCCGGACGCCCCCCACATGGCCAGGGCCTCCGCCTGGATCCGTGAGCAGGGCGGCATCGCCGCGGCCCGGGTCTTCACCCGGATCTGGCTGGCCCTGTTCGGCTGGTGGAAGTGGGAGGACCTGCCCGAACTCCCGCCGGAGCTCATCTACTTCCCCAAGTGGGTCCCGCTCAACATCTACGACTTCGGCTGCTGGGCCCGGCAGACCATCGTCCCGCTGACGATCGTCTCCGCGAAGCGCCCGGTACGGCCCGCGCCGTTCCCGCTCGACGAACTGCACACCGACCCGGCGAACCCCAACCCACTCAAGCCCCTTGCTCCGGCGGCGAGTTGGGACGGCGCCTTCCAGCGGCTCGACAAGGCGCTGCACCAGTTGCGCAAGGTCGCCCCGCGCCGGCTGCGCAAGGCGGCCATGAACAGCGCCGCCCGCTGGATCATCGAGCGGCAGGAGAACGACGGCTGCTGGGGCGGCATCCAGCCGCCGGCGGTGTACTCGATCATCGCGCTGCGGCTGCTCGGCTACGACCTCGAACACCCGGTGATGCGCGAGGGGCTGGCGTCACTGGACCGTTTCGCCGTCTGGCGCGAGGACGGCGCCCGGATGATCGAGGCCTGCCAGTCGCCGGTCTGGGACACCTGCCTGGCGACCATCGCGCTCGTGGACGCGGGCGTGCCCGCCGATCATCCGCAGCTGGTGAAGGCGGCGGACTGGATGCTGGGCGAGGAGATCGTCCGGCCCGGTGACTGGGCGGTCAAGCGGCCCCAACTGCCGCCGGGCGGCTGGGCGTTCGAGTTCCACAACGACAACTACCCCGACATCGACGACACCGCCGAGGTGGTCCTCGCGCTGCGCCGGGTCCGCCACCACGACCCGGAGCGGGTGGAGCGGGCGATCGGGCGCGGCGTGCGCTGGAATCTCGGGATGCAGTCGCGCAACGGCGCGTGGGGCGCCTTCGACGTCGACAACACCAGCCCGTTCCCGAACCGGCTGCCGTTCTGCGACTTCGGCGAGGTCATCGACCCGCCGTCGGCGGACGTCACCGCACATGTCGTCGAGATGCTCGCGGTCGAGGGCCTCGCCCACGACCCGCGCACCCGGCGCGGCATCCGCTGGCTGCTCGCCGAGCAGGAACCGGACGGCTCCTGGTTCGGGCGCTGGGGCGTGAACTACGTCTACGGCACCGGATCCGTCGTCCCCGCCCTCGTGGCCGCCGGGTTCCCGGGCTCGCACCCGGCGATCCGCCGCGCCGTCACCTGGTTGGAGTCCGTCCAGAACGACGACGGCGGCTGGGGCGAGGACCTGCGCTCCTACAAGTACGTCAAGGAGTGGAGCGGCAAGGGCGCCTCGACCGCCTCGCAGACCGCGTGGGCGCTGATGGCGCTGCTGGCGGCGGGGGAGAAGGACTCCAAGGCGGTCGAACGCGGAATCGAGTGGCTGGCCGCCACCCAGCTGGCGGACGGCTCCTGGGACGAGCCGTACTTCACCGGCACCGGGTTCCCCTGGGACTTCTCGATCAATTACCACCTCTACCGGCAGGTCTTCCCGCTCACCGCGCTCGGCCGGTACGTCCACGGCGAGCCCTTCGCCGAGAAGCCCGGGAAACCGCTCGCCGAGGCCAAGGGGAGCTGATGAGCCCACAGCCCGCCCCGGCCCCGCTGCTGATCGCCTGCGCGCTCGGCATCGAGCAGCTCGCCCTGCGCACGAGCGAGCGCGGCGGGGCCGGCGGGCCGGTCACCGTGCTCCGTACCGGCATGGGTCCCCGGGCGGCCGAACGCTCCGTCACCCGGGTCCTGGCCGACCCGGCGCTCGACGGGGCCGCCGTGCTCGCCACCGGCTTCTGCGCGGGGCTCGCCCCCGGTATGCACCCAGGCGATCTGGTCGTCGCCGAGGAGACCCGGGATCCGGCGGGAACCATTCCGTGCGTAGGGACCGACCTACTCGTCAAAGAGCTCGTGCGCGCCGTTCCCGGCCGCACCGTCCACACCGGACCGCTCACCGGCTCCGATCATGTCGTCCAAGGTCAGGAACGGTCCGGTCTGCTCACGACCGGCGCAATCGCGGTCGACATGGAGTCGGCGGCCACGCTACTGAGCGCCGTACGAACCGGCGAGCGCCCGGTTGCGGCCGTCCGGGTGGTCGTGGACGCTCCAGAACATGAACTCGTCCGGATCGGCACGTTGCGCGGTGGAATATCAGCTTTCCGTGTTCTTCGTACCGTTCTGCCCGCTTTCTATGAATGGCACCGTTCTTTGCTGCTCCCCAGGAGGTGAGCCAGATGGCCATGCCGCTGCGTCAGTCCATCAAGGTCGCTACTTACTTGGCCGAACAGAAGCTCCGCAGGCGCGACAAGTTTCCGCTCATCGTCGAGCTGGAACCGCTCTTCGCCTGCAACCTGAAGTGCGAGGGCTGCGGCAAGATCCAGCACCCGGCCGGAATTCTCAAGCAGCGCATGCCCGTCGCGCAGGCCGTGGGAGCGGTGCTCGAATCCGGCGCGCCGATGGTGTCCATCGCCGGCGGTGAGCCCCTGATGCACCCTCAGATCGACGAGATCGTGCGACAGCTCGTGGCCAAGCGCAAATACGTCTTCCTGTGCACCAACGCCATGCTGCTGCGCAAGAAGATCGACAAGTTCGAGCCCTCTCCCTACTTCGCCTTCGCCGTGCACATCGACGGCCTGCGCGAGCGCCACGACGAGTCCGTGGCGAAGGAGGGCGTGTTCGACGAGGCCGTGGAGGCCATCAAGGAGGCCCAGCGGCGCGGCTTCCGGGTCACCACCAACTCGACCTTCTTCAACACCGACACCCCGCAGACGATCATCGAGGTCCTGAACTACCTCAACGACGACCTCAAGGTCGACGAGATGATGATCTCGCCCGCCTACGCCTACGAGAAGGCCCCCGACCAGGAGCACTTCCTGGGCGTCGAGCAGACCCGCGAGCTGTTCAGGAAGGCCTTCGCGGGCGGCAACCGACGCCGCTGGCGGCTCAACCACTCACCGCTCTTCCTGGACTTCCTGGAGGGCAGGGTCGACTTCCCGTGCACCGCCTGGGCGATCCCGAACTACTCGCTGTTCGGCTGGCAGCGCCCCTGCTACCTGATGAGCGACGGGTACGTCCCGACGTACCGGGAGCTGATCGAGGACACCGACTGGGACAAGTACGGCCGCGGCAAGGACCCGCGCTGCGCCAACTGCATGGCGCACTGCGGCTACGAGCCCACCGCCGTCCTCGCCACCATGGGCTCGCTCAAGGAGTCGCTGCGCGCCCTGCGCGAGACGGTCTCCGGAAACCGGGAGTGACACCATGACCGCCATCCCCTTGGGCGTTCCCGAGGTACCCCTCCGGCCGATCGCCGAACGACGTGTGGCGCGGCGGATCCAGGTCGGCCCGGTGGCGGTCGGGGGCGGTGCCCCGGTGTCGGTGCAGTCGATGACGACGACCCGTACGTCGGACATCGGCGCCACCCTGCAGCAGATCGCCGAGCTCACGGCCTCCGGCTGCCAGATCGTGCGTGTGGCCTGTCCGACGCAGGACGACGCCGACGCGCTCGCGACCATCGCTCGCAAGTCGCAGATCCCGGTGATCGCTGACATCCACTTCCAGCCCAAGTACGTGTTCGCCGCGATCGAGGCCGGCTGTGCGGCCGTACGCGTCAATCCCGGCAACATCAAACAGTTCGACGACAAGGTCAAGGAGATCGCGCGGGCCGCCAAGGACCACGGCACGCCGATCCGGATCGGGGTCAACGCCGGGTCGCTGGACAAGCGGCTGCTGCAGAAGTACGGCAAGGCGACTCCGGAGGCGCTCGTGGAGAGCGCGCTGTGGGAGGCGTCGCTCTTCGAGGAGCACGGCTTCCGGGACATCAAGATCTCGGTCAAGCACAACGACCCCGTCGTGATGGTCAACGCCTACCGGCTGCTCGCCGAGGAGTGCGACTACCCGCTGCACCTCGGCGTGACCGAGGCCGGGCCCGCCTTCCAGGGCACCATCAAGTCGGCCGTCGCCTTCGGCGCGCTGCTGTCGCGGGGGATCGGCGACACGATCCGGGTGTCCCTGAGCGCGCCGCCCGTCGAGGAGGTCAAGGTCGGCATCCAGATCCTGGAGTCGCTGGGCCTGCGGCAACGGCGGCTGGAGATCGTCTCCTGCCCGTCGTGCGGGCGTGCGCAGGTCGACGTCTACAAGCTGGCCGACGAGGTCACGGCCGGCCTGGAAGGCATGGAGGTGCCGTTGCGGGTAGCCGTCATGGGCTGTGTGGTCAACGGCCCCGGCGAGGCCCGGGAGGCGGATCTCGGGGTCGCCTCCGGCAACGGCAAGGGGCAGATCTTCGTCAAGGGCGAGGTCATCAAGACCGTCCCCGAGTCCAGGATCGTCGAAACGCTGATCGAAGAGGCGATGAAGATCGCCGAGCAGATGGAGCAGGACGGGGCCGCATCGGGCGCCCCCACCGTCACGGGGACACCAGCAGTGACCGTGAGTTGAGGCAAGGCACGGACCGAGAGGGGGCCCGAGCGTGACGATTCTGGAAGGCATCCGGGGACCACGCGACCTGAAGGCGCTGTCCGAGGCGGAACTCGGTGAACTGTCCGACGAGATCAGGGAGTTCCTGGTGCACGCGGTCGCCAGGACCGGCGGACACCTCGGGCCCAACCTGGGCGTGGTGGAACTGACCATCGCGCTCCACCGGGTCTTCGAGTCGCCGGCCGACCGCATCGTCTGGGACACCGGTCACCAGAGCTATGTGCACAAGCTGCTGACAGGGCGTCAGGACTTCTCCAAGCTGCGCGGAAAGGGCGGCCTGTCCGGCTACCCCTCGCGCGAGGAGTCCGAGCACGACATCGTCGAGAACAGCCACGCCTCCACCGCGCTGGGCTGGGCCGACGGCCTCGCCAAGGCCCGCCAGGTGCAGGGGGAGAAGGGACACGTCGTCGCGGTCATCGGCGACGGGGCGCTGACCGGCGGGATGGCCTGGGAGGCGCTGAACAACATCGCCGCCGCCAAGGACCGGCCGCTGATCATCGTCGTCAACGACAACGAACGGTCGTACGCGCCGACCATCGGCGGTCTCGCCAACCACCTGGCCACACTGCGCACGACCGACAGCTACGAGCAGGTCCTGGCCTGGGGCAAGGACGTACTGCTGCGGACCCCGCTCGTGGGCAACACGATCTACGAGTCCCTGCACGGCGCGAAGAAGGGCTTCAAGGACGCCTTCGCACCCCAGGGCATGTTCGAGGACCTCGGTCTGAAGTACGTCGGCCCGATCGACGGACACGACATCGGCGCCGTCGAGTCCGCGCTCAGGCGTGCGAAACGCTTCCACGGGCCCGTGCTGATCCACTGCCTCACGGAGAAGGGGCGCGGCTATGAACCCGCCCTCGCCCATGAGGAGGACCACTTCCACACCGTCGGTGTGATGGACCCGCTGACCTGTGAGCCGCTCGCGCCGTCCAACGGGCCGTCCTGGACCTCGGTGTTCGGCGACGAGATCGTGCGGATCGGGGAGGAGCGGGCGGACGTCGTGGCGATCACGGCGGCAATGCTGCACCCGGTCGGCCTCGGCAAGTTCGCGGAGCGGTTCCCGGACCGTGTCTGGGACGTCGGGATCGCCGAGCAGCACGCGGCCGTGTCGGCGGCGGGGCTCGCGACGGGCGGGCTGCATCCGGTCGTCGCCGTCTACGCCACCTTCCTGAACCGCGCTTTCGACCAGCTGCTGATGGACGTCGCGCTGCACCGCTGCGGAGTGACGTTCGTGCTGGACCGGGCCGGCGTCACGGGCGCCGACGGGCCCTCCCACAACGGCATGTGGGACATGTCGATCCTCCAGGTCGTCCCCGGCCTCAGGATCGCCGCGCCACGCGACGCCGACCAGCTCAGAGCGCAGCTGCGCGAGGCCGTGGCCTGCGACGACGCGCCGACGCTCGTGCGGTTCCCGAAGGAGTCGGTCGGGCCGTCGATCCCGGCGGTCGACCGGGTGGGCGGGCTGGACGTGCTGCACCGGTCGGCGCAGGAGGCCGACGTCCTCCTGGTCTCCGTCGGCGTGATGGCCCCGGTCTGCCTCCAGGCGGCCGAGCTGCTGGAGGCACGCGGCATCACCTGCACCGTCGTCGACCCGCGCTGGGTCAAGCCCGTCGACCCCGCGCTCGCGCCCCTCGCCGCACAGCACCGGCTGGCGGCCGTCGTCGAGGACAACAGCCGCTCGTCCGGGGTGGGCGCCGCCGTGGCGCTGGCGCTGAGCGACGCCGATGTCGATGTGCCGGTACGGCGGTTCGGCATCCCGGAGCAGTTCCTCGCGCACGCCAAGCGGGGCGAGGTGCTCGCCGACATCGGGCTCACGCCCGTCGAGGTCGCCGGCCGGATCAGCGCGAGCCTGGCCCTCAAGGAGCCCGAGGAGAGCCTGGTCGCCGGCCCGGAGCGGGCCGACGGCAGCCATGACGGTCGTACCGTCGTGCCAGCCAAGGAGAAAGCCGAATGACCACCGAGTTCGACCTCGGCCACCTCCTCGCCGAGCGCGGAGCCGAGCGCTACGAGCTGCACACGCGGTACCTGAACCACCAGCTCCCGCGCATGCTGCACACCATCGGCTTCGACAAGGTCTACGAGCGGGCCGAGGGCGCCTACTTCTGGGACGCGGACGGCGACGACTACCTGGACATGCTCGCCGGGTTCGGGGTGATGGGCCTGGGGCGCCACCACCCCGTCGTCCGCAAGGCGCTGCACGACGTCCTCGACGCCCAGCTCGCCGACCTCACCCGCTTCGACTGCCAGCCGCTGCCCGGGCTGCTGGCGGAGCGGCTCCTCGCACACAGCCCGCACCTGGACCGGGTGTTCTTCGGCAACAGCGGAACCGAGGCGGTGGAGACCGCGCTGAAGTTCGCGCGGTTCGTCACCGGGAAGCCGAGGATCCTGTACTGCGACCACGCCTTCCACGGCCTGACCACCGGCTCCCTGTCCGTCAACGGCGAGTCCGGCTTCCGGGACGGCTTCGCCCCGCTGCTGCCCGACACGGCCGTACCGCTCGGCGATCTCGACGCCCTGGCGCGGGAGCTGAAGAAGGGCGACGTCGCATCCCTGATCGTCGAACCGATCCAGGGCAAGGGCGTGCACGAGGCCCCGCCCGGCTATCTGCGGGCCGCCCAGGAGCTGCTGCACCAGCACAAGGCGCTGCTCATCGCCGACGAGGTGCAGACCGGGCTGGGCCGGACCGGGGACTTCTACGCCTACCAGCACGAGGACGGTGTCGAGCCGGACCTGGTGTGCGTGGCGAAGGCGCTCTCCGGGGGCTATGTGCCGGTGGGCGCCACGCTCGGCAAGGACTGGATCTTCAAGAAGGTCTACTCGTCCATGGACCGCGTGCTGGTCCACTCGGCGAGCTTCGGGTCCAACGCCCAGGCCATGGCGGCCGGGCTCGCGGTCCTGTCCGTCATGGAGAACGAGCAGATCGTCGCGAACGCGCGGGCGACCGGGGAGCAGCTCAGGTCCCGGCTCGCGGCGCTGACCGACAAGTACGAACTGCTCGCCGATGTGCGCGGCCGGGGGCTGATGGTCGGCATCGAGTTCGGCCGGCCCAAGTCGCTGGGGCTGCGCGGCCGTTGGACCATGCTGCAGGCCGCGCGCAAGGGCCTGTTCGCCCAGATGGTCGTCGTACCGCTGCTGCAGCGGCACCGCATCCTCACCCAGGTCTCCGGGGACCACCTGGAAGTGATCAAGCTGATCCCGCCGCTGATCATCGGTGAGCGGGAGGTGGACCGGTTCGTCGACGCCTTCACGGAGGTGATGGACGAGGCGCACAGCGGCAGCGGGCTGATGTGGGACTTCGGGAAGACGCTGATCAAGCAGGCGGTCGCCAACCGCTAGACGCGGTGTGAGCGCGGCCCGCGCCCAGGCATGCCGACGGAACGAGCGCGGCCCGCGCCCAGGCATGCCGACGGAACTTTGCCTCTGAGGCAAGGAATTTGCCGCAAAGGCAAGGCTCCGGCTGAATGGAGGCATGAGCTCTTCCGAGACGGAGCCCTCGGCGGAACACCAGGGCGCCCTGCCCGTGGTCGCGCCCCAGCTCCGCGCGCTGCGGCGCCGCGCCGCCCTCACTCTGGAGGCCGCGGCCCGCGCCGCCGGGCTGTCGCCCGCCCACCTCTCCCGGCTGGAGACCGGGCAGCGTCAGCCCTCGCTGCCGATGCTGCTCGCGCTCGCGCGTATCTACAGTACGACCGTCTCCGAACTGCTCGGCGAGACGGTCGCCGACCGGGACGCCGTGGTGCGCGCCGCCGACATGGAGCCGACCGCCGCAGGCGGCTGGACGTACTGGCAGGCCGGCTCGCCCGGCCGCGGGATGCAGGCCCTGCGCGTCCATGTGCCGTACGGCTCGCAGGGCGACATCGTGCGCGTGCACCCCGGCGAGGAATGGCTCTACGTCCTCCAGGGGCGGCTGCGGCTGCGCCTCGGGGACACCACGCACCGGCTCGCGCCCGGCGACAGCGCGCACTTCGACTCGCTCACCCCGCACCGCATCGCGGCCCAGGACGAGGGCGGGGTCGAGCTCCTCTTCGTCCACACCCTGTTGCAGAGCCCCACGGCCACGCTGTGCCTGGGGCCCACCCCTGGAGAGACACCATGAGCAACTTCGAGGACAGGTTCCCGCGCGCCCTGTGGGTGCGGCTCATCATCTACATCGCCGTGGGACACGTTTTCGCGGCCTTCGTCTACTTCCTGTTCGAGGCAGGCGCGAAGTAGGCACGCCGGGCGGTCGCCGGTGACCGGACGTCAGTCGAGCAGCCGCTCCCGCAGTCGCTCCCGGGACTCCGGGGCGAGCCGCAGGCCCTGCTCCAGGTAGGCGTCGACGCCGCCCCACGTCTCCTCGATCGTCTCGAAGGCCGCCGTCAGATACTCGGCACGCGCGTCGAACAGCGGGTTGAGCAGCTCCATGACCTCGGGGGAGTAGACCGACGCACCGCTGCCGCTGCGCTTGACCTTGTAGCGGCGGTGCTTGGCGTTGGACTCCAGGTAGTCGGCGAGGATCGCCTCGCGCTCGACGCCGAGGGCGAGCAGGGTCACGGCGATGGACAGGCCGGCGCGGTCCTTGCCGGCCGCGCAGTGCATGAGGGCGGGGACGCTGTCCTCCACCAGCGAGTGCAGCACCTGGGAGTGCTCGGCGGTGCGCTCCTTGATCATCGTGCGGTACGAGGTGATCATCCGGTGCGCGGCCTTGCCGTCCGCGAGGATCTCCTGCAGCTGGTCGAGGTCGCCGTCGCGGACCATCTTCCAGAACTCCGCCCCGTCCGCCGGGTCGCTCAGCGGCAGGTTCACATTGCGTACGCCCGGCAGCTCGACGTCCGGCCCCTCCAGCTTCTGGTCGGCCGCGTTGCGGAAGTCGAAGACCGTGTGCAGGCCCAGGGAGCCGAGGAAGGCGGCGTCCTCCTCGGTCGCGTGCGCGAGGTGGCCGCTGCGGAACAGCACTCCGTACCGCACCCGCCGTCCGTCCACCGTCGGCAGGCCGCCCACATCGCGGAAGTTGCGGACACCGGCCAGCTCGGGCTCGGTCGACGGGATCTGCTGCGTCACGGGGGCTCCTCCCAGTCGGCCCCGCCGACGCGGCTCGGCGGTGCTGCCGACGGGGTGCGGTCTCGACCATACGACATGGCTTCCTGAGGCAATGAGTTGTCCACAGGCGTTGCATCGGAGGCTCCCGCGCCTTGATGATGTTGGGGCTTGATCGGACCTGTTCGAATGTGTGAGGGCTTGATGCTGGAGATCTCCGACCGCGGACGCACCTGGGTTCTTTCCGGGCCGACCAGCAGTTACGCCCTCCATCTCACGGAGGACGACGAGCTGCTGCACCTCCACTGGGGCCCGCGGATCGCGCTCGCCGACGCCGAGGAGCTGGCCGCGCGCCCGCTCCCGGACTACCGCGGCTTCGAGTCCCGGCTCGACGGGCACGAGGAGTACCCGGTCGAGGGTGGCCCCCGCTTCGTACGGCCTGCCCTGTCCGTGCGCACCGACGAGCGGCGCGGCACCGAGTGGGCCTTCGAGGCGTACGGGACCGAGGGCACCGAGGACGCCGGGAGTGAGGAGCTGCGGCTGCGGTTCCGGGACGGCGGACTGGGCATCACGCTGCACTACCGGATGCGCGGCGACGTCGTGGAGCGCTGGGTGACCCTGGACAACCAGGGGCCCGGCCTGGAGCTGCTGCGCGCCGACTCCGCCACCTGGACCCTGCCCGACCGCGAGGACTGGCGGCTGTCGCAGCTGCACGGGCGCTGGGCCGCGGAGTCCCGGCTCGCGCGGACGCCCCTCACCTACGGTGAGAAGGTCATCGGCAGCCGCCGCGGCCACACCGGGCACCCGCTCCTGCCCTGGGTCGCCCTGGACACCGACGCCACCGAGGAGCGCGGTGAGGTGTACGGCTGCGCCCTCGCCTGGTCGGGGTCCTGGCGGATCGCGGTGGCCCAGCTGCCGGACGCGCGCGTGCAGATCACCGGCGGGGCCGGGTACGACGACTCCGGGCTGCTGCGGCTGGCGGCGGGGGAGTCGTTCGTGACGCCGGTCTTCGCCGGGCTGTGGAGCGACGGCGGCTTCGGGGGCGCGAGCCGCGCCTGGCACGCCTACCAGCGCGCGCATGTGATCCCCGACGCCGATCAGGACCGGCCCGTGCTCTTCAACTCCTGGGAGGCGACCGAGTTCGACATCTCCGAGGAGCAGCAGGGCACCCTCGCCCGGCGGGCCGCGACGATCGGCGTCGAGCTGTTCGTCGTCGACGACGGCTGGTTCGGGGCGCGCACCAGCGACCGCGCCGGGCTCGGTGACTGGACCCCCAACCCCGACCGCTTCCCGTCCGGCCTCAAGCCCCTCGCCGACTACGTACACGCCCTCGGCATGCGGTTCGGTATCTGGGTCGAGCCGGAAATGGTCAATCCGGACAGCGAGCTGTACCGCGCCCACCCGGACTGGGTGCAGTACCAGACCGGACGAAAGCGGACGGAGTTCCGCAATCAGCTCGTACTGAACCTGGCCCGCGAGGACGTCCAGGAGTACCTCTGGGGCCAGCTCGACGGGCTCCTCTCCAGCGCCCCGATCGACTATGTGAAGTGGGACTTCAACCGCTGCTTCAGCGACGCGGGCTGGCCCGGTGAGCCGTACCCGCAACGCCTCTGGGTCGACCATGTGCACGCCCTCTACGCCCTGTTGGACCGGCTGCGGGCCGCCCATCCGGGCGTCGCCTTCGAGTCCTGCTCGGGCGGTGGCGGACGGATCGACCTGGGCGTGCTGAGCCGTACGGACCAGGTGTGGACCTCCGACAACACCGACCCGCTCGACCGGCTCGCCATCCAGCACGGCTTCAGTCAGATCCATCCGGCGCGGGTCATGGCCGCCTGGGTCACCGACAGCCCGAACAACCAGCTCAACGGCCGGGTCAGCTCGCTGCGCTTCCGGTTCGTGAGCGCCATGGCCGGGGTGCTCGGCGTCGGCGGCGACCTCGCGCAGTGGAGCGAGGAGGAGCTCGCCGAGGCGCGGGAGTGGGTGGAGCTCTACAAGGAGATCCGGCCCGTCGTGCAGCGCGGCGACCTCTACCGGCTACGGCCCCCGAGGGGTGGGCTGAGCGCCGTGCAGTACGTGCTCGGCGACGAGACCGTCGTCCTCGCCTGGCTCCAGGCGCAGAGCTACGGCGAGGCCGCGCCGGCGCTGCGGCTGCGCGGGCTGGACCCGACAGCGTCGTATGAATGCCGCGAAACGGGCGAAGTTCATCGAGGTGCCGTATTGCAGCATCACGGACTATTCACCGGATTGCGTGGCGACCTCGATGCGGCAGTTATCCGACTGCGTCGCATCTAGGGGTTCTGTCCGAATTGGCGCCTTAATTCCAACTCGCTCTGAGTAAAAGGCGGCTGGGGTGGTGTCACGTGAGGAGCGTCATATTCGTGACCGTGTGTCGCCCGTCATGTCCACGTAATTCACATGCTTTTCAAGGGGTTTTGAGTAGGGCGACGCACTTATAATTCACACAGGGTGACCGGTAATTCCCACAAGGGATCAACAGGAACGCATTCGGACGGAACCTCTCACTTGTTCCCGTGCGTCTTCCTCGCTTACGTTCCCAACCAATCCGGACGGACGCCGAATCCTGCCGCCGACCGGAACCCGCGCAAACTCACCCGACCATGGCAGGAGCGGGGGACCCACAGGTACAACCGCCTGTTCCGGTCTCCGGAACAGGCTTGGGGTCAAGTCGCGTCCCCACGCGACCGGGCATCTCCAGCCCGCACCCGACAGCTCACCTCGTAGGCGCCGGAGAGGAATTCGCCATGCCCGCGAAGGGTAAGCACCGCCGCCCGAAGTCCCCCCGCTTCACCCGCTCCATCGCCGTCGCCGGAACCGGTGGCGCCGCTCTCGCCCTCCCGCTCATCGGGGCCACCGGCGCCCACGCCGCTCCCTCGCAGTCCGTTTCGGAAAAGGCCGTTCAGTCCCTTCCGGGCGTCGAGAAGAAGACGGTCGAGAAGAAGGCCACCGAGAAGAAGACGGCTGTGCGCACCTACTCGGTGAAGGTCGGCGATTACCTCGCGAAGATCGCCGACGAGCAGAGCATCGACGGTGGCTGGAAGCAGCTCTACGCCGACAACCGTGAGGCCGTCGGCAGCGACCCGTCGCTGATCCACCCGGGCCTGAAGCTCTCGATCGGCGGCAAGAAGGCCGGGGCGAGCGCCCCCAAGTCGTCGGCCCCGTCCTCCTCTTCGGCGTCCAAGTCGTCCAAGTCGTCTTCGGAGGACTCCTCCGCGAAGTCCTCCACGCCGAAGAAGGCGACCACGGCCGCCGACAACGCGAGCACGGTCAACGGCTTCTCCGCCCCCGTGGACGCCACTTCCGTCGCCACCGCGTACAAGGTGGCGGGCAGCATGTGGTCCAGCGGCTACCACACCGGCGTCGACTTCTTCGCCTCGACGGGCACGCCGCTGAAGGCGGTCGGCGCGGGCACCGTCGTCTCCGCCGGCTGGGGCGGCGCCTACGGCAACCAGGTCGTCATCCAGCTCGCCGACGGCTACTACGCCCAGTACGGCCACCTGTCCTCGCTCTCCGTCTCGGCCGGCCAGACCGTGACCGCGGGCCAGGAGATCGGTCTCTCCGGCGCGACCGGCAACGTGACCGGCCCGCACCTGCACTTCGAGATCCGCACCACGCCGGACTACGGCTCGGACGTGGACCCGGTCGCCTACCTCCGCTCCAAGGGCGTCGCCATCGGCTGACCCCGCCGACCGCCTCGCCTGACACGCCTCCGAAGGCCGGACCCCGATCCCCGGGTCCGGCCTTCGGTGTGTCCGGGGGTGTCGACAGCGCGGGAGCGGCGGGAGAGAGTGATCTCCGTCCGCATGGCGCAAGCGCTTTCCGTCTATGTCCTGGGCGGTTCGTGCCCGACGAAGGAGCCCACCCCCGTGACGACCACACGCAGAGCGTTCGGAATCCTGGCCGCCGGCGCCGCACTGGGGACAGTCGTTCCCGCGGGCCCGGCCGGTGCGGCGCCCCACCGCCGGCTTGTCGCCCACGACGACTTCCGTCACGGACTCGGCCAGTGGGTGACCGAACTCCAGGACGGCGGCACCGTCACCGCGTCACACGGAGTGCTGGAGGTCGACGTACCCAGCGGCGCCACGGTGTGGTTCAAGAAGCGGCTCGAAGGGCCGTACCTCCTCCAGTACACGGCCACCGCCGTCTCCGAGGGCGGCCCCAACGACCGTGTCTCCGACCTCAACAACTTCTGGAACGCCGTCGACGTCCGGTCCCCCGACGACCTCTTCGCCACCCGACGGGGCGGCGCGCTCGCCGAATACGACTACCTCAAGACGTACTACGCCGGTTACGGCGCCAACTACAACACCACGACACGCCTGCGCCGCTACGTCGGCGAGGCCGGGGTCCGTCCGCTGGTCTACGACTACACCGAGCCGCTGTTGGTGCCCAACCGGCCCAACCGGGTCCATGTCGTCTCCGACGGCTCCACCGTCCAGTGGTGGAACAACGGGCGGCTCGTCTTCGACTACACCGACCAGGAGCCGTACACCGGTGGGCACTTCGCCTTCCGGACGACGTGGAGTCACTTCAGGATCAGCGGCTTCCGAGTCTGGCGGTTGAGTCCACAACAGCCCTGATCAGGGGCTTATTCCAGGTTTGGCCAAGACTTTGGGAGTGGCTTATCTCACCGCCCGTCAACCCTTCCTTACGGTCGCGTAAGTCACATTCGAAGGTGAATCATGCCGGTGTGGCAGGCGATTCGAAGAGTGACAGCAGAGCAGTGATCGGGTCGTACGTCGCGGTGGGGGACAGCTTCACCGAGGGCGTCGGCGACCCCGGCCCCGACGGGGCGTTCGTCGGCTGGGCCGACCGGTTCGCGGTACTTCTCGCGGACCGGCGACCCGAGGGCGACTTCGACTACACCAACCTCGCCGTGCGCGGCAGACTTCTCGACCAGATCATCGAGGACCAGCTCCCGAAAGCCGCGGAACTGGCCCCCGACCTGGTCTCCTTCTGCGCGGGCGGCAACGACATCATCCGGCCCGGCACCGACCCCGACGAGGTGGCCGAGCGTTTCGAGCGGGCGATCGCCCGGCTCACCTCAGCCGTCGGCACCGTCATGGTGACGACCGGCTTCGACACACGTGGCGTGCCCGTGCTGAAGCATCTGCGCGGCAAGATCGCCACGTACAACGGACATGTGCGGGCCATCGCCGACCGGTACGGCTGCCCGGTGCTCGACCTGTGGTCCCTGAAGACCGTCCAGGACCGCCGGGCCTGGGACGACGACCGGCTCCACCTGTCTCCCGAGGGGCACACGCGTGTGGCGCTGCGCGCGGGACAGGTCCTCGGTCTGGAGGTCCCGGCCGACCCGGACCAGCCCTGGCCCCAGCTCCCGCCCCGCGGCACCCTGGAGATCCGCCGGGACGACGTCCACTGGGCGCGCGAGTACCTGGTGCCGTGGATCGGGCGGCGCCTGCGCGGCGAGTCGTCCGGGGACCATGTGACGGCCAAGGGCGCGCTGTCGCCGGACGACATCAAGATGCGGATCGAATCGGTGGCCTGAGACGGCGCCCCGGCCCAGTGGGCCGTGCCCTGTCCGAGGGGGCGCGGCCCACACGGCTGTCGTACACGTGCGGCCCCGACCGCCGGGCGATCGGCGACCTCAGCGCGCCGACGCGGTCAACGCCGCCCGCTCCAGCCCCAGTTCCCGGGCGAGCGCCTCGTCCACCCACTCCTGGGCACGCGCGCGTGACACCGCCCCCGGATACGACGTCAGCTGTACGGCGAGCCCGTCGAGGAGCGCCGTGAGGCGCAGCGCGGTACCGGCCGGGTCGGGACAGCTGAACTCCTCCGCGGCCACGCCCTGAGCGATGACCTCGGCGATGGCGGCCTTCCACTGCCGGTCCAGGTCCCGTGTGACCTCCTGCAGCGCGGGCTCGCGCAACGCCGCCGCCCAGCCCTCGATCCAGAGCCGCCAGCCCTTGGCCTGACCGGTCGGCGCATACCAGCGCACGGCCGCCCGCAGCCGTCGCAGCGCCGTCGTACGGCGGCCGAGAAGCCGGCGCAGACGGGCCAGGTCGCCCTCGGCCGCATGGGTGAACGCGGCCGCGACCAACTTCTCCTTCGTGGCGAAGTGATACAGCACCAGTGCGTTGCTCACCCCGAGCACCGAGGCCACGTCGGCGATCCTCACCGCCGCCACGCCCCGCGCCTCTATCTGCTCCACGGCGGCCCGCAGCAACTCCTCACGCCGCTCCGCCACGCTCAACCGCACTCTTGCCACTCCGTCACCCTAAGGCCTCGGCTCGGGCCCTCCCCGAGCCGCGGCCGGGCAAGGCTCGGGACGGTCCGCCGTCACCGGTGCCATCCGAAGCGCTCGGTGATCACCGGCAGCCGGTCCGCCGCGATGGCGTGTGCGGCGGCCCGGGGCGTCGTCCCGTCGGCCTCGGCGCGGGCCAGCGCGAGGTCCGTCAGGGCACGCATCGAGCGCCGCGTGTGGTCGAAGGCCTGATCCGCGTCCGCGCCGATGTCGCCGAACAGCGTCCACCACCACCAGGCGTTGGTGGCCGAGTTGACCACCACGTCCGGCAGCACCGTGACGCCCCGCGCGGCCAGCAGTTCCTCCGCCTCGTGCCGTACGGGCATGTTGGCCGCCTCGGCGATCCAACGGGCGGTGATCCGCTCCTGGTTCACGGCGTCGATCGTGTACGACACGGCCGCCGGCACCAGCACCTCCGCCTCGGCCGCCAGCCAGGCGTCGCCCGGCAGTTCACGGTCCCCGGGGCGCAGCGCGGCACGGTCGACGGTGCCGTACGCGTCCCGTGCCGCCAGCAGGCTCTCGATGTCGAGGCCGGCCGGGTTGGCGATCGTGCCCTTGATGTCGGCGACGGCCACGACCGTGAGCCCCGCGCGCGTGAGGAAGCGCGCCGTGGCGCCGCCCATGGTCCCGAGCCCCTGCACGGCGACCCGGGTCCTCCAGTACGGCACACCGGCCCGGTCCAGGGCCGTCAGCACCGACTCGGCGACCCCGCAGCCACCGACCAGCTCGTCCAGCCCGATCCCGTCCACCTCGACGGCGAACGCGTCCGCGAGCCGCCGCCGGGCGCCGGCCTCGTCGTCGAGCAGCGGATACACGGCCTGGACGGACGAGACGAGCCCCGCCTCCGCGGCCGCGCGTTCCACCACGTCCTGGGTCAGACCCAGGTCCTCGCCCGTGGTCCAGAAGCTCTCGATGTACGGCCGCATGGTCCGCAGGTAGCGCACCAGGAGCCCGTACGCCTCCGGATCCCGGGGATCGCAGTCGATGCCGCCCTTGGCGCCGCCCAGGGGAACGTAGCGGGCCCCGGGCTCGTAGTGCAGCGCTTCCTTCATGCTCATGCCGCGGGCGAGTCCGGCGACCTCCTCCAGCGTGCAGCCCGGCCGCATCCGCAGCCCACCGCTGGACACGCCGCGTACCAGCCGGTCCACGACCAGGAAGCCCTGGCGGCCGGTGACGTGATCGGTCCAGGTGAGCGACAGGAATGGGGTGGTCATGGGGTCTCCGACGGGAGTGCGGGGCCGCGTGCCGCGCGCGGTTACTGAACGATGGGTCAGTATCAGAGGCAAGGCGGGGACATGTCAACGTACTGAATGAATGTTCAGCCGAGTGGCGACCGACAGGGGGCGCCCGGGGTTGTCGGAGGGGCCGACCATAATGGAAGACCTCACCGACTCCACCTGGAGGTACCGTGGCCGGTTTCCGTTTCCCGAGCTCCGGGCTGAGCGCCCTGCGGCCCGAGGCCTTCGGCGTGGATCCGAGCGGTGAGCGCATGGCGCGCATCCGCAGATCGCCGCACTTCAAGGACGGCATCTTCCAGAACCCGGGAGGCGTCGCCCGGACCCGTCCCTCCGGGTCGATGCTGGAGTTCGCCAAGGTCTTCTTCGACAAGGACACCCGGCCCCGCCGTTCCCCCAAGGGCACCGTGCCGGTGCATCCCACCACCTACGCC
The DNA here is from genome assembly GCA_013362785.1 of Streptomyces sp. Classification (GTDB taxonomy): domain Bacteria; phylum Actinomycetota; class Actinomycetes; order Streptomycetales; family Streptomycetaceae; genus Streptomyces. The sequence continues at coordinate 21,933 of JABFVM010000037.1, read as the reverse complement.
GACCTGGCCAAGCCGCCCGCCGGCGGACTGCGCCTGACCTGGATGGGGCACTCCAGCATCCTCGCGGAGATCGACGGCCACCGGGTGCTCTTCGACCCCGTGTGGGGCGACCGCTGCTCCCCGTTCCCCTTCGCCGGGCCCAAGCGGCTGCACCCCGTGCCGCTGCCGCTCGCCGCGCTCGGCCCGGTCGACGTCGTCGTCATCTCGCACGATCACTACGACCACCTCGACATGCCCACGATCAAGGCGCTGGCCGGCACGGACACGATCTTCGCCGTACCGCTCGGCGTCGGCGCCCACCTCGAACACTGGGGCGTCTCCGCCGACCGGCTGCGCGAGCTGGACTGGCACGAGGCGACGAAGGTCGGCGGACTCACCCTGACCGCCACCCCGGCCCGCCACTTCTGCGGCCGCGGACTGCGCAACACCCAGCACACCCTCTGGGCGTCCTGGGTCGTCGCGTCGGACGAGCACCGGATCTACCACAGTGGTGACACCGGCTACTTCGAGGGCTTCAAGGACATCGGCGCCGATCACGGGCCCTTCGACGCCACGATGATCCAGGTCGGCGCCTACTCGGACTTCTGGCCCGACATCCACATGACACCGGACGAGGGCGTCCGGGCCCATCTCGATCTGCAGGGCGGCGATCCGACCGTGGGCGCCCTCCTGCCGATCCACTGGGCCACCTTCAATCTGGCGCCGCATCCGTGGGCGGAGCCGGGGGAGTGGATGATGCGGGCCACGCACAAGGCCGGGGTCACGCTGGCCGCCCCCCGCTGCGGCGAGCCCTTCGAGCCGGCCTCCCTGTCCCAGGTGACGCCGTGGTGGCGTGACGTGGCGGAGGCGCCCGCCGAGGGGTGGCCGGCGTGGCCGCCGATCGCTCCGGAGCCGGGACCGGATCCGGAGCCGGAGAGCGCGGCGGCTGTGTAGCAGGGAGCCTCCGCGCGCCCGCGAGGGCCCGTGAGGGTCGGTTCACGCCGGGCGTGTGGGAGCGGGGCGGGGTGCGTGTTGGGTTGCGTGCGCCGATACGGCCCGTGACGTGCCGGGGGCGCGGAGCCGGACGTGCGCGGCGCCGAACCGTCCCGGCCGGGGTGTCGGCGAGCGCGAAAAACGGAAGTCCACGAGGGGTGGGGCACATGACGTGCCCCACCCCCGACTTTTCCTCGTGACCACTTCTGACCAGGTCTGATCATTCGGGGACTTCATGCGGGCGAACGGCAGGGCCGGTTATCGGTCTGTCGTACGAGAGCTCATACCAGAGCGGGACGCTGCCTGCGGGACTTTGTCAACTGCCCACCGCACATGATGCGGAGGCGACTACTGTGAGTGTCCGTCGGGCGACACGGAGCCGAATTTCGTCGGTTCTGTCGACCGACATCGCGATGGCGCATGCCCCGGGTCGCGCAGACCGCGCGCACGCCCCAAGGCCCCGACCGACGGACCAGTACGAGGACCCCGATGTCTCAACTCCGCGCCCCGGCCGCACGCGCAGACCGCCGTGAGGGCGGGCGGCACGGGCGCCCGGCCACCCGCACCGCACCCGCGCTGCCCGAGACCCATATACGGCCCCAACTGCTGCGTCTGGCCGTACTGCCACCCATCGCGGTGGCTCTCAGCGCCTGCGCGGCCGTGCTGTTCGTCGTGCGCACCACCGGAGCACGGCCGAGCCTCACCCTGTGGGCCGTGCTCACCGGTGCGGTCTCGGTGACCCTGGCCGGCATCCTGATCGCCGCGGTGGCCGCCAACCGCACCGCCAGGTCCGTGAGCGACCGCATCGGCGCACTGCGCCGCAGCAGCGCCCGCGGCGAAGCCGATCTGCGGGCCCTCGTCGAGACGCTGCGGCGCGGCGACGGCCCGCCTAAGCGCAAGTCGCGCAGCGGTGCGCCCGAGGGTGCCGACGACTTCGAACTCCTCGCCGCCGATCTGGCCCGCGCCCACGACGGCGCCGTCACCGCCGTCGTCCAGGCCGCCCAGCTCTCCAGCCAGGCCGGCAGCGAACAGAAGCTGGAAGTCTTCGTCAACCTCGCCCGACGCCTCCAGTCACTCGTCCACCGAGAGATCTCGATCCTCGACGAGCTGGAGAACGAGATCGAGGACCCCGACCTGCTCAAGGGCCTCTTCCACGTGGACCACCTCGCCACCCGCATCCGGCGCCATGCCGAGAACCTCGCGGTGCTCGGCGGCGCCGTCTCCCGCCGGCAGTGGAGCAACCCGGTCTCCATGACCGAGGTACTGCGCTCGGCGATCGCGGAGGTCGAGCAGTACTCGCGGGTCAAGCTCGTACCGCCGATCGACGGCACCCTGCGCGGGCACGCCGTCGCCGACGTCATCCACCTGCTGGCCGAACTCGTCGAGAACGCCACGGTGTTCTCCGCCCCGCACACCCAAGTACTCCTTCGCGCCAACCTCGTGACCTCGGGACTCGCCGTCGAGGTCGAGGACCGCGGCCTCGGCATGCCGGTCGCCGAGCAGAACCGTATGAACGCCCTGCTCGCCGACCCCGACCAGGTCAACGTCGCCAGCCTGCTGGCGGACGGGCGCATCGGACTGTTCGTCGTGTCCCAGCTCGCAAAGCGGCACGGCATCCATGTGCGCCTTCAGACCAACATCTACGGCGGTGTCCAGGCCGTACTCGTCGTGCCGCAGGGGTTGTTGGGCACGGAGCCGGGGGAGCGCGGAGGCTCGGGGCGGGCGCCGGAATCGCAGGATGCACGGGCACAGGCGCACGCGCAGACACAGGCGCATACGCAGGTGCAGGCGCCGACGCATGGGGCGGCGGAGGCATCCGTGCCGCCGCACTCCTCGCCGCAGGCACGTTCGCAGCAGACGACGGTTCCGCCGCAGCAGCATCGGCAGCCTTCGTCGGCCGCATCGGCAGGCGGGCAGCGCGGTGCGGCCGAGGCGTCGTCCGGCACGTCGCGTCGGCAGCAGCAGCCGCAGACCGGTGCGGGGGGTACGGCCCCGCGGGCCAACGGCAACGGACCGGCACCGCTGCCCGTGCGCGGTACCGGCGCAGAGCGGGCCAACCCGGCGGAGGCCGTGCCCGGCATCAAGCCCGGCGAGCGTCGGATCGTCGCGGAGAACACCGTCGCACCGCCCACGCCGCGTGCCAGTTCCGTGCGCGGAACCATGGGCAAGCCCCAACTGCCGCGCCGCCGCGCCCAGGAACACATCGCGCCCCAACTCCGTGACGGTCCCGCACCGCGTCAGGAATCCGAAGTCATCGCTGGACACGACCCGGGGCTGATGGCTGCCTTCCAGCGGGGCATTGGGCTCGCCGAGACACAGCAGCACATGGAGGCGGCGCACATGGAGGCGGCCCACATGGACGCGGGGCATGTGGATGCGGCGCAGCTGGATGCAGGCCATGGGGACGCGGCGCATCTGGATGCAGGCCATCTGGGGGGCGGGCGTTTCGACGCCGGTCACCTGGACGCCGGTCACCTGGACGCCGGTCGCATGGGCGCCGGACACGTGGATTCCCGGCATATGGATTCCGGACCCATGGATGGTGAGCACATGGGCGGCGACCACATGGGTGGCGGGCACATGGATGCGAGGCATACGGGCGCAGGCCACATGGACGCCCCGCACACCACATCGAGCCGCGCGACACAGACGGCGTCGGGCCACATGGCGTCAGGCCACATGTCCTCGGGCCACACAACGTCCGCCCACTTGGGCTGGGGTCGCCAGGACTCGGGCCACATGGACGCCGGGCACATGGACGCCGGACACATGGACGTGAGCCACACGGACCTGGGCCACATGAACTCGTCCCACCTGGACTCGGCCCACACCCCCGCCACCCCGACCAGCACCACCCACCCGACCACACCCCCCTACCCCCACTCACTCCACCCGACCTCCGACACCACGCCACCCACCCCGGCCCCGACCCGCTCGGCCCCCACGCCCCCCGAGCCCACCCGCCTGGAGTCCATGCGCCCGGCGTCGATCCGGCTGGAGCCGACGAACTTCGACACGGGGCGCCCGCAACCCCCACGTCTGCACCCGACCTCCCTGGACGCACTCCACACGGATGCACTCCACACAGACGTGACCCCCATGACCACCCGACCGCCCATGGACCTTTCGCCCATGGACCGGGCCCACATGACCGAGACGCACCCCGGGCCCGCGTCCCCGCCCCGTGATGTGCGCGGTGGGCGGGACGGTGGGTCCGGGTACGGCACCGACCACACCACCCGGCACGACGGGAGCGCACCGGCCGGATGACCACGCCCCTGACCAGCTCGAAGTCCGCCTGGAAGGCCACCCCCGTCTCCAGCGCTCCCGCAGACATTCGTACCTCAAGGAGTCGATCCATCATGGCGAGCGAAGCGCCGACCGCTCATGTCTCCGATCTCGACTGGCTGATGAGCGGCCTCGTGCAGCGCGTACCGCACACGACCAGTGCGGTACTCCTCTCCTGCGACGGGCTCGTGAAGTCGGTTCACGGCCTCGACCCGGACAGCGCCGACCACATGGCCGCCCTGGCCTCCGGCCTGTACTCCCTCGGCCGCAGCGCCGGAGTCCGCTTCGGCGACGGCGGGGACGTGCGCCAGGTCGTCGTCGAGCTCGACTCGACACTGCTGTTCGTGACCACGGCGGGATCCGGCACCTGCCTCGCCGTACTGGCCGGCCGCGAGGCCGACGCGGCCGTGCTCGGCTACGAGATGGCGATGCTGGTCAAGAGCGTCCGCCCGTACCTGGTCACCGCCCCCCGTCAGCACTCCGTCGAACCCTCGGCGATGAGGCCTTGAACGTGACGGCGGCCGGCGACGGGCCCTGGCTCGATGACGCGGCCGGACGGCTGGTGCGCCCTTTCACGGTCAGCAACGGCCGTACCAGGCCCACCATCGCGCTCGACCTGATGTCGCAGGTGATGGCCACCGGGGCGACCCCCCTCGGCTACCTCGGCCCCGAGCACGAGCAGGCACTCGACCTGTGCCGCGCCCCCGTCTCGGTCGCCGAGGTCGCCGCCCAGCTGAAGCTGCCGGCGGCGGTCACCAAGGTGCTGCTGTCGGACCTCGTCGACGGCGGGGCGCTCACCACCAAGCCCCCCGAGTTCCACCACAACCCGACTGACCGGGCTCTTCTGGAGGCAGTGCTCGATGGACTACGACGACAGCTCTGACCCCTTCCCCACCGCACTGAAGATCTTGGTGGCGGGAGGGTTCGGGGTCGGCAAGACGACCTTCGTCGGCGCGGTGAGCGAGATCGCGCCGCTCAGTACGGAGGAACTGCTCACCACGGTCAGCGCCGCGACCGACAGCCTCGAAGGAGTCGAGAACAAGGTCGAGACGACAGTGGCCATGGACTTCGGCCGCATCACGCTCGATCCGGAACATGTCCTGTACCTGTTCGGCACACCCGGACAGGAACGGTTCTGGTTCATGTGGGACGAGCTCTCCGAGGGTGCGCTCGGCGCGGTCATCCTCGCCGACACCCGGCGCCTGGAGGACTGCTTCGCGGCCGTCGACTTCTTCGAGCAGCGCGGCCTTGGTTTCATCGTCGCGATCAACGAGTTCGACGGCTCGTACCGGTACGACCCCGAGGAGGTACGCGCCGCCATCGACCTCGACCCGGAGATCCCGATCGTCCGCTGCGACGCCCGGATCTCCAGCTCCGGTGTGCAGACCCTGCTGACCCTCGTACGGCACCTCATCGCCCACACCCCGGCAGCCGCGCCGAGCCACGGCGCCCACATGTGACACCCGCACACACCACGACGGAGCCGCATATGACCCACGCCCACAGCGACGGAATCCGCCCATGAGCTATGGCCCACCCCGCCCGGTCGCTCGTCTGCTGCTCACCCCCGAGGACAAGGAGGCTCCCGCTCGTGCACAGCGGCTGTTCAGTCTGGGGCTGGGCGAGAGCCCCGACCCGGCCCTGGACGCCTTCGCGGGCCAGCTCGCCGAGCTCACCGCGGCGCCGTACGCCATGGTCAACTTCATGGGCGAGCACCGGCAGTTCTTCGCCGGCCTGCATGTGCGGACCACAGTGCGCCTCACTCGGGCCGACGACACCAAGCCGGAGCTGGGGCGCCACATGGAGCGCGACCATGGGTTCTGCCCCCATGTGGTCGTCCGACGCAAGGCGCTGGTGCTGGAGGACGTCCGCGACTATCCGAGGTTCGCGGGCAACCCGATCGTCGACGAGTTCGCCATCCGGTCCTATCTGGGCGCGCCGCTCATCGACTCCACGGGGATGGCGCTGGGCACGGTGTGCGTCGTCGACGTGGAGCCGCGGCCGTGGGGGAGGCCAGGGCTGGACACCATCAAGGCGTCGGCGGCGGACCTGGTGGTGAGGCTGGAGCGGCGGGCGGCGGACGGGCTACCGCTGCTCTGACGGTGCCCTGACGGCGAGACCCCGGCCGTCGTCGACGAGCACTGGGCGGCGCAGCGGCGCGACTGGTCGCGGGTCCTGTACGGCGACGGGGAGCCGTTGCGGCGGCTTCGGCGGCTGTTCGAGGAGACGGAGGCGGGGGCAGCGTGCCGTTCAGGAGGGCTGCGCGACCGTGTCGGGCTGTCTGTTCGGGAATCTCACCCTGGAACTGAGCAACCAGACCGAGGCCGTCCGCGGGCGCCTCCAGGAGATCTTCGACACTCAGCCCCTGCCCCCCTGCGGAGCAACTGCCTGGCCATGATGGGCGCCCGCTCAGCGTCAGTGCCTAGAAGCCGCGCCACACGTTGTCGAATGCGGCGTCCTCGATCACCCGCCGCTGCCGTACGGCTTCGAGTTCCATCACCGCGTCGCCGACGGCGGCCAGCACGGTTGTGACCGTGTCGTCGGCGAGGTTCTCGGTGCTGTCGGCCGACTCGTCCTGGATCCCGGCAGCGGCCGCCAGGGCGACCAGGAGCGGTTCGCGTGCTCCCCACCGCTCCGCGGCCCGCTGCCGGGCCGCCGAGTCGACCGGCACCGTCCACCCGGTCCGCAGCGGAACCCGGCGCCCCCGCGGCCGGGCCGTGAGACCCACGCTCTCCAGATCCGCGACATAGGCCGCGGACAGTCCGCGGCCCCGGCGCCAGAGCCAGTCCTCGACCGACTCGTACGGCTCGTTCCGCATGAGTGAGGAGGCGGCCTCGTCCAGCAGCCGGTCGCCCGTCGGGGCCTGGGCGCTGGGTGCGATGCGGTCATCGTCCAGGACGAGGGCACGGGCCTCGATGAGGTCGAACACCTCGGCAGCCGCGAGCGCGAGTGACAGATCGCCCTGCTCCACCGGGTGGTCCGGCGCCAGGTCCAGGGCGACGATCGCGAGGTCCCGTGCGGTGGTCATGAGCGGCTCCAGTCATTCGGCCGAGCGCGGGGCGAGGGCGTCGCGACCGGCCTCGGCGGTCCGGGCGTCCTGCGTCGATTCTCGCTGCGGTTCGGGCGCCTTGGGGTGTACTACGACCATGTCGTGCGGGAAGCCGATCCGCAGCACGGCCCGGTGGGCGCGCGGATGGCGGTGGCGGCCATGGGGGCCACCGAGTCGCTGTGTGCGGTAGGTGCCGTACGGGAAGTGGCGTGCGCTGGAGCCGGGGCTGATCGCGTATTTCGAGGGGGGTCGGCGGGGGTGATGGGGCGCGTGCGGAGGGCGTGAAGGAAAGCTGTGGCGCCGCTTAAGAAAACCTCGATGGACCGGGGCGCCGCCGTACGGCAGATTGCAGTGCGATTCCACCCCTCTCCCCGACCACGGGCCGCTCAGGCATGCCCGCGGGCGGGACTCACCCTCAGGAGCCGTAGCGTTGAAGGCGCTGGTCAAGGAGAAGGCGGAGCCCGGGCTCTGGCTCGCGGACGTCCCGGAACCGGCCGTCGGACCCGGCGACGTACTGATCAAGGTGCTGCGCACCGGCATCTGCGGTACCGATCTGCACATCAGGTCCTGGGACGGCTGGGCGCAGCAGGCGATCAGCACGCCGCTCGTGGTCGGACACGAGTTCGTCGGCGAGGTCGTGGAGACCGGCCGGGACGTCACCGACATCAACCCCGGCGACCGGGTCAGCGGCGAGGGCCATCTGGTGTGCGGCAAGTGCCGCAACTGTCTGGCCGGGCGGCGTCATCTGTGCCGTGCCACGGTCGGCCTCGGCGTCGGACGGGACGGGGCCTTCGCCGAGTACGTCGCCCTGCCCGCCGGCAATGTGTGGGTGCACCGTGTGCCCGTCGACCTCGATGTGGCCGCGATCTTCGACCCGTTCGGCAACGCCGTGCACACCGCGCTGTCGTTCCCGCTGGTCGGCGAGGACGTCCTGATCACCGGCGCCGGTCCGATCGGCCTGATGGCGGCGGCCGTGGCCCGGCACGCGGGGGCGCGCAACGTCGTGATCACCGATGTGAGCGAGGAGCGGCTGGAGCTGGCCCGCAAGGTGGGCGTGAGCCTCGCGCTGAACGTGTCGCGGTCGAGCATCGCCGACGGACAGCGCGAACTCGGCCTGCGCGAGGGCTTCGACATCGGCCTGGAGATGTCCGGCCGCCCCGAGGCCATGCGCGACATGATCGCCAACATGACGCACGGCGGCCGTATCGCCATGCTCGGCCTGCCCGCCCAGGAGTTCCCCGTCGACTGGGCCCGGATCGTCACCTCGATGATCACCGTCAAGGGCATCTACGGCCGCGAGATGTTCGAGACCTGGTACGCGATGTCCGTGCTGCTGGAAGGCGGCCTCGACCTCGCGCCCGTGATCACCGGCCGATACGGATACCGCGACTTCGAGGCGGCGTTCGCCGACGCGGCGAGCGGCCGCGGTGGCAAGGTCATCCTCGACTGGACCGCGTAACACCGCGTAGCGTCGCGTCACCCACTGTGCGACTCACCGCGTAAGTCCTCTGCATCCCTGGGAGCTTTGAGATGTTCGACTCCGTGCGCGACGACCTGCGCACCACCCTCGACGAGATCCGCGCCGCCGGCCTGCACAAGCCCGAGCGTGTGATCGACACCCCGCAGTCCGCGACCGTCAACGTCAGCGCGGGCGGCCGCCCCGGCGAGGTCCTCAACTTCTGCGCGAACAACTACCTCGGCCTCGCCGACCACCCCGAGGTCGTCGCCGCCGCCCACGAGGCCCTGGACCGATGGGGCTACGGCATGGCGTCGGTCCGCTTCATCTGCGGCACGCAGGAGGTGCACAAGGAGCTGGAGGCCCGCCTGTCGGCGTTCCTCGGCCAGGAGGACACGATCCTCTACTCCTCCTGCTTCGACGCCAACGGCGGTGTCTTCGAGACCCTGCTCGGCCCGGAGGACGCGGTGATCTCCGACGCCCTCAACCACGCGTCGATCATCGACGGCATCCGCCTGTCCAAGGCCCGCCGCCTGCGCTACGCCAACCGCGACATGGCCGATCTGGAACGGCAGTTGAAGGAGGCCGCGGGCGCGCGACGCAAGCTGGTCGTCACCGACGGCGTCTTCTCCATGGACGGCTATGTGGCCCCGCTGCGCGAGATCTGCGACCTCGCCGACCGCTACGACGCCATGGTCATGGTCGACGACTCGCACGCCGTCGGCTTCGTCGGCCCCGGCGGCCGGGGCACTCCCGAGCTGCACGGCGTCATGGACCGCGTCGACATCATCACCGGCACCCTCGGCAAGGCCCTCGGCGGTGCCTCCGGCGGCTATGTGGCGGCCCGCGCCGAGATCGTCGCCCTGCTGCGCCAGCGCTCGCGGCCGTACCTCTTCTCGAACACCCTGGCCCCGGTGATCGCGGCGGCCTCCCTCAAGGTCATCGACCTGCTGGAGTCGGCCGACGAGCTGCGGGTGCGGCTGGCCGAGAACACGGCGCTGTTCCGGCGCCGGATGACCGAGGAGGGCTTCGAGGTCCTCCCCGGCGAGCACGCCATCGCGCCCGTGATGATCGGCGACGCGGCGAAGGCGGGCCGGCTGGCGGAGCTGCTGCTGGAGCGGGGCGTGTACGTGATCGGCTTCTCGTACCCGGTGGTGCCGCAGGGCCAGGCCCGGATCCGCGTCCAGTTGTCCGCCGCGCACTCGACGGACGACGTCAACCGTGCCGTGGACGCCTTCGTCGCGGCGCGGGCCGAGCTGGAGGGCTGACCCCGACCGCACGGGGGCATTTGAGACAATCGATCTCATGATCGAAGCGCGGCGGCTCCACATCCTCCGTGCGGTGGCCGACCACCGCACGGTGACGGCGGCTGCCGCCGCGCTGTATCTGACCCCGTCGGCGGTCTCCCAGCAGCTCGCCGCGCTGGAGCAGGAGACCGGGCACCGGCTTGTCGAGCGCAGCGCCAAGGGCGTACGGCTGACCCCGGCCGGCGAGATCCTGCTCGGCCACACCAACGCGGTCCTGGCCCAGTTGGAGCGCGCGGAGGCCGAGCTCGCGGCATACAGCTCCGGCGCGGCCGGCACGGTCACCGTCGCCTCCTTCGCGACCGGGATCGCCCAGGTCGTCGCCCCTGCGGTGGCCCGCCTGGGCGTGTCGGCGCCGGGTATCCGGATCCGGGTCCAGGACGCGGAGGGCGATGCGAGCCTGCCGATGGTGCTGGACCGGCAGGTGGATGTGGCGGTCGCCGTCGAGTACCGCGGGGCGCCGCCCGCCGACGACCCGCGTCTCACCCACGTGCCGCTCTACGCCGAGCCGTTCGACGCGGTCGTCCCGGTCGCCCACCGGCTGGCCGGCACCGCCGAGATCCCCCTCGCCGACCTGGCCAAGGACCCGTGGATCGGCCCGTACCCGGGCAACCCCTGCCACGAGGTGGTCGTCCTGGCCTGCGAGAACGCCGGCTTCCAGCCCCGCCTCGAACACTCCTCGGACGACTTCCGCGCGGTTGTCGCCCTCGCCTCGGCCGACGCAGGGGTGGCCCTCGTGCCGCGCTCGGCGCTGCGCGGCATGGACCTCGCGGGGGTCGTCGTACGGCCCGTGGACGGGGTGGCGCCGACACGCCGGGTCTTCGCGGCTGTCCGCAGGGGCGCCGAGGAGCATCCGCTGATCAAACCGGTACTGAAGGCGCTCGGGGAGGCGGCGGGGGAGTGAGCCGCCCGTAACACGGTCGTTTCATATCTGGGATAGCGTCCCGGATATGAAACAGAAGAGCTCGGGTGATCCCACGGTCCCGGACCCGGTCGACGCCCGTCTCGGCATCCGCCTGGCCGAGCTGCGGGCCGAACGCGGCTGGTCCCTCGGCGAGTTGGCGGAACGCAGCGGCGTGAGCCGTTCGACCCTGTCCCGCGCCGAGCGTGCGGAGATCAGCCCCACCGCCGCACTGCTGAACCGCCTGTGCCACGTCTACGGCCGGACCATGTCTCAGCTGCTCAGTGAGGTCGAGTCCGAGCCCGCGCTGCTGGTGCGGTCGGCCGAGCAGCCGGTGTGGGAGGACCGTTCCGCCGGTTTCGTGCGACGGTCCGTGTCGCCGCCGCACGCCGGGCTCCGCGGCGAGATCGTCGAGGGACGGCTCACGGCGGGCGCCGACATCGCCTACGACCGGCCGCCCGTGCCGGGCCTGGAGCAGCACATCTGGGTGCTGGAAGGAGAGCTCGACGTGACGGTGCAGGAGGCCGAGCACCATCTCGGTGCCGGGGACTGTCTGCGGATGCGGGTGTGGGGGCCGACACGGTTCCGGTGCGCGGGGCCCGGGCCGGTGCGCTACGTGCTGGCGGTGGTGCTGCCGTGATCGTGACGCGCCTGAACGAAGCCGAACTGCTGGACCAGGCATCCGAGTTGGCGGACCTGCTGGTGGACACCGTGGAGGACGGCGCCTCCGTCGGATTCCTCGCACCCCTCGACCGTACGGCGGCCATCGCCTGGTGGGAGGAGCGCGCGGGGGCCGTCGCCGCCGGGCGACTGATGGTGTGGGCGGCCCATGAGGGGCAGCGGGCGCTCGGCACGGTCAGTCTGGCCTTCCCCGACAAGCCCAACAGCCGCCACCGGGCCGAGCTGGTCAAGCTGATGGTGCACCGGGAGGCCCGGGGGCGGGGCCTCGGCCGCAGACTGCTCACGATCGCGGAGGAGGCGGCGATCGGCGCGGGAGTCACCCTCCTGCACCTGGACACCGAGACCGACAGCCTCGCCGAGCGACTGTACGGTTCGGCCGGCTGGACGCGGGCCGGGGTGATCCCCGACTTCGCGGCGAGCCCGGCCGGAGCGCTGCGGCCGACGACGATCTACTACAAGTACGTCGGGCCAACTCCTGTGCGCACGTTGGTGTAACCGCTCTCACCAGGTGATTGTCAGTGGCAGCCGCTACGGTGCCTTGCATGCAGGATGCCGAAGACGTACGCCGTATCGCCCTCTCTCTGCCCGACACGACGGAGAAGATCGCCTGGAGCATGCCCACGTTCCGGGTCGCGGGCAAGATGTTCGCCACGCTGCCCGAGGAGGAGACCTCCATCGCGGTGCGCTGCCCCAAGGAGGAGCGCGACGAACTGGTCCTGGCCGAGCCGGAGAAGTTCTGGATCGCCGACCACGAGGCGCAGTTCGCCTGGGTGCGGGTCCGGCTCACCGCCCTGGAGGGCGAAAGCGAACTGCGTGACATCCTCGCCGACTCCTGGCGCCAGGCGGCCCCGCCCCGGCTGCTGGACGCCTATCCCGAGTTGGGTCTGCCGACCGGGGAGTGACCCACGCGCGGCGCATAAAGCGGCGCATAAAGCAGTGCGCGACCACCGACCCGAGTGCGGTATTGTTTCCCTGCACGTTCGGCCGGGGGAAACCCCAGGTCAGACGGGCATCGGGACGTGGCGCAGCTTGGTAGCGCACTTGACTGGGGGTCAAGGGGTCGCAGGTTCAAATCCTGTCGTCCCGACTTTACGAAGTCGCAGGTCAGGGGCCGTTTCAGAGAGAATCTGAAACGGCCCTTCGGCCGTTCTTGGCGGGCCTGTCGGGGGTGGGCCGGGGCCGGCCCACCCGTGATGGGCTACGCAGTCGCCGGCAGCACGTGGTCCCCGACCTTGTCGGTGCTCAGGCACAGCGAGCAGACGACGGCGTCATGGGTCAGGCAGGCGGCCAGATCGGGGCGCTCGTACGGCTGGTGGCAGACGTGGCAGTCGTAGGTCGTCCCGCTCGGGTTGCCCTCCGCGTCGAGCAGTGGCTCGGCGATACCGTCGTCGGTACGGCGCAGGTAGTACTTGCCCTTCGTGACGATCGCCATCAGCGGGGTGAGGACGAAGGCGATCAGCGCCGCGGCGACCGGGGAGTACGGCTGGAGGGTGTCGCCGAGTCCGTGGAAGTACATGGCTATCGACAGGCCGGACGCGGCGACGAAGGCCACGACGCCCACGGGGTTGACGGCGTAGAGCATGCCCCGGCGGAACTCGGGCTGGAGCGGTGACAGTTTCAGCAGGTACTTGTTGATGCCGATGTCCGTGGCGACGGTGACGACCCAGGCGATGGCGCAGTTCGAGTAGAAGCCCAGGATGCTGTTGAGGAAGCTGAACATGTCGGCTTCCATCAGGGCCAGCGCGAAGGTCAGGTTGACCAGGACGAAGATCATGCGGCCCGGGTAGCGGCGGGTGACGCGGGTGAAGGAGTTGGTCCAGGCGAGCGAGCCCGAGTAGGCATTGGTCACGTTGATCTTGATCTGGCTGATGACCACCAGGGCCACGGCCAGCGGGATCACCATCCAGGACGGCATCATCGCGTCGAAGGCGCCGCGGAACTGCTGGATCGGCTCGGGCGCGGCCGTCGGGCCGACCTTGGCGAGGATGTAGACGGCGAGGAAGACACCGATGGCCTGCTTCAGCGCACCGAGTACGACCCAGCCGGGGCCGGCCATGACGACCGCGGTCCACCAGCTGCGCTTGTTCGCCTCGGTCTTGGGCGGCATGAAGCGCAGATAGTCGATCTGCTCGCCGATCTGGGCGATCAGGGACAGACAGACGCCCGCGCCGAGCAGCACGGAGGCGGTGTTGACGCCGCCCTCGCCGTCGGTGCCGGCGTAGGAGAGGAAGCGGTCGACGGTGCCCGGGTCGGTGGCGACGAGGTAGACCAGCGGGGCGACCATCAGGATCAGCCAGACCGGCGTCGTCCACACCTGGAGCTTGCTCAGCGCCTTCATGCCGTAGATCACCAGCGGGATCACCATCAGCGTGGAGACCAGGTAGCCCAGCCACAGGGGCATGCCGAGGCCGATCTTGAGGCCCTGGGCCATGATCGAGCCTTCGAGGGCGAAGAAGATGAAGGTGAAGCTGGCGAAGATGACGCTGGTGAGGACCGAGCCGTAGTAGCCGAAGCCGGAGCCTCGGGTGATCAGGTCCAGGTCGATGTTGTAGCGGGCGCCGTAGTAGGCGAGGGGGAAGCCGGTGATGAAGATGACGACGGCGGCGACCGCGATCGCCACGAGCGCGTTGCCGGTGCCGTGCGCCAGGCCGATGCCGGCGCCGATGGAGAAGTCGGCCATATAGGCGATGCCGCCGAGGGCCGTGGTGGCCACGACCATGGGGGTCCAGCGGCGGTAACTGCGCGGCGCGAAGCGGAGGGTGTAGTCCTCCAGGGTTTCCTTGGCCGCCTGGTCCGTGGCGCCGCTCGACGGGTCTGCCGCTGTCAGCTGTGACTCGGTGGTGCTCATGTCACGCCTCCTGTGGGGGTGCGGTGGTGATGCGGGGCGTCAGAAGCGATCGGTGTGCAGTCGCGCCCGGCTGCGTATACAACTCCGAGTCCATGGCGGGACACGGTAGGAAGCGCTTGTTTCCCAGGAGCCCCGCCTGTCGTGAACGGCTCGTTACGCAGAACTCACCACGGGCGCCTCAACTGCCCTGTGCGGCAAGCGCCGTCCACTCGACGGTGCGGGTGCACCAGCGCCGCTCGGGTGGGGTGTGGGGGCCGAGCGTCTATCGGCATGTCGGACTGCTGTTCACGTTCCGGGTCCCGTCCCGTCACCTGATCCGGGGGCTCCTTGTGGGCATGTCGTGCGCACGTCTCGCAGGCGGAACGACGGAGTCCCACCGGGCTCGTGTCCGAGCCTCGTCTCGCCCTGCCTTGTGCCTTCTCCGTTGTCGCGTGAGCGCCGTTTCATGGCCGTATGCCTGCTTCGCGAGGGGTGAACGTGTCGCGCTACCTCTTCAGCAACGTCGCCGCCGAGACGGCGGGCCGCTTCTCGGTCCTGGAGGAGCGCTACGACCCCTTCTCCACACGGCAGTTGGCGCTCACCGGGGTCGCCTCGGGATGGAGATGCCTGGAGGTCGGCGGCGGCAGCGGCTCGCTCGGGGACTGGCTCGGCGCGCGGGTCGGAGCGGACGGTGAGGTCACGGTCACCGATCTGGAGCCGCGCTGGGCGGCCACGCGGACCCGCCCGCCCCAAGTGCGCCTGCTGCGGCACGACATCGTCCGTGCCCCGCTGCCCGGCAGCGGCTACGACCTCGTACACGCACGGCTGGTACTGCTGCACCTGCCCGAGCGGCTCAGCGTGCTGCGGCGGCTCGTGTCGGCGCTGCGGCCGGGCGGATGGCTGGTCCTGGAGGAGTTCGACTGCGGCTGGACACCTGTCCTGGCCGCGCCCGACGAGGAGACGGCGAGGGTCTTCGAGCGTGTGCACGCGACGCTGCTGGGGCTGCTGGAGCAGGCGGGTGCCGATCCGCTGTGGGGCCGCCGCGTGTTCGGCGCGATGCGGGCGGCCGGGCTGACCGACCTCGCCGCGACGGTGTACGCCGAGGCGTGGCCGGGTGGCGGCGCCGGTATCGCGCTGCACCGGCACAACGCCGACCAGGTCGAGGGCGGCCTGGCCGCGGCGGGGATCACGGGCCGCGAACTGGCCCGGTTCCGTGCCGCGTTGGCGGATCCCGTCTTTGTCGTCAACTCCTATCCGCTGGTCAGCGTGCGAGGGCGGCGTCCCGCCGAAGCGACGGAGGCCACCCGATGACCCGGCCCGTGCACTGCGATCGCTACCTGGAAACGCGGCTGCCGTCCGCCGAGGAACCGCTGCTGCTGATGGCCCGGCTCGCCGCAGCGGACTGTTCCGTCCCTACGTGGTGTACGAGAGCGGCACTGAGTGGTCCCTGGCCGGCGGCGCCCTGGCCTCCGTACGACTGGACGGCCCGGCGGCATGCGACCTCGGCCGGGTCGAGGAAGCCCTCGCGGCGGTCACGGTGCCCGACTGGCGGGCGTACGGCTGGGCCTCGTTCGAGCTGGGGGTCGCGCTGGCGGGCGTCGACACCGGGGACACCGATCCCCTGCTGCACCTGATCGTGCCCGCCGACGAGGTCCGCACGGACGGCGAGAGCGTGCTCCTGCGCTCCACCACGGCGCGGCGCCTCGAACAGCTGGAGCGGCTCGTCCGCACGACGGGCACCGCCGTGCAGCCCCTGGACCGGATCACCCTCCCGCTGGAGGACACCGGCAACTACCGGGCAGCGGTCGCCGCGGCCGTGGTGGAACTGGGCGGCGCCGGGCCGCTGGAGAAGGTGATCCTCTCCCGGCGTGTGCCGGTGCCGGTCGCCGTGGACCTGGTCGCCACGTACGTCGCCGGGCGCCGGGCCAACACCCCGGCGCGCTCCTTCCTGCTGGATCTCGGCGGGATCCGGGCCACCGGGTTCAGCCCCGAGACCGTCGCCGAGGTCACCGCCGACGGACGGGTCACCACCCGGCCCCTGGCCGGCACCCGGGCCCGCACCGGTGCCGCCACCGCGGACGCCCGGCTGCGGACCGACCTGCTCAGCGACCCCAAGGAGATCCACGAACACGCCATCTCGGTCAAGCTGGCCATGGAGGAGATGACCCGGGTGTGCGACGACACCGTGGTCAGCGAGTACATGGCGGTGCTGGACCGGGGCACCGTGCAGCATCTGGCCTCCAGGGTCAACGGACGGCTGCGGCCGGGCCACGGCCCCTGGCAGGCGTTCGCCGCGCTCTTCCCCGCGGTCACGGCGACCGGCATCCCCAAGTCCCACGCCTACCCGCTCATCCGCGGCTTCGAGGGCGGCCCCCGGGGCCTGTACGCGGGCGCGGTCCTGATCTGCGACGCGCACGGCGCCCTCGACGCGGCGCTCGTCCTGCGCAGTGTCTTCCAGCAGGACGGCCGCTGCTGGCTCCAGGCCGGGGCCGGTCTCGTACGGCACTCCCGGCCCGAGCGCGAACACGAGGAGACCTGCGAGAAGCTGCGCAGCGTCGCCCATCACCTCGTCCCCGCGCAGGACGGGGGACGGCCGTGACGGGTCCGCGCCGCTGAAGGAACAGAAAACGACAAGACCCGCCGGTCGCGCCACCGGCGGGTCCAGTCACAGCCTTCCGCGCGTCAGGCGACCGGTGTCGGCACTCGGCCGGCCTTCTGCTCCTGCTGCCTCGGTTCGAGGACGCGCTCGGCCAGGTAGCCGAAGAGCAGACCGAACCCCGCCCACAGCACCGCCTGCATGCCGATCGATGCGAGCCGGAACTCCCACAGGTCGTTGGCGGGGAACCCGTGCGGGGTGTTGTCCCCGGACGGCAGGATCACCGTGGCGACCGTCACCGCCGCCACGAACGCCGCACCGGCGGCGACGGAGGCGTTCCAGTTGCCCCACCGCGGAGCGAGCCGGCGGCCGAGCAGAACGGCCGCGATGCCCAACAGCACGGTGAGCGCGATCATCAGGAAGAACAGTGTGGTGCGCTTGCCGATGGTGTCCGGGTTGCCGACCGCGGGCGGATTCGCCGGGTACTTCAGCATCGGCACCAGGTATACGAGGAGGAAGGCGGCCAGCGCGGTCAGGGCCGCGGTGGCCCGGGCCGAGAACCGGCCGATGCGGCCCAGGGCGAAGCAGAAGGCGAGGGCCGCGATGCCCCCGATCGCCACGCCGAAGACCAGGACGCCCGTGGCCAGACCGGCGGTCGACTGCACCGTACGGCTGACCAGTTCCTCCCCGCCGTGTTCATGAGAGTTGGCCGACTCGAACGCGATCGCCGCGTCCACCGGTCCCTCACCGACCAGGTAGGCGAAGACGAGGGCGGGTAGCGCGGCGCCGAGGCCCGCGAGCATGCCGCGCACCAACAAGGCGCGCACGATGGCAGAGTTCATGGTGTGCCGTCCGTCTCAGTGGCAGGGGAAGCCGAGCAGGTGGCGTGCGTCGTGCACCCACTCGTGGACTTCCTCGCCCGAGAGGACGGCGGTGGCACCCTGCTCGGCGCCGACGAAGTACAGCAGGACGAGCATCAGGACACCGAAGAACACCGCCCAAGGGGCTATGACCTTGAGCGGCAGGGGTGCGACGGCGACCTGGGTGCTGGGGGCAGGGGCGGCAGTGGACTGCGCCATGGCGAGACCTCCTCGGGAACAACGCGTCCCGCGATCGTGTGGAGCACGCGACGACGGCATTGGGTCTGACTCACCGCCGCCTCCCGAGGGAGGGGCGGCACACAGTGGCGCGACCGTGCCGGGTTTGCACCGGACTTCCGTGGTGCCGTCGTCCTTGTCGTCCCAGAGCGTAAGGGCAAGATAAGGATCAGCCAACATGGCGTACACCACCTACGGTGGGTCGACCGTGGTGAATCGGCCTATAGGGGGCGCATGTCCGACTGTCTCACGCCGGCGTGCGCCGCCGCACGCCGGGGACGAGAAGCGGGCATTCAGCCGGCGGTTCGGCCCGCAGGGCGGCGGGCGGTGGGCTCGCCGCCCCGCAGGGGCTCACCGGATCGTTCAGCCGCCGGTCGCCGACGACCGGCGCTTGACCAGCCACCAGGCGCCGCCGCCCAGGACGAGCAGCGCGACGACCACACCGCCGACGAGCACCCCCGTCGAGGAACCGTCGTCCTCGTCCGCTGCCTTGTCGGCGTTGGCCGGGGTCGCGGCGGGCGTGGTCGGGTCGGCGGCCGACGGGCTCGGGCTGGGTTCCTCGCCCGCCGTGGGGTCGGCGCCGACGGGTGTGGCTCCCGGGGCCGCGGCCTTCAATTTCAGCAGGGGAGCGGGCTGTTCGGACTCGGCCCCGTCACGGGGCAGTTCGATCCAACGGGAGACTTCGCCGTCGCTGTAGGTCTCGACCGTCTTGAACGCGATCTCCTTGGCGTCGGGGAGCTGGCGGACCTTGATCGAGTACTCGGCGTCGACCCCGGCCTTCAGGGCGGGGCCGCCGAGGGTGTAGCCGTCGTCGGTGGCCTTCAGCTTCCAGCCCTCGGGCGACTTTCCGAGCGTGACGTCCGTCGGCGCGATGCCCTCGGGCAGAACGACGCGCAGCTCGGCGAAGCCGGCCTTGGCGGACTCCGCCTCGGAGACGAAGCTCAGAGTGACGTTCTCGGCGAGGGCCTGCGGGGTGTCGGCTTCGACCTCCGCGTGAGCGGCGGCCGGTCCGGCCACGGCGAGCACGGCCGTCAGCGCGGCGGCACCGCTGATCGCGACGCGGCGCGCGAAGAGGGCGCGGTGGTATGCGGGCATGGGGAACTCCTTGCAGGTGATGCCGGGCGGGCCGAAGCCGTGGCCCGGGTGGGAGGACGGTGCGGGACGTGGGCGCGTCCCGGTGGTCCTCTGCGCACCAGCGTGTGTTCCAGGGTGTACGTCCATGCCGCCGAGGGGAGTTCGAAGCGGCCGACCAGCCGCAGCATGGGCGGCGCGGTGACCTCGGTCGTACGAAGTCGCGGAACCAGCCGGGTCGCGGCGGCCGCCGCGGCCGCCCGGCGCAGTGTGCGGACGGCAATCAGCGCCGCCGTCACGGCCGCGTCCGCGCGATGCAGCAGCCAGCCGGCCGCCAGCGCGGCGGCCAGATGGGCGGCGGTCATGGCCGCCGAGGCGTGCTGCCAGGCATGCCCGTCGCCGAGAGCCGGGTGGGCGCTGTGCCCCTCGGCAGCGTGTACGGCGTGACCGCCGGCGGGGCGGTGCGCGCTGCCGGCCGCAGTCAGCGCGAGGTGGAGGGCGGCTTGCGCGACGATCGTGCACGCCACGACCGCGGGCAGGGACAGGCGACGGCGGGTGACCGGCCGGACCAGAGCGAACTGCCCCAGCGCGAAGACGATCACCAGCCGCCACGGCACAGCGCCCTCGGCGACCGCATGGTGCCCCAGCGCCGCCAGCGTGCTGCCGACCAGCGCGAACAGCCCGGCCCGCACGGACGCCCCCGTACGGCCCGGCCGCGCACCCGCGCTCCGGCCGCCGTACGGCGTCATGCGATCACCTGGCACGGTCGCCACCCTGCCGTATACGTCGGGGCGATGCGGGGTGTTCACAGCGGAAGGCAGGCACGCGGGCGCGGTTGTCCTGGTCAGTCGGCCAGCCGGGCGTCGATGAGCTTCTTGAACGCCGCGTAGGAACCGGGTGTCTGGATCATCTGCCCGTCGACGACGAAGGTCGGAGTGCCCTGGACACCGAGGCCGAGGCCGTCGCGCTGGTCGTCCTGGACGCGCTCGGCGACCTTCGGGTCGGCGAGGGCGGCATCGAACTCGCCCATGCCCAGGCCGAGTTGCTTCGCGTAGCCACGGAAGACGTCCTGCTTCGACTCCTGAGCCTCCCCCCACTCCTTCTGGGTGGTGAACAGCTTGCTGTACATCTCCTCGAACTTGCCCTGCTGGGCCGCGGCCTGGGCAGTGCGGGCGGCGAGTTCGCCGTTGCGGTGGCCGGGCATGGGGAAGTAGCGGGCGACGAAGGTGACCCGGTCGCCGTACTCCTCGCGCAGCTTCTCCACGACCGGGTAGAACGCGCCGCATCCCTCGCATTCGAAGTCGAGGAACTCGACGACGGTCAGTTCGCTCTTCTTCGGAGCGGTGAGCCGGTGGCTGTTGTCGCGCACGGCCATCGCCTCCGCGACCGGCCGCACGTCGAGACCACCGCTGCCGCGGTCGTCCGGCTTGAGCAGCAGATAGGAGCCGAACGCGGCGGCGAAGCCGGCCACGAGGACGACGACGGCGAACAACTGCCTCTTGAACTTGTTCATGATTCCTCGGTGGGGGTGGGCTGGCCGGCCCGCCGAGGTGTGGCGTCTGGTCCTCGTGCGCTACCCGTCAGGGCAGGCAGGGACCGCCGAGCGGCAGGGGCCGGGAAAGGGCGAGCGGACTGATCCCCCGGTGCGGCGGTGCCCGGCCCTCGTTGAGGCGCACCGACTCGGCCGACCTCAGCGGCGCGACGCTCGTGCGGATGGTGGCCTGCGGGCCCGTTGCGTTGGTGCGGCCGAGCAGCGGCCAAAGGAACAGCAGCAGTCGGCGTACGGCCGCCAGCAGGGGCCTGCCCTGCCACAGCAGCCGTTCGGTGATGCCGAGCAGCCGGGCCGCGAGCAGCAGGGTGACCAGATGCCCGGCGAGCAGAATGCCGGGCGGCGGGCCGGCGACCGTGTCGTGTTCGACCAGCCAGGACAGCCCGACGCTACTGCCGCCCTGGGCGGTGACGGCGGCGCAGGCGCCGGGCAGCGAGTAGACGGCGTGGTAGGCGAGTTGCGCCGCGGCGAGGGCGACGAGGAGTTGGGTGTCGGTGAGCCGTCGCCGGGTCAGGACGGCCGTACCAAGGGCGCCGACGACGCCCGTGGTCGCCACTACGGCCCAGCGCGGTGTGTGCCCTTGCGACAGCACATGCCCGGCCACAGGCAGCAGCACGCACAGCGCCGCCAGCATGCCCGCCCGCATCCCGCGCAGCACTCCGTACGCCGGGGCGGCGGAGGAGCGGGGCGGTGCGAACGGTCGCATGGCGGTGCGGCTTTCAGGGCTTTGGGGACGTCCGGCGGGCGGTCGGGTGGTGGTGGTCGGGCGGTGGCGATCGGGTGGTGGCGATCGGGTGGTGGCAGTCGGGCGGTGGCGATCGTGCGGTGGGTACGAGGCAGGGGGGCGTATCGCTCGGCAGCGTACCCGCCGCTGCACGCGGGGCTCGTTGCCGGGGGCCGTGGGGCCGTGGGGCCGTGGGGCCGTGGGGCGGTGCGGCGAGCTGTGCTGCCCCGCTGCCGAGCGGACCGCGCCGGCCGCGCTGGTCGGGTGCGCGGACGACCTCATGGTGGACAGCAGTTGGGAGAAGGCCCGGACACGGTACGAGCAACTGCTCGACCGGTACCCCGGCAGCGATCTCGCGGACCGGGCCCGCAAGGGCGCCAGGAAGGCCACGCTCGGCATCGAACTGGCCAACGTCCGC
>JABFVM010000532.1 GCA_013362785.1 Streptomyces sp. | reverse complement strand
TGCCGCCGTCGCCGGTTTGCCGACCGACTCTGCGAATCCGTTCTGCGAACCTGTTCCGTGAACCCGTTCTGTGAAACGAATGGGGAAGTGCGCGGGTGCCTTCCGGCGGGGAGGACGAGGATTCCTCGCCCCCGGTTCCCGCCTCCTTCAAACGGGCACACGCGCGTGCCCGTCGCGTCAGCTGTCGCCCGTGCGGGCACCCAGGGTGAGTTCGACCGTGTGGGTCTTGCCGTCCCGTTCGTAGGTGATCGTGACCTGGTCGCCGGGCTGGTGGGTCCAGATCTCGCCGATCAGGGTGGGACCGGAGTCGATCACCCGGTCGTCGAGCTTGGTGATGACGTCGCCGGGCTTGAGGCCGGCCTTGGCGGCGGGGCCGCCCGCCTCGATGGCCTCCGAGCCACCGGCGGTGCCCTGGTCGACGATCTTGGCGCCGTTGGTGGTGTCCTCGGTGGAGACGGAGGCGCCGATCTTGGCGTAGACCGGCTTGCCGGTCTTGATCAGCTGCTGGGCGACGTACTTGGCCTGGTTGATCGGGATGGCGAAGCCGAGGCCGATCGAGCCGGACTGGCTGGTGCCGCCCAGGCCGTTGGCGGCGGACTGGATCGCGGAGTTAATGCCGATGACGTTGCCCTGCGCGTCCAGCAGCGGGCCGCCGGAGTTGCCGGGGTTGATCGAGGCGTCGGTCTGCAGGGCGCTCATGTAGGAGGCGTTGGAGCCGCTGCCGTCGCTGGAGGCCACCGGGCGGTTCTTGGCGCTGATGATGCCCGTGGTGACCGTGTTGGAGAGGCCGAAGGGGGCGCCGATCGCGATCGTCGAGTCGCCGACGGCCACCTTCTCGGAGTCGCCCAGCGTCAGCGGCTTGAGGTCGGACGGGGCGTTCTTGAGCTTGATGACCGCCACGTCGTAGCCCTGCGCGTGGCCGACGACCTCCGCGTCGTACTTCTTGCCGCTCGGGAAGGTCGCCGTGAGCTTGCCGCCGTCGACCGCTTCGGCCACCACGTGGTTGTTGGTCAGGATGTGGCCCTCGGCGTCGAAGACGAAGCCGGTACCGGTGCCGCCCTCGCCCGCGCTGCTCTCGGCCTGGATGGTGACGGTGCTCGGCAACGCCTTGGCCGCCACGCCCGCGACGGTGCCCGGGTCGCGCTTGAAAGAGCCACCGCTGTCGGAGGCGGAGACGGTCGTCGAGGAGGTGTTGTCGTCGTTCTTGGCCAGCGTGTAGCCGAGGCCGCCGCCCAGGCCGCCCGCGACCAGCGCCGCGATGAGGACCGCGGCGAGCAGACCACCGCGGCCGGACTTCGGCGCCGGTTGCTGATACGTCGCACCCCAGCCGGAGCCCGCACCGGCACCGCCGCCCGCGTCACCCGCCCCACCGGCACCGGCACCACCCGCGCCCATGCCGGCAGCGCCGTTGTCGATGTACGGCGGCGTACCGGGCGGTGGCGGGGGCGGCCAGGAGGCGTCCGGGGCCGAGCTCTGGGTGGCGGGCTGGTGAGGCTCGTTCGAGGCGGCCGGGGCGGCGTACGGCTGGGTGCCGTTCGAGCTCTCGGAAGCGCCGTTGGCACTCGACGTGCCGTGGTGGCCCGCCGTGCCGTTGGAACCCGCCGGGCCGCCGCCCGGCACGGGCGGGAGCTGAGCGGTCGGGGCGGCATCGCCCTCGGGCGCCGGGCGCTCCTGGGACGCCGGAGCAGCAGGAGCATCCACCGGCACGGGGGGTGCGGACGGGGCCGGGGGTACCGCGGCGCCCTCGTTCTCGGTGCTCACAGCTTCTCTCCTCGATCCACGGCTGTTTCCTGTATTTGTATGCCGTCAGCTTTTCCCACGGGCCGTCAGAGCACCATAAGCGGTTGCTGTGGGTCCACGGCCAATCCTTATATTGGTCATGAAGGACTAAACGGGCGCAATCCCAGCGCCCTCGCGACTCCTCCGGTCGCACGCCTACCCCGGTGCGGTGGCACCATGACGCGGTGACCCACGTACGGCAGCATCAGACCCAAGTCGTCGCCCATCGCGGAGCCTCCGAAGACGCTCCCGAGCACACCCTGGCCGCGTACAAGAAGGCGATCGAGGACGGTGCGGACGCCCTTGAGTGCGATGTACGCCTCACCGCGGACGGCCATCTCGTCTGTGTCCACGACCGCCGCGTCAACCGTACGTCCAACGGCCGCGGCGCGGTCTCGGCGCTGGAGCTCGCCGAGCTCGCGGCCCTGGACTTCGGCTCCCGCAAGAACCGCGACTCCTGGAAGAACCGCACCGAGGAACCCGACTGGGAGTTCCGGCCGGAGGACCCGGAGGACACCTCCGTACTGACCCTGGAACGGCTGCTGGAGCTCGTCGCCGACGCGGGGCGGCGGGTGGAGCTGGCGATCGAGACCAAGCACCCGACCCGGTGGGCCGGCCAGGTGGAGGAGCGGCTGCTGCTCCTGCTGAAGCGGTTCGGGCTCGATACGCCCACCTCGGCCGCCGAGTCCCCGGTGCGCGTCATGAGCTTCTCGGCTCGCTCGCTGCATCGCGTGCGTGCCGCCTCGCCGACACTGCCGACGGTCTATCTGATGCAGTTCGTCTCGCCCCGGCTGCGGGACGGCCGACTGCCCGCGGGCGTCCATATCGCCGGGCCGTCCATCCGCATCGTGCGCAACCACCCGGCGTACGTCGAGCGCCTCAAAGGGGCTGGTCACCAGGTGCACGTCTGGACCGTGAACGAGCCCCAGGACGTAGACCTCTGCGCCGAACTCGGCGTCGACGCCATCATCACCAACCGCCCGCGCGCGGTGCTGCACCAACTCGGCCGCTGATGCACGCGCGCGTGCCCGCGGCAAACCCCGCACCCGGAAACCCGTAAAACCTCACCAATCCCTGCACAACCTATTGACCCGGTAGCCCCATCAGCCCCATCCTCCACTCTCGGCCACACCGAAGAATTCCAGCCATCTCGATTACAGGGAGTGCACCGGCGCGTTCGGTGCGTATTCGATCGTTTCGAATGCGTCACCGGACATTGATTGGCCGGTTTCCGGTACAGGCCAATGGGGCATCCACACCGTGGCGTGGGGCAAAGGAGGTCTCGGGGGTGGCGTTGGTGGTGGCACAGGAGGTGCCCACGTCGTCGAGCATGGCCGTACCCCATGGTCCTGCGGGCGTGGGGGAAGCGCGACACCGTATGCGCTCCCAGTTGCGCAGGGGCGGGGTCACGGAATCGGTCATCGACGATGCCGTGTTGATTCTTTCCGAACTCTTGAGCAACGCGTGCAAACACGGCCGGCCGTTGGGTGACGCGCTGTCCGGGGACGGCGATGTCCGCGCCGCATGGCGCGTGGACGTGGGCGGCAGGCTCACGGTGGAGGTCACGGACGGAGGCGGGCCCACCCGCCCTGCTCCGGCCACGCCCTCGGTCACCGCACACGGCGGCCGCGGGCTGAACATCATCACCGCCCTGGCCGACGACTGGGGTGTACGGGACGACGCCCGCGGCGAGGTCACGGTCTGGGTCGTGGTGCACGACGACGTCCACGATCCTGACGCCGGGCACCGTCGCGACGATTTCGCTACGCGCGTCACAGCACCGTCGGTAGCAGCGATATCCGGCCTCGACTTCGCGGACGCCTTCGACGACCTGGACTGACGGCGCCCGGCACGAAACGTGGGTTGTCCACAGGCTCCCGTCGGCCATGGCGTGAACGGCTAGGCTCGCGCCCGTACCAGACGAGCCGTAACCGGGAGACACCCACGATGGCCAAGAAGCGAGTCCAGACCAAGGCCAAGCGCCCGCAGATCTCTGACGGAGAGGTCCCGGTTGTCGGTGCGCGCGAGCCCTGCCCCTGCGGCAGCGGCCGCCGCTACAAGGCCTGCCACGGCCGTGCCGCCGCACAGGCGGTGACCGAGCTGGTGCAGCGTCCGTTCGAGGGACTCCCCGGCGAGTGCGACTGGGTGGCCCTGCGTGAACTGGTGCCGGCCGCCACCGCCGAGCTCACCCTCAAGGGCGGCCTCCCGGAGGGCGTCCCGTCCGTCAGCCTCGCCACCGTTCTGCCGATGGCCTGGCCGGCCCTGCGCCGTGACGACGGCTCGGTACTGCTCGGCCTGCAGAACGACACGGCGTCGGGCGACATCAGCCGCGATCTCGCCGACACCCTCCAGCAGGCCCTCGCCGCGCAGCCGGGCACCCCGGTGCAGGGCCGGCGCGCCCCGGCCGACGGTCCGCGGCTGCAGGATCTGCTCGACCCTGAAGGCACGTTCGAGCCAGTTGTGCACCCGGGCTTCGAGTTCTGGGTCCCGGACGCGGAGAACGCCACTCCGGAGGTGGCCGCCTCCCTGGAGCGGGCCAACGCCGCGGCCATCCCGACGGTGAAGCTGACCGGCGTGGACGCCGCCTACTGGTGCCGCACGCCTGAGAAGAACCACCTGCGCTGGGTCATGCCGCACCCCGAGGAGCAGCTTCTGGACGCCCTCGCGCGGCTGCACGCGGCGGGCCGTTCGAACCTCGGCGAGGGCACCCGGCTGGTCGGTTCCTTCCGTGCTCACGGCCTCACGGTGCCGGTCTGGGACCTGCCGAGCGAGGTCGGAGCGGAGGATGTGGAGAAGCCGGCGGCCGAGTTCGCCGAGCGCCTCGCCGCGGCCCTCACCACGGACGCCCCGCTCACGCCGGACGAGCGTCGCGCGCGCGGCGGTCTGACCAACCGGCAGGTCACGCTGAGCTGACGCGGCTCACGGAGATCGGGTTCGGCTGAACGGCCGTTCAGCCGAACCGGCCCCCTCGCGAGGGGTGAATCCGATCACAACTCCCATGCGGAGCAAGGGAATCCGTGACTGGAAAGCCCGGATCGAATTTGCGAACCGCCGATCTCTTGTTACCGTTCCATTAGCCCGGTTGCTGGTGCATCCCCCGTCGCCAGCAACCGGGTCTTTCCATGTGCGCAGTCATTTACGGAATGACATCGCGTGTCAACCGCCCGTGGGCGCCCCGGAATTGTCCGGCGCCGAGTTGCTCGCGGAGCGCAGCAGCAGCGGCCCGTTCCCGGCCCGCGCGGCGAACTCCGCGACCGCCGTGTAGGCGTCCAGATTCCCCCGGGTGCGCTCCCTGGGCGTCTCGCACGTCCCCGGCTCGTCCTCGACGCCCTCGGCGCACCGCATCTGCACCGTGCGTCCACCTGGCCCCATGAGACTCAGTACGGAGTCCAGGGCGCCGCCGGTCGCATTGCGGAAGTAGGTGCGCGCCCAGGTCTCCGCGCCCTGGGTGAGGACACAGGTCTGCGCCTCGATGCCCTCGGGCGAGGTGAGCTCGGGCCCGCACCGGGTGGCGGTGGCCAGGCCCAGACCGAGCAGCAGCGGGGACTCGACGGGCCCGACCGCGGGCCCCTTCGCGTCGGGGGCGGGGGAGGGAGGTACCGAAGGACGCGCGGCCGTGCGGGACGTATGGCCGTGGGCGCGGTCCTGTTCGCCCACGGGTCCCGCGGAGGCTACGGCAAGCGGCAGCGCGACGGCGCCCACCACGACGCCGGCGAGGGCGAACAGATGGATCTTTCCTGAACCTGAGCGGCGTGTCTCAGCGTGACGGGGCATACACGGAATGTAACGACCGCGTAGGTGTGCCCCGTTCCGCGCACGCCGGTGTGGCCTACAACTCGGGCGCGCTCACACCCGTACGAGTGAGGGCCTCGACCACGGCGTCGACAACGGCCTCCACATCGGGTACCCACGGGGAGGCCGAACCGGGCAGCGGAGCGCGCTGCCAGCCGATCTGCCCCGGGCCCGTCTCGGACGGGGGCAGGGCGACGTAGCCGCCCTCGCCGTGGAAGCGCAGGGAGCCGGGGACGAAGTCCTTGGCGTAGAGCAGTTCGCCCAGCTGTTCCATCGAGTACGGCTTCACCAGGATCGCCCAGCGGGTGGGCGAGGCGACGACCGGGCCGAGGCGCATGCCCATGCGGTCGAGTGCGGTGAGGGCGTGGGCGGCCGGCAGGGCCGGAAGGCTGACCGCGCAGGGCGCCTTGCCGCCGGTGGCGAGGATGATCGGGGCCGTGGGCCGGTTGCCCCACCACCAGCGCACCATGCGCTCGTCGGTGGTGGCCGCGAGGAGGCCGGGGTCGAAGGGATGGGCACCGGGCACCGTGCACTCGGCATCCGGGCAGCCGCAGCGGTCGCGCTTCTGCGAGTCCGCCGCCACTCCCGGGAGTACGGGCCACTGCCATTGAGTCGCGAAGGTCAGGGCCGCGCTGATCAATTCAGGCTTCCCGTCGCCGCGCAGGAGCCTGCGTCGCCTTCCGAGGATCTCGCGCATGAGCGCTCGTTCCTTTCCGTTGCACCGCTGGCAACACCGTGGACCACATCACACCATGTGTCGATCACTTCACTGTGCGTACCTAATGGCGCATCACACCCCTGCCGTGAGCAAGGGAAACCCCTATGGGCCGAGCGTTGGCTGCTTCCGCGGCAGCCTCGCCCATACCGCGTCTACCAAAAGCATGGGCGTGGCGCGGGGTGGCGAAGTCTGGCGTTTAGCGTCGCGCGTATTTCTCTTCGCCTCCGCCACGGGAGGATGGGGCCGGTCGTCGGTGGCTAAGACGCCCGGGTCCGTCGCCAGGTTCCGGGTGGCTGTCAACCACCCCTGGCCTTCTCCGAGTACGTACCCATCACGACCGCTGTGACGCTCTGTGGAGCGAAACCAGTCGACCGCAATACCCCGTTCCCTGAAGCAGTTTTAAGCCAACTTTGCCTTTGTGCAAGAGGTCTCCGCGGAGTGTTCAGGTTACCCACGGACACCAGGAATCCCAGCAGGACAATGCTGGACATCCCCTTACGAGTGCGTGTACATGTGGAGACACTGCTAGCGGCGCAGAATGACATGGGGGTTTGCGATGCTTTTGAGCAATACGCACCGGTCGG
>JABFVM010000045.1 GCA_013362785.1 Streptomyces sp. | reverse complement strand
CGTGCCCTGGCTGCTCCAGCGGCACGAAGAGGTCCTGCCCGACCAGCCCACGATCAACGACTTCTCCGCGTTGGTCGCCGCCGTCGCGCGTCATCGCGTGGATCCGCCCCGCCTGGGTATCGACTCCGACCCGGCCTGGCGGGCCGCCGCGCTTCTGCACACCCTCGCCCAGCTCAAGCCGCTTCCCTCGGCCAACGCCAGGTTCGCCTGCTCCGCCGCGGTGGCCTACATGTTCGTCAGCGGTGTCGGCATCGACCCGCCCTACGGTGCCCTCGTCGACCTCGCCCGTGACCTGATGTCCGGCAAGGCCGATGTGTACGGCGCGGCCGACCGGCTGCGCTCCTGGCAGATCTGACACCCCGCCGATCCCCGTTCCCCTGCCCCCCGGGGCCGCCGACCGAGGGCGGGAGGAACGGGGTCGGCGGCCCGTGGGCGCGCAGGAGAGCCGCCGTCCCACGCGTGGCCTTCCGAGGGGCCGCTTCCAGTGGACTACGCCGGTGGTGCGCGGGGGAGCGTGCGTGGTGCTCCGGCGTGTGCGTGTGTTTCACACGGGGCGCATGGAATGACGAAAGGTCCCGCGGGTGCCACGAGTTGCCGCCGTATCTGACTTTCTTTCAATGGGGCGGATGTTGCTCAAGTGCCTTGTTGGCATGAGTGCGCTGTGCAAGGGTGAACTACCTGTGGGGGGTTGGAATAGACCGGGGCACATTCGTTCCGTGGGGAACCGGCGCGGATGGTCGTTGGTGAATTCTTACTCCCCGCGCTCGCGCCGAAAAGGTACACACCAGACCGCTCATCCTTTTCGGCGGCCAGACCTTCTGAGTCACATGCGCGTGGGAAGGATTCCGTTCAGTGCCCACCCCCCACCCCCCTCGCCCCCCTTACCCACCCCCCGGAGGCGTTCCCGAGGAATCCGACGAAGGCCTCGCCGCGCGGTTGCGTGGGCGCCCCGACGGTGAGGCCGCTCCGTCCGTCGCGCTGCTCATGGCGCGGCACTGGCACTCGGGCCGCGAATACGCGGTGATCTGTCTCGCCGCCCCGACCGGCGTCGCCGACATGGTCACCGCCGCCGCCTTCCATCAGGTCCTCGACCGTCTTGCGCTGGGCGAACCGGCCGCCGCGCTGCGGCCCCGGCTCCTCGTCGCCGTCCGGGACACGGTCCACCAGTGGTCCGCCGAGGAACGAATAGCGGGCGTACTGCCGGAGCTGGCGAAACCCGCGGGCGGTCGCGGGATGCGTACGGCGAAGTCGATGACGCCCGAAAATCGCAGGCTCGCCGACCGGTCATTCCAGGCGCTTCCGGGACTTGCCCGATGCCTGCTCTGGCATACCGAGGTCGAGGCCGAGCCGCTAACCGTGCCGGCCGGTCTGTTGGGCATGGATACCGTTACCGCCGCGGCCGCTCTCGAACAAGCGCGTGATAAATTCCGCGAAGGTTGTGTACATGCCCATCGGGAACTCGCGCCGACGAAGGATTGCCGCTTCTACAACCGTCTCCTCGACGTCCCGATTCGCCGTGGCGGGGCGCTGCTGCCGGATGTCCAGCAGCATCTGACGGAGTGCCGCTACTGCCGTGACGCCGCCGAACAACTGAGCCATTTCGAGGGCGGATTGGGAGTGCTCATCGCCGAGGCGGTACTCGGCTGGGGCGCGCGCCGCTATCTCGACACCCGCCCGGGCCGCACCCAGGGCGGCGCGCCCCACGCCCGAGGCTCCGCCCGGCACGGCGGCGGGCGCCGGCGTCTCCTGTCGCGCATCCCCATGCAGGTGCGCAGACCCGCCGGCGGGCCGCGCTCCCCACGGACGCTGCTCACCGGCGTCGGCCTGGCCTCCGCCGGGCTGATCGCCGCCATGCTCGCCACCGGCCTGCTCTCCGACGACGACGGCGTCGACCCGGCCGCCTCCGCCACCGGCGGCGGCACCGGATCCCAGGTGCCGCCCGCGGTGTCCACGTCGCCGCCGGGTACCGCCCAACTCCCCACCGCGCCCTGGCAGTCCAGGCTGCGCAACGCCGAGGCCGACCTGTGCCTCGACATCCGCGGCAAGCCGAAGGCCGGCGCCGGGACCGAGCTGGCCGACTGCTCGGCCGACGACACCCAGCAGTGGTCGTACGAGACGGACGGCCTGCTGCGCAGTGCGGCGGATCCGGAGCTGTGCCTGGACTCGCATGTCGACGCCGGTGTGGTGATCCTCGGCAAGTGCGCCGACGACCACTCGAAGCGGGCCGCCGACGTGCGCTACGACCTCACCGTGCAGGGCGAGTTGCTGCCCCGCTGGGACGACCGGCTCGCCCTGGGGCCGACCACGGCGGACACGGGCGCCGACATCGTGGTCAAGGTCCGCGACGGCTCGGACACGCAGCGCTGGGCGGTCGATCCGGTGACGTCGGCGAGTCCTGGGTCGCTGTCGAGCGGGGAGAGCGAACGGCCGGGGGCGGCGCGGGCTGTGGGGGCGGTGAGGGAGGAAGCATAGGTTCCGTGCCAGGGACGATGGGGTGCGGTGGCCGTGTGCGGCCACAGCGTCCGGGCGGGGCGGCGGCACCCCAGACGTACAGGTGAAGCCGCTTCGCCCCGCCCGAATCCCCTCCTAGTTCACGACGTCCCGCGGTGTCCAGCCCGCCCCGCCCGCCAGGAAGTCCGTCACGTTCTGCACGGCGGCGAGGGCGATGCGGACCAGGGTCTCGCGGGTGACGCCGCCGACGTGCGGGGAGAGCACCACGTTCGGGGCGCGGAGCAGGCGCAGGGCCGGGGTGGGGGGTTCGGGGTCGAAGACGTCGATGCCCGCCCCGGCCAGGGCGCCCTTCTCCAGTGCGTCGGCGAGGGCGTCCTGGTCGATCAGGGCGCCCCGCGCGGTGTTGATCACGAACGCCGTCGGCTTGAGCAGCCCGAGCCGCTCGGCGTTCAGCAGATGCCGGGTCTCGTCGGTGAGCGGGGCGTGCAGGGAGACGTAGTCGGAGGTGCTCAGCAGCTCGTCGAGCGGGACATGGCGGGCGCCGCCGAACTCGGCCTCCGTCTCCGGTGCCAGTCGGTGTCGTCCGGCGTAGACGACGTTCATGTCGAAGGCGACGGCGCGGCGGGCGACCTGCCGCCCGATC
Organism: Streptomyces sp.; assembly: GCA_013362785.1. GTDB lineage: Bacteria > Actinomycetota > Actinomycetes > Streptomycetales > Streptomycetaceae > Streptomyces. The sequence goes on along the minus strand of JABFVM010000045.1, from coordinate 3,798 downwards.
TGTCCGAGGCCGACGATGCCTAGGGTCTTGCCGCAGAGCTCGGTCAGCGAGTGCTGGAGGCGGGGGAGTGCCCAGTCGGCCTCGACGAGTGCGGTGTGGGCGGGGATCAGCTGCTTGGCCAGGGCGAGCATGAGGGCGAAGGTCTGCTCGGCCACGTTCTGCGCCTCGGCGCCGCTGGAGCCGATGTTGCACACCCGCACTCCGCGCTCGCGTGCCGCGTCCACGTCGACATAGTCGAAGCCGTGGCTCGCGCACTGCACCAGCTCCAACACCGGTGCGGCGGCGAGGTGTTCGGCGGTCACCGGGGCGAGTGCGGTGATGACGACGTGGGCGGCGCGCAGCGCGGCCGGGTCCTCGTCGGCCGCCTCGACGACGGTGACGTCCGCGTCCTCGGGGAAGAGAGTGGCGAGGCCGGCGCCGATGGCACGGCCGCCCACGTGCGGGGCGATGACGGCGAGGACGTTCTTCGGTGCGGTCATGCGGATTCCTCGATGAGGTCGGCGGGGCCGACGGTGGCGGGGGCGGCGTGTCCGGACAGAGCGAGGGTGAGGTCGAGTTCGGCGAGCAGACAGCGGATGACGTGTTCCACGCCCGCCTGTCCGTCGAGGCCGAGCCCATAGGCGTACGGCCGTCCGACGAGCACCGCCTTCGCGCCGAGCGCGAGCGCCTTGAAGATGTCGTCGCCGGTGCGGATGCCGCTGTCGAACAGCACCGTCAGCCGGTCGCCGACCGCCGCCACGACCCGGGGCAGCGCGTCCGCCGCCCCGATCGAGCCGGCCACCTGACGGCCGCCGTGGTTGGAGACGACGACCCCGTCCATCCCGGCGTCGGCCGCCGCGCGGGCGTCGTCCGGGTGCAGGATGCCCTTCAGGACGATCGGGCCGTCCCAGTTCTCCCGCAGGAACGCCAGGTCGGGCCAAGTCTTCGCGGGGTCGGAGAACATGCCGACGAAGTGCATGACGGCCGCGTTCGGATCCTCGTGCACCGGCTTGGCCAGGCCTGCCTGGAAGGCCGGGTCCGAGAAGTAGTTGGCGGTGCCCACGCCGTGCAGGAACGGCAGATACGCCTGGTCGAGATCGCGGGGCCGCCAGGCCAGCATCGGCGTGTCCAGAGTGACGACGAGCGCGGTGAACCCGGCCGCCTTCGCCCGGTGCAGGAAGCTCCGGGCCACCTCCGGGTCCTTCGGCCAGTACAGCTGGAACCAGCGCTCGGCGTCGCCCATCGCCTCCGCGACCTGCTCCATGGGGGTGCTGGACGCCGAGGACAGGGTGAACGGCACACCCTGCGCGGCGGCGGCCCGGGCGGCCGCGCACTCGGCGTCCGGGTGCATGATCGACAGCACGCCGATCGGCGCCAGCGCCAGCGGAGCGGGCAGGGCGCGGCCCAGCACCTCGACGGACAGGTCCCGTTCGTGCACGTCCCGCAGCATGCGGGGCACGATCCGGCGTCGGTGCAGGGCCGCCCGGTTGGCGCGGGCGGTGCTGCCGTCGCCCGCGCTGCCCGCCACATAGCCGACCGGGCCGGGGCCGAGGCGCTGCTCGGTCAGCTCCTCCAGCCGGGTCAGATCGGTGGGCAGCCGGGGTACGGCACCCGTCATCCCGTTCAGATAGATCTCGTACTGGAAGTCCGCCCAGTGCTTGCCCATGCGCAGGCCCCGCCTCTCGTCACTGAGAACGCGCTGTACGCCGACCATACCGACCGGTAGGCGGGAGAGCGGATCAGGGGGAGTGGATCAGGGGGATCGGATCCGCGGACCGGATCACCGTGACAGGATCAGCGGGACCGGAGCACTGGGACCGATCAGGCGGTGGTCACCGATTCGTGCAGGACCCGGGCCAGTTCCCGCGGCTGGGAGAACATCGGCCAGTGGCCGGTGTCCATGGTCACCAGCTCCCAGCGGTCGCTCTTGAGGAGTTCGGCGACGTCGTCGCTCGGCTCCGGCCAGTCCAGCAGGCACTTGACGTAGGTCGTCGGCAGCTCGGCGAGCGAGCCGGTCAGGACGGCCGGTTCGGTGAGCGTGGCGCCGGGGTGGGCTGTCGCGCCGCGCACGATCCGGGCGATCTGCTCGTCCGTGAGGCCCTGGTCCGCCAGATCCTCGGGAGAGAAGGGCGCCCAGAAGCCGCCGTTCGCCTCGATCGCCGCCCGCACCCCGTCGCTCGGCCAGCCCTCCAGGAACGACTTCCCGTCGGTCGGGACGTTCGCGTCGACGTACACCGTCCGCCTCAGCCGGTCACCGATCCGCTCGGCGGCCTGTCCGACCGGTACGCCCGAGTAGCTGTGCCCGACCAGCACCACGTCCCGCAGGTCGAGGCGCTCCACCTCCTCGACGATGTCCCGCACATGGGTCTGCTGTCCGGCCGGTATTCCCCGCTTCTCGGCCAGCCCGGACAGGGTCAGCGCATGCGCCTCGTGCCCGGCCGCCCGCAACTCGGGTACCACCTCGTCCCACGCCCACGCACCCAGCTTCGCACCCGCCACCAGAACGTAATTGGTCATGAGATCAAGGTAGTCGAGGGCACTGACAACGCCCCCGGCCCACTGATCGGCGGCACCGGCACCTCGACGGTCCGCGCCAGCCGCGCCCCCTCGGGCCCGTAGACGGCCCTCGGCTCGGGGAACAGCCGCAGCAGCGCCAGGAACAGCGCGGCGGCGACGACCAGGGACAACGGCAGGCTGATGTCCACCCCGCCCGCGAGATCGCCCAGCGGGCCGACGAACTGGCCCGGGATGTTGGTGAACAGCACGCCGATCACCGCCGCCACCCACCAGGCGGTCATGCCCCGCCAGTTCCAGCCGTGCGCGAACCAGTAACGGCCGCCGCGCTGACGACGGTTGAAGACCTGCAGTGCGTCGGGGTCGTACCAGCCGCGCCGGGTCCAGTAGCCCAGCATCATCACGACCATCCAGGGCGTGGTGCAGGTGATGATCATGGTGGCGAAGGTCGAGATCGACTGCACCAGGTCGAGTCCGAACCGCCCGACGAAGATGAACGCGATCGACACCACGCCGACCAGCAGCGTCGCCTGCACCCGTGACAGTCGCGGGAACACCGACGAGAAGTCGAGGCCGGTCCCGTACAGGGCTGTCGTGCCCGTCGCCATGCCGCCGATCAGCGCCAGCAGGCAGACCGGCAGGAAGTACCAGCCCGGCGAGATCGCCAGCAGCCCGCCCACGAAGTCGGGCGCCGCCGGATCGACGTACTCGGGCACCTGCGCGGCGATGATGCTCGCGGTCGCCAGGCCGAAGACGAACGGCAGCAGGGTCGAGATCTGCGACAGGAACGCGGCACCGATCACCTTGCGGCGCGGCGTGCTCGCCGGGATGTAGCGGGACCAGTCGCCGAGGAACGCCCCGAACGAGACGGGGTTGGACAGCACGATGAGCGCCGCGCCGATGAACGACGGCCAGAACAGCGACCGGGTCGCCGCGTCCGCGGAGTCCGTGAAGACGCCCGCGTACGACGGGTCGAAGTCGCCGGCGAAGGCGAACGCGCCGAGCAGGAACAGCACGCTCGCCGACGGCACCGCGATCTTGTTGACGAACAGCATGAAGCGGAAGCCGTACACGCACACCGCGAGGACCAGCCCCGCGAACAGGGCGTACGCCACGACGTACGACAGGTTGCCGCGGGGCAGGCCGAAGAGCCGGTGCGCGCCGCCGACCAGGGCGTCGCCGGAGCTCCACACCGAGATCGAGAAGAACGCGACGGCTGTCAGCAGGGACAGGAAGGAGCCGACGACACGGCCGTGCACGCCCAGATGCGCGGACGACGAGACGGCGTTGTTGGTGCCGTTCACC
>JABFVM010000316.1 GCA_013362785.1 Streptomyces sp. | reverse complement strand
GAACTTCCTTACCATCGGTCACCGCGGAGTCATGGGTGTCGAACCCGAGAACACCCTCCGTTCCTTCGTCGCCGCCCAGCAGGCCGGGCTCGACGTCATCGAACTCGATCTCCACCTGAGCAAGGACGGCGCCCTCGTCGTCATGCACGACACCGACGTGGACCGCACGACCGACGGAACCGGCCCGATCGCCGACAAGACCCTCGCCGAGCTGCGCGCCCTGGACGCGGGCCGTGGCGAGCGCGTGCCGGTCTTCGAAGAGGTCCTGGACGCCGTGCGGTCACCGCTCCAGGCCGAGATCAAGGACGTGGCGGCGGCCCGGGCGCTCGCCGAGGTGATGACCGACCGGGACCTGGCCCCCCGGGTCGAGGTGTCCTCGTTCCATGACGACGCCGTCGCCGAGATCGCCCGCCTCGTACCCGGGGTGCGCACCGCGCTGATCGCCAGCCGCTACGGCACCGACGTCGTGGACCGCGCCGTCGAGGTCGGTGCGGCGACGGTCTGCCTGAACATCCGCCGCCTCACCCTGGAGGTCGTGGAGCGCGCCCGCAAGGCGGACCTCAGGATCATCGGCTGGGTGGTCAACACCCAGGACCATCTGCGTCTCGTACGGGCCCTGGAACTGGACGGCGCGACGACCGACTACCCGGAGATCAAGCGCACCGGCCGTTTCACGGCCTGAACGTCACACCAGCTCCTTGACCAGCAGCTCGAACTGCAGGTCGTCGCGCTGCGGAATACCGAAGCGCTCGTCGCCGTACGGGAACGGGGTCATCCGTCCCGTACGGCGGTAGCCGCGGCGCTCGTACCAGGCGATGAGGTCGTCGCGTACGGAGATCACGGTCATGTGCATCTCGGTCACGCCCCAGGTCTCGCGGGCCCGCCGCTCGGCCTCCGTGATGATCACCTTGCCGAGGCCGGCGCCCTGGAGGGCGGGGCTGACCGCGAACATCCCGAAGTAGGCGTACTCACCACGGTGTTCGAGCTGGCAGCAGGCGACGACCTGCCCGTCCCGCTCGACAGTCAGGAGCCTGCTGTCGGGCGACTTGATGACCGCCAGCACACCCTCAGGGTCGGTCCGCTGCCCTTCGAGGATGTCCGCCTCCGTCGTCCACCCGGTCCGGCTGGAGTCCCCGCGGTAGGCGGACTCGATGAGCACGACCAGCGTGTCCACGTCGGCGTCGGTGGCGTCGCGGAAGCTGAGTGCGGCGGAGGCGTCGGTCGCGGCGGTGTCCATGGTGCGGTTCTCCCCTACTCGGGCGCGGCTCGGGCACCGCTGAGCGTAACGCGCCGCTAGGCTCCGGCTGCATGGTGCACGTACTGAGCGGGCGGACCCTGCTCCGCCCCACCGATCCCGAGCGCTCCCGTACCTTCTACGGCGAGCAACTCGGCCTGGCCGTCTACCGCGAGTTCGGGACGGGGCCGCACCGCGGCACCGTCTACTTCCTCGGCGGGGGCTTCCTGGAGGTCTCCGGCCGGTCCGAGAGCCCGCCGTCCCCCGCCGTGCAGCTCTGGATGCAGGTGGAGGACGTCGCCGCGGCGCATGAGGAGCTGGTGGCGAAGGGCGTCGAGATCGTGCGGCCGCCGGTGAAGGAGCCGTGGGGGCTGATCGAGACGTGGATCGCGGATCCGGACGGGACGCGGATCGTGCTGGTGGAGATTCCGGCGGATCATCCGCTGCGGTACCGGCCCGGGATCTGACGAGGTCTAGGGCTGGTGCTCCCAGCCCCGGTCGGTGCGGGTCAGTTCCCGGAAGCCGGCCGAGGTCAGGTGGCCGAGCATCGTGTCGTCGGTGGCGGCCTCGTAGGCCAGGAGGCGGTCCGCACCGCACAGGCGCAGCCAGTCGGCCGCCTGGCCGAGGAGCCAGTGCTCCAGGCCCTGGCCGTACGCCGGCGGGTCGATGTGCAGGTTGCCGATGTCGGCGAGGCCGGTGCCGCGGACATGGCGTTCGGGGCGGGACAGGGCCGTGTCGACCTCGATGAAGCCGAGGGCGCGGCCGTCGGCGTACGCCGTGAGGCGCGTGCCGCACTCGCCCAGCGTGCGGTCGACGGTGATGCCGGGCCGCGGCTCGTGCGGCGGCAGGTCGGACACGCGGGCGATGAGGATCACCTCGGTGTCGCCGACGTGCCGGAAACCCGAGCGCTCGTAGAGGGCGCGGATGTGCGGCCAGGTGCGGGGCAGGCCGTAGACGGCCGGGGCGGGGAGCTCGCCGCTCGCATACCGGGCGCGTACGTTCCAGCGGGCCAGCCGGGCCAGGCAGGCGCTCATCAGCAGGTCCGCGGCGTCGTCGGCGTCCGGCCGGAAGGAGGCCGGCGGATGGCAGACCAGCCAGTCGACCTCGCCGATGTCCCGGTACCCCGCGCCGACCTCGTCGTCGGCCCGGTAGCGCAGCAGATGGGCGGCGGCCACGACGCAGTCGCGCTGCTCGGCGACGAGGGTGACGCGCTCGCCGACCCAGGGGTCGGTGATGAACTCGTCCGGCTGCCGCTCCAGATCGCTGAGCACCGTGTTCACGGAGACGGAGACGCCGGGGACGACGGCGGCGACATGCTTGTTGATCAGTTCGGTGAGCTGGTCGCGGTCGGCGCGGCGGAAGGGGCGCACCACGGGCGCGGGCATGCGGGACCTCCGGTCGGAGAACGGTGTCGGAAGGCCGCCATGCGGTGCGGTACGGGGTCGAGGGTACGGCGGTGGCGGCGCCGGGCTCCAGTGGGTTTCCGCCGGATGGCCGGGGTCGGGGTGCCGGGCTTAGCGTGCTTGGGGAGGCGTGTTGGCGGAGCTCTTCCAGCGATCCCTGCGAAAGGAACGCCATGAAGCTCGACAAGCCGGTGGCCGGCGGGCCCTGCTGGGCCGAGGTGGGATGCCCTGATCTGGAGGCCGGCAAGCGGTTCTACTCCGCTCTGTTCGGCTGGCGCACCGAGGCGGACGCCCGGGAGGAGATGGGCGGCTACACGATCGCGTATCTGGGGGATGCCCCGGTCTCCGCGCTCGTCCCGCTGGGCGAGGAGTCGCCGTCGCAGCCCGTGGTCTGGTACGTGACGTTCGCCGTGTCGGACGTCGACGCCACGGCGGCGAAGGTGCGGTCGGCGGGCGGCACCGTGGTGTTCGAGCCCGGGGACGTCCCCGGCATGGGCCGCTTCGCCTCCGTCACCGATCCGCAGGGCGCCGCCTTCCAGTTGTGGCAGGAGCGGGGCTTCGCGGGCGCCGGTGTGCTCAACGCCCCCGGTTCCCTGGGCTGGGTGGAGTTGCTGACCCGTGCGCCGCAGGAGGCGAAGGCGTTCTACACCTCGGTGTTCGGCTGGAGCGTCAACACCTCGGAGCGCTACACGCAGTGGGGCCTGGACGGCGCCGACTTCGGCGGCATGGTGACGATGGACGACAAGTTCCCGCACGAGGTCCCGGCGCACTGGCTGCCGTACTTCGCCGTGGCCGACGTGGACACCACGGCGGCGGACGCGACGGAGACGGGCGGCACCGTTCTCATGGAGCCCACCTCCGTCCCCGACGGCCCGCGCATCGCCGTACTACGGGACCCGCAGGGCGCGATGTTCGGCGTGTACGGCGCGGACTACGAGCGCTGAGGCCCGCCTAGCGCGGCACGGTCAGCGGCGTCACCATCACGCGGTCGATCACCGGCGCGCAGCCCGGGAGCCGGCCGTGTGCGCCCCCTAACTCCCCGTCCCAGTCGGGGAGTTCATCGGCGGTGAAGGTGAGGGTGTTGGCGCCCTGGACCAGGGTGACGGGGACGGTGAGAGTGCGGAAGGCGTTGAAGTGGAAGGTGGTGGGGAACAGGACCCGGTGCGGTGCGCCGCCGTTGACCGTGAGGTCGGCGTGGCGGCACACCGGGTCCGGGTGGTCGTGGGCGTCCGGGGCGTGCTCGCCGTCGGAGTAGCGGATGGTCAGGGCGTGGCGGCCGGCGTGCCGAGCGGTGACCGTCAGGGTGAGGGCGTTGCCGGGGCCGCCGCCTATGCCGTCCACCGCCTTGCCGCCCGTGGCGTAAGGGAGTGCGGTCACCTTCGCGGTGCCGGTGAGGATGCCGTCCTCGGCGGCGTACGCCGTGCCGGGCAGCAGGCCCCGGGGCGGGCCGACCCGCAGCCGGTCCACGATCAGCCGTTCCGAGGTGCCGGTGACCGTGACCTTGTTGACGCCGCCGGCCAGGAAGAGCGGCAGCGGGCCCTCCTCGACGCGTCCGACCGTCTCGCCGTCGACCGTCACCAGCCCCTCTCCGGGACCGAGCCGGTCGACGGTGACCGTCACCTCGCCGTCGTCGGCCGCGTGCACCCAGAAGGTCGCGGTGCCGCCCCGGGGCAGTACGGCGACGCCGGGGCCCGAGGCGCCGCGGTGGGCGTGGCTGACGCGGGCACCGTCGCGCAGGTCCGCGTACTCGGCGTCGTACGGCGCGGGGTCCTCGGTGTCGCGCAGGGTGAGGTCCAGTCTGTCGATGACGGTGTCGCCTTTGGTGGCGCCGTGGCCGCCGGGTGACAGGATCAGGTGATACACGGACGTCTCGTCGAGGCCGGTGAGCGGCAGTGCCACCGTGCCGTCCGCTACGGGCAGTTCACCGTCCAGCATCCTCAACGGCGGTCCGTCCGCGGCGGCTTGGCCCGTCCAGCGGATCTCGTCCAGCCGCACGTGCGCCGTCGTGCCGAAGACCTCGGGGTCGACGTTGGCGAAGACTATGTTCGCGGTGCCGCCAGCGCCGCCGAACAGCAGCCGCGACTGCCGTTTCTCGGTGTCCAGGGTGGCGACGCCGTGCAGGGTGTACCGCACGTCGGTTTGCGGTGCGGAGACGCGCACGGTGCTGCCCGTCATACGGCCGTAGGCGTTGAGCAGCCACCACTGGCCGTTGCCCTCGCCGGCGAGGTTCCGGTCCGCCGGGTCGGAGTCGGCCTTGGACTCCTCGATCGCGGCGATCCACCACAGCATCCGGCCCGGCACGGACAGGTGGTGGTCGAAGGGGTCCCTCCCGGTGCCGAGGTCGATCGTGAGCGTCTCGGGCCCGAGGTCTTCGGCTGCCACGACACCCCCTCCTTTGGTTCGACATGCCGTACACGTGCCGGTGATCCGGACCGACCCGGTCGAACTTAGGAAGATCACGTATGCCGAGTCAACGGGGTTCCCGCTCGGAAAGTTCCGAAACCGCAGCTCGGGGGGCTCAGACGCGCAGAGCGCCCAGCCGCCCCTCCAGCTGTGCCAGCAACTCGCCGAGCAGGGAGGCCAGTTCGTGCTGTCCCTTCGGGTCGGACCCGGACAGTAGGGCCGTCTCGTAGGCGAGTTGCTCGGGCAATGTGCCGTCGATGAGCTCGCGGCCCGCGTCCGTGAGGCGGAGGTGGGCGACGCGTCGGTCCCGGCTGTCGCCGCGGCGCTCCACCAGGCCGCGTTCGGTCAGCAGCTTCAGGCGTTTGGTGACGGCGGCGCCCGAGGAGAAGGTCTCGCGGGCGAGTTCACTGGGGGTCAGCTCCTGGCCGGTGCGGCGCAGCGCGCCGAGCAGGTCGAACTCCGGGCGGCTGAGGCCGGCGCGGCGCAGGGGGGCGTCCTCGGCCTGCTGGAGGAGGGCGGCGCAGCGGTTGATGCGGCCGAAGATCTCGATGGGGGCCGTGTCGAGATCCGGGTGGACGGTCTGCCACTGCCGGACGACGGCGGCCACCGTGTCCTGTCTCGTCCCGGTCGGCCCGCCGTTGGTCGCCGTCATGGCCGTACGCCCTCCGTCGTGTCGCTGCCCGTGCGCTGGTCCGGGTGCGGCCGGGCCAGGATGTGTCGGACAGGCCCCGGCTTCCGCCCCGTAGCCGCGAGCGTACGGGGTGCGCTCCGCTCGACGCGCACGACCCGCTGCCTCCGCATCGGCGGCCCGGGCTGCCGGAACCCGGCGAGCGGTGGGTGACCGGTCACGGCGCCCACCATCGGCACGCTGACCAGCCGTGCTCCGCCGAGTGCTCCCCGTGTACATCCTTGCGCTCGCGTGCGCGCCGCGCCGTCGGGGCATCGACGGACTGTCCGAGAGCGTCGAGCGGGGAGGGTGCGCGTGCACGGACCGGCTTCGCACGGCTGGCTGCTGGTCGCGCTGTGTGCGGCGACCGGGGCCTACTGTCTGCTGCGGATGCGCAGCCATGTCGAGGAGCAGCGCCGGGCCGCGGGCGGCGAGGCGCTGATGGGCTTCGGGATGGCGGCGATGGCGGTGCCCGCCGCGGTGTTCACGCCGCCGTCGTGGGCGTGGCCCGGATACGCGGCGTTGTTCGGGGCGGCCGCCCTGCACGCGCTGTGGTCGGCACGGGCGGGTGCCCATCATCTGCACCACCTGGTGGGCGCGTCGGCCATGGTCTACATGGCGGTCGCGATGGCCGTCGCGCCCGCGCACGGGGGTGGGCACGGCGGCTCCGGGATCCCGCTGGTGACGGGCGTACTGCTGCTGTACTTCACGGGGTACGTGCTGCTGTCCGGGGTGCGGCTGGTGCCGGTGACCGCGGGCGGCGGGGCCGAGGCGTGGGGCGACCGGCCGGAGTTGGCGCGGGCCTGCCGGCTGTCGATGGGGATCGCGATGGTGGCGATGCTGCTGACCCTCTGACCGGCGCCGGACGACGAGGCCGTTACACCTGCGCATGCTGTGGCGGGCGTCGCAAATCCGCCCCGGCATTCGCCACTCGCCCCTCCGGTCGGCGAGGATCGGAGTATGCACACCCAGTCCGTCGACTCCCCGTCCCGCCCGCCGGCCGAGCGCGGCGCCTTCCGCTGGGCCGGTGCCCTGGCGCTGTGCTCGGCGCTGCTGCTCGCCCTGGTCGCGGTGCGTTGGTACCCGCTGATGACCCTCGACGGGGACATCGCCGAGACCACGCACCGCTGGGCGGTCGACGAACAGGGCGTCACGCACGCGTTCCGCATCCTGACGGACTGGGTCTGGGATCCGTGGACGAT
>JABFVM010000015.1 GCA_013362785.1 Streptomyces sp. | reverse complement strand
CCCGAACGCCCCCGCCGCCACCAACGCTGCCGCCGGCATCGTGATGAACCAGCCGAGGACGATGTTCTTGGCGACGCCCCAGCGGACGGCGTTCACGCGCTTCGTGGCGCCGACGCCCATGATGGCCGAGGTGATGACGTGGGTCGTGGAGATCGGGGCCTTGAAGAGGAAGGCCGTGGTGAACATGATCGACGCGCCGGTCGTCTCCGCGGCGAAGCCCTGCGGCGGGTCGAGTTCGATGATCTTGCGGCCGAGGGTGCGCATGATGCGCCAGCCGCCGGCGTAGGTGCCGAGGGACAGCATCACGGCGCACACGATCTTCACCCACACCGGGATCGGGTCGCCGTAGTCCTCGACGTCGGCGATGACCAGGGCCATCACCACGATGCCCATCGTCTTCTGGGCGTCCTGGAGGCCGTGTCCGAGGGCCATACCGGCGGCCGACACGGTCTGCGCTATACGGAAACCCCGCTTGGCCTTGTGCGGGTTCGCGCGGCGGAAGATCCACATGATCGCGGTCATGACCAGATAGCCCGCGCACAGTCCGACCAGCGGCGACACGAACATCGGGATGACGACCTTGTCCAGTACGCCGTCCCAGTAGACCGTCGTCCCGCCGGCCAGCGCCGCGCCCACCATGCCGCCGAACAGGGCATGGGAGGACGAGGACGGCAGGCCGAAGTACCAGGTGATCAGGTTCCAGGTGATCGCACCCACCAGTGCCGCGAAGAGGATGCCCATCCCCTTCGAGCCCTCGGGTGTCTGAATCAGGCCCTCACTGACGGTCTTGGCGACACCGGAGCCGAGGAAGGCACCGGCCAGGTTCATCACCGCGGCCATCGCCAGCGCGGCCCGCGGGGTCAGTGCCCGCGTCGAGACGGACGTGGCGATCGCGTTCGCAGAATCGTGAAAGCCGTTGGTATACGTGAAGAAGAGCGCGACCAGAATGGTCACGACCAGCGCAAAGGTGTCCATGGGCGGGTCTCAGGACTCCTTGACGGCGATGGTCTCCACCGTGTTCGCCACGTGCTCGAAGGCGTCCGCCGCTTCCTCCAGCACATCGACGATCTGCTTGAGCTTGAGGACCTCGATGGCGTCGTACTTGCCGTTGAAGAGGTGTGCGAGGAGCTTGCGATGTATCTGGTCGGCCTGGTTCTCCAGCCGGTTGACCTCGATCCAGTACTCGGTGAGGTTGTCCATCGTGCGCAGGTTCGGCATCGCCTCGGCCGTCAGCTCGGCCGCCCGCGCCAGCACCTCGATCTGCTGCTCGACGCCCTTGGGAAGTTCCTCGACGTTGTAGAGGACGACCAGGTCGACGGCCTCCTCCATGAAGTCCATGATGTCGTCGAGGCACGATGCGAGGTTGTAGATGTCCTCGCGGTCGAACGGCGTGATGAACGAGGAGTTCAACTGGTGGAAGATCGCGTGTGTGGCGTCGTCACCCGCGTGTTCCGCGGCCCGCATACGCTCTGCGATCTCGGCCCGGCCGGCGTTGTCCGCCCCGAGCAGTTCCATCAGGAGTTTCGAGCCCGTGACGATGTTGTCCGCGGACGCGGCAAACATGTCGTAGAAGCTCGTCTCCCGGGGGGTCAGACGAAATCGCACGTGGGGTCCTCAGGAAGCATCGGTTTCGGTCAGGCTGATGCTAGGCGCATCATCCGGCCACGGCTAATGGGCCGTCCTCCAGTGTCGCCCATCAGGGACAGTGGTCGGCACGGGGGCTGCCCGGTGGTCCAGTCCAGTGGCCGTGCGCGGCATCGGCCACAGGCCCTATACCCAGCAAAGTTCGGTACGATATACCCAGTAGGGGTATATGAAGCGGTTTCTGTCTGGAGGACGCGATGACGACCACCGAGGCCGGCGCTGATGCGCCCTCCGTCGCTGAAGAGGCGACAGAACCGGCCGTCGCCGAGGTCGTGACGGACCACGACCGGGGCATCCACGGCTACCACAAACAGAAGGACGAGCACCTCAAGCGTCTGCGCCGGATCGAGGGCCAGATCCGTGGCCTGCAGCGGATGGTCGACGAGGACGTCTACTGCATCGACATACTCACGCAGGTGTCCGCCTCCACCAAGGCCCTGCAGTCCTTCGCCCTCCAGCTGCTGGAGGAACACCTCCGGCACTGCGTCGCCGACGCGGCCCTCAAGGGCGGTGCGGAGATCGACGCGAAGGTGGAGGAGGCGACGAAGGCGATCGGCCGACTGCTGAGGACCTGACCTGCTCTGCCCTGCCCTGACCTGCTCTGTTGTGAGAGCGAGCTCACTCGTCGGACGCGTCACGCTCCGAGGCCCGCTCCTCCGTGACTCTCAGCACCTCGTCGATGCTCGCCAGGCTGAGCCGGTCCTCGCGGGCGGTCGATGCCGCGATGATCAGCTCTCCGCACAGCTCGATCTCGGCGAGGGCCACGTGGTCCTGAACTGCCGTACCGCCGACCGGAGCCACGCGCATCACCTCTTCTCTGCCGTTACCGACTTCCTAGAGTAGGGAGCGGCCTACACACCGCGCATGGCACGGACGGGCTAGTTCTTGACGCCCGTCACGCACGCATACCCCGGCCCTCACTACTCCGCGATCTTGCCGGCGTAGATGTCGTCGCCGTCCGGCAGGCGTACGTCGACGGGGGCCCCGAAGTCGTACAGCAAGGTCGTCGAGGCCACCGCGACGGCGTCGCTCTGCTGCCCGTTGACGAAGCTGAACCGGTGCCGGACCTTGCGGATCCGGCCGGCCTCGTCGAGATAGACGTCGAACGGCACCTGCTCCGTGGCGAACCCTTTCGCCGCTGCCGCCAGGGATTCCCGGTGCCCGTCGGACGCGCCCTGAGCGGCGAAGCCGAGGTCCGCCGTCCCCCGGTAGTGCCGCACCGAGGTACCGGCGATGTCCTCCTGGCCCACATACGTCGCCGTCCGCGCCCCGCGCAGCACCTCGGCCGCGGCGAACGGATCGGTGGCGCCGCCGGTGACGAGGTTCCCGTCCGACAGCGACCGGGTGTCGACCCGCACCCACTTGTTGGCGGGCACCCCGGCGCCGCGGTTCTTCATGTACAGGGCGCCGGGAGCGAGGAGCTCCATGATCGGCCGGTGCGCGGTGGCGCCCGCCGGGTCCTGCGGCAGCAGCACCTTCAGCCGGCCCAGCTGCTTGCCGAAGTCGTACACGCCCTCGCCGCGGATGGTGACGCGGGTGCCGCCGGTGGCCATCTCCATGGACGTACGGGCCTTGGCGCTCTGAGCCCCGACGAGTGTGTCGGCCGCGCGTCGCACGACCTCCACGGAGTCCCGCCCGCGCGAGTCCGCCGCCGCGCCGTCCTTCGCGCATCCGCTGCCCGTCAGACAGACACAAAGGACCCCGGCCGCAACGCCCGCCCCGTGCCGCCGCCTGTGCTGCTGCCGCTCCGTCATCGCCTGCCTACCCCCAGCCGGTACGTCCGTCACGGGCCCCCTGTCGTTCCGGTTAACGACGGGTAGGTGCCCTCGTCACGGCGCCCGGGGGCGTTGCGCTTACTTGCCCTGGGTAACGTTGTCGATGTGGCGCAGCAGGACGGACCGACGGCACACCGAAAGCACCGCGACCCCGAGGAGCACCGCACGACGATGGTGGAGAAGGGCCCCTTCTGCACCGCTCGCTGCACGTGCGGTTGGCGGGGTCCGGCCAGACGCGCCCGGAGCCTGGCGAGAGCGGACGCCGAGGTTCATGTGAGTGCGTGACGGTCCGGCCCACACCCCCGGACACAGACAGGGGCCCGCCCCCCGGGAGCCGGGGGGCGGGCCCTTTATCTGCCTCGCGGTGGCACCGCCATGCAGCACCGCGAGGGGTCTGTCAGCCGAAGCGGCCGGAGATGTAGTCCTCCGTGGCCTGGACCGACGGGTTGGAGAAGATGCGCTCCGTGTCGTCGATCTCGATCAGCTTGCCGGGCTGGCCGACGGCGGCCAGGTTGAAGAAGGCCGTGCGGTCGGAGACACGCGCCGCCTGCTGCATGTTGTGCGTCACGATGACGATCGTGAAGCGCTCCTTGAGCTCACCGATCAGGTCCTCGATGGCGAGGGTGGAGATCGGGTCGAGGGCCGAGCAGGGCTCGTCCATGAGGAGGACCTTGGGCTCGACCGCGATCGCCCGCGCGATGCACAGACGCTGCTGCTGGCCGCCGGAGAGACCGGAGCCCGGCTTGTTCAGGCGGTCCTTGACCTCGTTCCAGAGGTTGGCGCCCTTGAGGGACTTCTCGACGATGTCGTCCAGCTGCGACTTCTTGTACGAGCCGTTCAGCCTCAGGCCGGCCGCGACGTTGTCGTAGACGGACATCGTGGGGAAGGGGTTCGGGCGCTGGAAGACCATGCCGACCTCGCGGCGCACGGCCACGGGGTCGATTCCGGTGCCGTAGAGGTTCTCGTCGTCGAGCATGACCTTGCCCTCGACGCGGCCGCCCGGCGTGACCTCGTGCATGCGGTTGAGGGTGCGGAGGAACGTGGACTTGCCGCAGCCGGACGGGCCGATGAAGGCCGTCACGGAGCGCGGCTCGACGGTCATCGAGATGTCCTCGATGGCGAGGAAGGAGCCGTAGTAGGCGTTGAGGCCGCTGACATCAATGCGCTTGGCCATGGGAATCACTGCTTCTTTCGAGTCGCTGACTGTCGTCATTGGCCGCGTCAGCGGCCCGTCTTCGGGGCCTTCCAGCGGGCGATGCCGCGGGCCACCAGGTTGAGGATCATCACGAACGCGATCAGCGTCAGCGACGCCGCCCACGCGCGGTCGTACGCCGGAGCCTCGCCCGATCCGTACTGCTGGTAGATGTACAGAGGGAGCGACGCCTGGGCGCCTTCGAACGGGTTGGAGTTGATGAACTTGCTGCCGAACACCAGCAGCAGCACGGGCGCGGTCTCACCGGCGATACGGGCGATGGACAGCATGATGCCCGTGATGATGCCGCCGAGCGAGGTCGGCAGGACCACCTTCAGGATGGTGCGCCACTTGGGCACGCCGAGCGCCAGCGAGGCCTCGCGAAGCTCGTTCGGGACGAGCTTGAGCATCTCCTCGGTGGACCGGACGACGACCGGCATCATCAGGATCGCGAGAGCGAGCGAGCCGGCGAAGCCGAAGGGCTCCATCTCGAAGATCAGCATGATGCTGAGGATGAACAGGCCGGCGACGATCGACGGGATGCCGGTCATGACGTCGACGAAGAAGGTGACGGCGCGGGCGAGGGCGCCGCGGCCGTACTCCACCAGGTAGATCGCGGTGAGCACGCCGATCGGCGCGGCGATCAGCGTGGCGAGGCCGACCTGCTCCAGGGTGCCGAGGATGGCGTGGTAGATGCCGCCGCCCGGCTCCGAGTCGGCGACCACGCCCATCGAGTGGCTCAGGAAGTAGCCGTCGAGGACCTTCACGCCGCGTTGGACGGTCGACCACACCAGCGAGGCCAGCGGCACCACGGCGAGCAGGAACGCGACCCACACCAGCGAGGTGACGACGCGGTCCTTGGCCTGGCGGCGGTTCTCGACCTTGGCCGCGATGACGTACGTACCGAGGATGTGGAGGATCGCGGCGATCAGCAGCCACTGGATGCTGCTGTTCAGTCCGGCGGCGGCGCTGATGCCGATGCCGAGGGCGACGGATCCGGCGGCGATGGCCCACGGGGCCCACTTGGGCAGTTGGCCGCCGCGCAGGGTGCTGCGGCGCTTGGGGGCGACGGTGGGTGCGGTGCTCATGCGTTGGCCCCCGAGTACTCCTTGCGGCGGGCGATGATCGCGCGGGCCGCGCCGTTGACCAGCAGGGTGATGACGAACAGGACCAGACCGGAGGCGATCAGCGCGTCACGGCCGAACTCGGTGGCCTCGCTGAACTTGCTGGCGATGTTCTGGGCGAAGGTGCCGCCGCCCGGGTCGAGCAGGCTGGCGTGGATCTGGAAGTCGGGGGAGAGCACGGTGGCGACGGCCATCGTCTCGCCGAGGGCGCGGCCGAGGCCGAGCATCGAGGCGGAGATCACGCCGGAGCGGCCGAAGGGGAGGACCGACATGCGGATCACTTCCCAGCGGGTGGCGCCCAGCGCCAGGGCCGCCTCCTCGTGCGTCTGCGGGACCTGGCGGAAGACCTCGCGGCTCACGTTGGTGATGATCGGCAGGATCATGATCGCGAGCAGGATGCCGACGGTGAGCATGGAGCGCGCGGCGCCGCCCTGCCACTCGAAGATGCCGGTCCAGCCGAGGTACTCGTCCAGCCAGCCGAACAGGCCGCCCAGGTGCGGTACGAGGATGAGCGCGCCCCACAGGCCGTAGACGATGGACGGCACGGCGGCGAGCAGGTCGATCACGTAGGCGATGGGACCGCTCAGCCGGCGCGGGGCGTAGTGGGTGAGGAACAGCGCGATGGCGACCGCGATCGGGACCGCGATGACCATGGCGATGATCGAGGAGACGATCGTGCCGTAGGCCAGGACCGCGATGCCGAAGACCGGCGGGTTGACGCCGGTGTTCCACTCGAAGGTCGTCAGGAAGTTGCCTTCGTCCTTGCTGATGGCGAGGACGGCGCGGTAGGTGAGGAAGCCCGCGATCGCGGCCATGATCACCAGCAGCAGAATGCCCGAGCCGCGGGAGAGGCCGAGGAAGATCCGGTCTCCGGGTCGGGTGGCACCACGGGCCGCGCGCTTCTGCTCCGTCGCGGACGGCTGTGGGGTGGGGGGAGGTGCGTCAGCTATGTGTGTCGTGTCCATCGGGTTCTCCGGTCTGCGGAACCGCACGTGGTGTGCGGCCCATGGCGGCGGTGCACCGGACGGTGCGGTCCGGTCCCGCTGGGGAGACCGGACCGCACTCTCAGGTCAGCTCAGGCTTTCGACGGTCGTGCGAACCTTGGCGATGATGTCCTCGGGCATCGGCGCGTAGTCGTTCTCGGCGAGGATCTTCTGGCCGTCCTCGGAGGCCGCGTAGCGCAGGAAGGCCTTGACGGCGGGCAGGGTCTCGG
>JABFVM010000091.1 GCA_013362785.1 Streptomyces sp. | reverse complement strand
GCCGTCGGCCGAGCCGTCCGCGTCGACCATCACGATGATGTCGCCGGTGGCCGCCTCGAACCCGGTGATCAGGGCATCCCCCTTGCCCTTGCCGCGCTGCCGCACGACCTTCACCTCGGGCCACAGCTCCCGGGCCACCTCCACGGTGTCGTCGGTGGAATTGCCGTCCACCAGGACCACTTCGTGTATCCAGTCCGGCAGGGTCTTGAAGACGTACGGAAGGTTCTCCGCCTCGTTCATGGCCGGGATCACCACACTCACCGGCGGCGCGATGGCCAGGTGTGTGGAGACAGGCCGGTACTTGCCGGCGGTGGTCGGACCTTGGTCCACGACCGCCGGGCGCAGAACTGAGCTCATGAGTCTGGTCCCTCTCGTCCGGTGGACCGCCCGCCCCTGGGCGGCCCGGTTTTGTGTCCGGTTCGAAAGGGGGGTTTCTCACTCACGGCACGGCGGAACGGATCTCCGCACGCGTGTGGTGAGCTGGCATTTCTGGCCGGCCACCCGAAAAGCGGCAGCCGGTCGCGCGGCATGACCCGGTCGCAAGTGCGGACACCTTCACCGAGCACCCCCCTACCACGCCCCGCGTCGGGACCGTCGCGGTCCTTGAGCCCTCCCCTAGAGCCGCGGCCGACCGTCCGATGCGAGTGAGATATACGACGGTATTGACGATTGCGCCTGTATGGCAAGAGCTGGAACGAGCCCCCACGTTTTTGTTGGTTTGACCGGAGTTAGCTACGTCCGGAACGGATCTTCCCCATACGTTTGAGGAGCCGGTCCGCCGGTTCGAACAGTTCCGGCCGTGCCTGCACGGTGTTGCGCAGCGCCCGGACCGGGGCACGGCGTGCCCGATGCCCGAACGCGACCGGGTGACGCCTGGTCACCCACCCCTCCGACACCGTCAGCTCACGTGTCTTCAGGGAGTCCTTGTACTCCTTCTGGCCCCGGCCCAGGTCGAGATGGCCGATGCCGTCGGCGGCGGCCGCCTCGGCCATCCGCAGATGCAGCACCAGACCCGGCGAGTACTTCGAGAACGCCGGGTCGTACGCCGGGAACCAGCAGGCCAGCACCCGCTCGGTACGCAGCCCGAAGTGCCCGGCGATCGGCCTGCCGTCCGCGTACAGCACCGACAGGATCCCCGCGAACGGCTCGGAGCGGGTGTGGAACAGCTGCTGCACCAGCCGGGTGATCCACTCGTGCGCGAACCGGTCGCTGCGCCCCGTCCTGCGGTACTGCGCGGACTTCCACCCCATCAGCGTGCGCAGGGCCGCCGGATCGCGCTCGTCGTGCACATAGCGCACGCCGTCGTGGTCCCGGCCCAGCTTGCGCCCCTTGGCCAGCGTGGTCCGGGTGAACTTCGGTGACTGCGCGCGGAGTTGGGCCAGATAGGCGTCGTAGCCCTGGTCGATGTCCATGACCGGGGACGGGTAGGTTCCGGAGGCCCCTGCCGCGAACGCGGTCTGCCCCTCCACCAGGTGGTCGAACTCCCACACGGCGAGCCCGCACGCCTTCAGCAGTTCCTGGGCGTCCCAGCCGAACCCGGGCCGGTGCACGACGCCCTGCGCGTCCGAGACGCCGAGGCCGACGGCCCGGCCGACACCGGCCGCCGTCCGCTGGAACGGGAAGAACGCGGCCGGCTCGCCGCCCTCCCGGACGACCGCGATCCGCACCCCGCGCCGGCAGCGGCCGACGGCGAGCGCGAACTCCGGCGACAGAAAGGGGTTGGCCAGCTCGGGTGAGCCCTGCAGATGGGCCTTGGACTGCATCGATGTCCACGCCGCCCGGTCGGCGGAGCTGAGCTCCCCGGGGCGGTACACGCTGATGTCCACGTCAGGGAGTCCGCCTTCGCGTCGTACGGCCGCGCAGCCGCCGCACCAGAACCAGCAGAAGAATGAGAGCGCTGATCGCGGTCACCGCCACGATCCCGCCGCGTACCGACCACCGGTGCACGGCCAGCATGCCCTGGGTCACCAGCATGTTGACGACGACCGCGCCCGCAACCGCGGCGACGGCCCGGCCGAAGGGTTCCAGCCCGCGCAGCGCCGCGGCGATCGCCGCCGCCGGTGCCGCGATCAGGAAGAACAGGGTGAAGGGACCGCGCAGCGGCGAGTCCGAGCCGACGAGCGCGAGGACCGCGCCGACCACCCCCACAGCCGTAGCGGCACCCGCGAGCAGCGGCGTCAGGTCCCTCCCCGGTCCTGGCCCCGCGCCCTCGGTGTCCTGAGCCTCGGCTCTGGATGAAGCTGTCTTGATACGTATGGTCTGCATTGGCGACTTTGCCCCCCGAAGCGCCGGATGCCGGGCTTCAATGTGGCTCAGTGCCGCATCGGCCGTCAAGATGCGAAAGGCCCCTTGACACCGGTTCGTTTCACGCCCGCGCACAGCCGGTCCCCGCGGGCGCGTGGCCTGCGGGGACCGGTGGTTCAGATGGTGCGGGGGTGCGTCACGGCACGAGCTTCAGCAGCCGGTTCGGGGAGCCGCTGCCGGGGCTGGTGACCACGTTGGCGGTGGCACCGGAGGTCAGCGCCGAGGCCACCGCGGCCGGGGTGGCCGAGGTGTGGCCCGCCAGGTAGACGGCGGCCGCGCCCGCGACGTGCGGGGTCGCCATCGACGTACCGGAGATGGTGTTCGTCGCGGTGTCGCTGGTGTACCAGCCCGCCGTGATCGACGAGCCCGGCGCGAAGATGTCCAGGACCGAGCCGTAGTTCGAGTAGCTGGCCCGGGCGTCCGTGTTGGTGGTGGCGCCGACGGTGATCGCCTCGGTGACCCGGGCCGGGGAGTACGAGGAGGCGTTGGCGCTGCTGTTGCCGGCCGCGATCGCGTAGGTCACGCCGCTGGCGATGGAGTTGCGCACGGCCGTGTCGAGCGAGCTGGAGGCGCCGCCGCCGAGCGACATGTTGGCGACCGAGGGACCGGAGTGGTTGGCGGTCACCCAGTCGATGCCGGCGATCACGCCCGCGGT
The DNA here is from genome assembly GCA_013362785.1 of Streptomyces sp. GTDB lineage: Bacteria > Actinomycetota > Actinomycetes > Streptomycetales > Streptomycetaceae > Streptomyces. Next base: position 3,991 of record JABFVM010000091.1, on the reverse strand, counting down.
GGTGCCGGAGCCCGCGTTGTCGAGCACGCGCACCGCCACGATCTTCGCCTTCTTGGCGACGCCGTAGGTCGAGCCCGCGATGGTGGTGGCCACATGGGTGCCGTGGCCGTTGCCGTCGGAGGCGGTGGTGTCGCCGTCGACCGCGTCGTAGCCGTAGCTGGCACGGCCGCTGATCTGCTGGTGGGTGATGCGCACACCGGTGTCGATCACATATGCCGTCACACCACTGCCGGCGCTGTCCGGGTAGGTGTAGGTGCCGGACAGCGGCAGTGCGGCCTGGTCGATGCGGTCCAGGCCCCAGGGGGCGTTGGACTGCGTGGTGTCGGCCAGCCGGACCTTCTGGTTCTGCTCGACGGAGGCCACCGCCGGGTCGGCGGCGAGTCTTGTGGCCTCGGCGGCGGAGAGGGTGGCGGTGTAGCCGTTGAGCGCCTTGGTGAACGTCTTGTTCACCGTGCCGCCGTACTCCTCGACCAGGTCCTTGCCGGCGGTCGAGGCGGCCTTGAGGCCCGCGCCCTTGTTCAGGGTGACGATGTAGCTGTCCTTGACCGCCGTGGGGGAGCCGGCGGCCAGGACCTTGCCCTCGGCCGGGGCGGCCTGGGCGGGGAGGGAGGTGAGCCCGCCCACGAGGGCGGCGGTCGCCAGGCCGGTTATCGCGGCGAACCGGATTTTCCTGCTACGCGGTTGTGCCATAACGAGGGAGTCCTCCTCTTGGCGGCGTGCGCCTGGGTGGGGCGCACGTCTGTGGGGGGTGCGCGCGTGATCGCGGGCACGGCCTCGGAACGTCGCGTTCCCGTTTCCAAAGCCGAGGTAAAGGATCTGTGGTCACGCGGTGACCGACAAGGGAGTTGACGACCTGTCAACAGACCTGTCATGAACACGCAACAAACCGCACAGCAAACCGACAGGAAGGTGACCTGCGGTGCCCGGAAAAGTCTTGGCATGGACACTTCCGGTCAACATGCGTAGTTGGTACGACGGTTATTGCAGTGATCCTGCTATATGGAGGTTCCATGAGACGTTCCCGACTTTCCGCATACGTCGCCTCGCTCCTCCTCGCCGTCGGCACCGCCCTCACCGGGGCCGCGTCCGCACAGGCCGCCGACACCGCCGCCACCGGCGGCTACGTGGCCCTCGGCGACTCGTACTCCGCCGGCCTCGGCGCCGGCAGCTACATCGCCTCAAGCGGCGACTGCTCGCGCAGCACACGGGCCTACCCCTACCTGTGGGCCGCCGCGCATTCACCCTCGACGTTCGACTTCACGGCTTGCTCGGGCGCTCAAACGGGTGATGTGACCGCCAGTCAGCTCGGCCCGCTCAGCGCCTCCACCGCCCTCGTCTCCATCACGATCGGCGGCAACGACGCGGGGTTCGCCGACATCATGCAGACCTGCGTCCTGCAGTCCGACAGCGCCTGCGTCTCCCGGATCAACACCGCCAAGGCGTTCGTCGACTCGACGCTCCCCGGCCGGCTCGACACCGTCTACTCGGCCATCCGCGCCAAGGCCCCCTCCGCCCATGTGGTCGTGCTCGGCTACCCGCGCTTCTACAAGCTCGGTGCCTCCGGCTGCCTGGGCCTGTCCGAGACCAAGCGCAGGGCGCTCAACGACGCCGCCGACCACATCGACGCGGCGACCGAGAAGCGCGCCCTGGACCACGGGTTCACCTTCGGCGACGTGCGGCCCACCTTCACCGGGCACGAGATCTGCTCCGGCAGTTCCTGGATGCACGCCGTCAGCTGGCTCAACATCCCGGAGTCGTACCACCCGACGGCCGCGGGCCAGTCGGGTGGTTATCTGCCGGTGCTGAACGGCGCGGCCTGACCGCCCGCCGCTCTCCTACGAGCTGGGCGACTCGGTAGGCGTTGGTGAGACCCCGCCCGTCGGGGTCTCCGTCTCACAGGTCACCGAGAACGGCACCGGGTCGGACTTCGTCTCCACCGGGTCGCGCACCTCGACACTGATGTCGCTCTCGAAGGTCCCGCTCTCGTCGTACGTCGTCAGGAACACCCGGTCCTGCTTGGTGCGATCCCCGCCCTGCGGGAACGACAGGGTCTTCCAGCCCTGGTCCATGACATCGCCGTCCTTCGACACCCAGCGATAGGTGACCTGCGCGGGCAGCTTCCCCACCGTGAACGTCGCGGTGAACGCGGGCGCCTGGTCACGGGGCGGCGGACAGGCTCCGGAGTACTCCGTGTTCGCGCCCGCCAGCGTCACCCGCACGGACTGCGGCGCCGAAGAGGGCGTATCACTGCCGCTGGGGCTCGCCGTCGGGCTCTGGCCCCCTCCGGACGTGTGCTCGTCCTCGGTCTCCGACGGTGAAGTCCCGCCGCCCGTCTGGCTGGTGGTGTTCTCGCCGCTCCCCTTCTTGCCGTCACCCCCACGGTTGAGCAGGGCGTACGTCAGCCCCGCCACGGCCAGTGCCAGGACGGCGATGCCGGCGATCAGGGTGACGGCGGCGCGCCGGTTGCGGTCGGGGCGGACCGGAGCGGTGGTGGAGCCGGGGGTGACGGGCCGGGTCGGTGCGGGCGCCGGGACCGGGGCCGTCGGGGCAGTCCGCTCCGGCGCCGGGAACGCCGCCACCGTCGGGGTGTACGGGCCCGCCTGCACGGTGTCCGCGCGCGGCGTGCCACCCGCGCCCACGATCCGCAGGTCCTGCTCGGCCCGCTCGGCCGACAGCCGCTCGGCCGGGTCCTTGCGCAGCAGCCCCTCGATGACCGGGGTGAGCGGACCGGCCCGGTACGGCGGCGGCAACTCGTCGTCGACGATCGCGCGCAGGGTGCTCAGCGGGGTGTTCTGGCGGAACGGGGAGTTGCCCTCCACGGCCGCGTAGAGGAGCACCCCGAGGGACCACAGGTCGGACTCCGGGCCCGGCGTACGGCCCAGCGCCCGCTCCGGGGCCAGGAACTCGGGGGAGCCGATGACCTCGCCGGTCATCGTCAGCGCCGAACTGCCCTCGACCATGGCGATCCCGAAGTCGGTGAGCACCACCCGGCCGTCGTTCGAGATCAGCACATTGGCCGGCTTCACATCCCGGTGCAGCACCCCGGCGTCGTGCGCGGCCCGCAGCGCCGCCAGCACCTCGGCACCGATGTGCCCGGCGCGCTGCGGGCTCAACGGGCCCTCGGCGTCCAGCAGTTCGGCCAGCGAGATACCGCGGACCAGCTCCATCACGATCCAGGGCCGGCCGTCCTGCGCGGCCACGTCGTACACCGTGACGACATTGCGGTTGGCGACCCGCGCCGCCGCCCACGCCTCCCGCTCCAGCCGGGCGTACATCCGCTCGACCTCCGGCGCCGGCAGCCCGTGCGGCGCGCGCACCTCCTTCACGGCCACCTCACGGTGCAGCACCTCGTCACGGGCCCGCCACACGGTGCCCATGCCGCCCTCGCCGAGCGGGGACAGGAGGCGGTAGCGGCCCGCGATCACACGTTCACTGCCGCGGTCTTCGGACACGGACGTCCCCCATTCGCATGCGTGCGAAATCTCCACTCCGTGCTATTTCTTCCCAAAAGTAGCTCAGCCGAGTACGGATGCCGCCCCCTGGAACACCAATCCGGCCCCGAGCAGTACGACGAGACACGCGGACGCCAGCGGGGCGGTCCTGCGCAGGAAGGTCGTGGCCGGGTGCGTGGTCCAGCGGGGACGCCTGTCCAGCACCCGGGTCACCCCCGAACCCAGCTTGACGACCGCGAAGCCCGCCGCCGTGAGGGTCAGGGCGAGCCCGACGCCGTACGCCACGACGAGCAGCAGCCCGAACCACGCCTTGCCGAGCGCCGCCGCGCCGACCAGCACGACGACCGCGGAGGGACTGGGCACGAGACCACCGGCGAAGCCGAGGAGGATCGTGCCGCGGAGGGTGGGGGCGGTGGGGTGGCTGTGTGTGAAGCCGCCGTGGGTGTGGGTGAGCAGGCCGTGTTTGCGGGTGTGGCCGTGGGTGTGGTGGTCGTGATCGTGGTCGTGCTGGTGACTGTGGTCGTGGTCGTGGTCGTGGT
>JABFVM010000438.1 GCA_013362785.1 Streptomyces sp. | reverse complement strand
CGGCTGCCCGGCGACCCGCGACCAGGTCGCGCCCGCGTCGGTCGACCGGTACACGGCGTTGTCCTTGTCGGCGACCCCGACGTAGATCGTCTTCGTCGCGTTCCCCGCCGTGCCCGTGGACTCGTCGAAGGTGACCCAGACGATGCCCTGGTTGTCGCTGGCGTATCCGCTGGTGTCGCTCGGATCCTGCACGTAGTTGCCGACGTTCGGGAAATTGGCGACCTGCGACCAGGTCACCCCGGAGTCCGTCGACCGCCACAGCCCCTTGCCGCTGGGCGCGCCCAGATACAGCACGCTGCTGCGGTTCGGGTCCACCGCCAGCCGCTCACCCATGCCCCGGCCGGGCATGTTGCCGCCCAGCTTGAACGGCAGGTCGGCCTTCCGCCAGCTGGCACCCCGGTCGGCGGACCGCAGGACGGCGCCATTGCCGGGGTCCCAGGAATTGGTGTACGTCCCGACAGCCGCGTACACCTTGTCCGGATCCACGGAGTCGGAGGCCAGGCTCACCACTCCGGTGTGCCCCCAGTCCTCCCACCCGACCGAGTCCAGCAGCGGCGTCCAGGTCCTGCTCGACTCCTGCCAGCGGTAGGCGCCGCCGATGTCGGTGCGGGCGTAGGCGAGGTTCTTCTCCTTGCGGTTGAAGACGATGCCGGGGACGAAACCGCCACCGTCGATCCGGGCGTTCTTCCAGGTATAGCTGTCGGCACTGATCGACACGTTCGGCGAGACGTTGGCAGCAAGCGCGGACGGGGTACCCGCGAGCAGCCCGGCCGCGAGCGCAAGTACCGCCGTGAGGATGCGGGTTCTTCGCACGGGGGGTCCTTTCCGGGATGTGGGGGGAGGAAAGAGGGGTGGAGACCGGCAACGGCGCTGCAACGCCGTCAAGGGGCGCGGGGAACTGCGCGACCAGCCACGAACAACCCGCAGCCGCCCGCAAACCCCACGCCCCCACCGCACTCGGCGACCTGCTACTCAAGCAGCTCCGCATACGAACCCATGGCCAACGCGATGTCCGCCTGGGCCCAGAACCGGTGATACGTGAACGACGGCACCGCACCGCCCGCGAGATACGCCTCGATCTTCGACCAGGCCGGGTCGTCCTCGTAGAACGAGCGGATCGAGTCGAAGGTCGACGACGAGCTGATCGCGTCGCCGTTCGGCATCGTGCCGGTCCAGCCGGACGGGATGTAGATCGCGTCGTCGAAGCGGTTGTAGTCGGCGCGGTTCTCCGGGACGGCGATCCCCAGGGCGTCCTGGTAGTTGCTCCACATGCCGTCGAGGAGCGCCTTGGCCGTCGCGGCGGCCTGCGTGTCACCGGAGCGGTCCGCGTAGTACGTCAGCGTCTTGGCGTACGCGGCCGTCACCCCGACGTCGTTGGTGTAGTCGGCGACGGTGACATGAAGTCCGTTGTTCGCGCCCGGACTTGACGGGTTCCAGGTGTCGGGCTGCCCCGACCACTGGAGCGTCGACGGGATCCGGTACGTCCCGTCCGGGTTGACGGTCGTCTGGGACAGCGCCCAGTCGACCCACTTGTCGAGGACGGTCTTCGCGGCCGCGTTCCCCGTCTGCTGGTAGTACTCGGCGACCCGCTCCATCGACCACGCCTGGAAGCCGAACCACTGGTTGGACGGCGGGTCGTGGTAGACGGGCTGCTGGTCGTAGTACATGCCGTAGAAGGTCGACTTGCCGGCCGGCGGCGTAGCGTACCGGCCCGCCCAGCTGTTGGTCGCACCGCCCGCGATCGCGCCCTCGCTGGACTGCAGCCAGCGATAGAACTCGACCTGCCGCTCCAGGGACTTGGCCCAGTCCGCCTGCCCCGTCGCCGACTTGGGCTTCAGGTCGGCGTACGAGCTCAGCGCATAGGCCGCCATCGGGTTCTGGTAGCCGCCGTGCGCGTGGCTGGAGCCGATGCGCCAGGCCCAGCCCGCCGAGGTGTCGGTGGCGCCGCCCCAGGCGTAGTACCAGGAGAGCAGATAGTGCGAGGCGTCCTTGCCGGTGCCGGCCGGGCACGACGAGGCCCCGGCACAGTTGCCGATCTTCTTGAAGTACTTGTCGTACATCGCGTAGCGCAGATAGTCGCCCATCTTCGCGGCCTTGGCCACGGTCGCGGAGATCTGACCGCCCTTGCCCTGCTCGTCGGCCCACTTGTCGGCCCAGTACGCGGCCTGCACCGCACGGGCGTCGGCGTCCGGGGCGTTGGTGAACTTCCACTGCTTGGCGTACGACGCGTCACCCGTGAACAGGTCCAGGTACCCGTTCTTCCCGCCGTACTTGAACTGGTCGCAGGTCGGCTGCGGCACCGTCTCCCACACCGACTCCTGCGCGCCGCGCTGGAAGGTGTTGATGTACGACGGCCCCGTGTCGCTCGGCCCGGCCTCGCACTTGCCCGGCGAGTTGCCGTACCCGTAGACGTTGTCGACGTCCTGCAGCCAGTGCATGCCGTAGACGTCGTCGGTGCCGTACGCGCTCTTCAGCTCACCGGCGATCGGGTCCGAGCCGACGGAGACCGCCCCGTCGAGCTTCGCCGGGTACTCGTTCGGCGTGTCCAGCTCGGGCGCGTAGGTCGCCGGCTTCGAGGCGTTGTAGAAGGAGTTGGTCGGCTGGTCGGCGTGGGTCGGGATCATGTACTTCTCCATCAGATCCCAGGCGCCGTTGAACTTCGACCAGTCGCCGCTCACCTTGCCGTACATGGCCTGCAGCCACAGCAGATAGCTGTACGCCTCCGACGTGGTCTCGTGCCCGTGGTCCGGCGCCTCGACGATCAGTGTCTCGACCGAGTGGTAGGGGATCCCCTCGGGCGAGAAGTAGCCGTTCGCCGGGTTGGTGATCTTGCCGTACAGCTCCAGGAAGCGGGCGTCGTACGCCTTCGTCGCCGCGATCTGGGTGGCGGTGACCGTGGCCTTCGCGTGCCCGGTGGCCGTCGACTCGAAGGTCGCCGATCCGGTGCCGGAGGAGCCGGCCGTGAGGGTCACCTTCTGCGCGGTGTTCCAGTTCGAGGCCGTGAAGGTGAGCGCGGCGCCGCCGGTCACCGACAGGCCCGAGTTGCCGCTCGCGCGGGCGGTGGTGACGGTCACGCTGCCCGACGGCTGGGTCGACAGCTTGACGTCGTACGTCGCCGACTTGCCCTGCTGGACCGGGAGTTGGGTCGGCGAGGCGACCACGGCGGGACCCGAGGCGACCGTGATGCCGACCGGCGTGGACTCCGCGGACGCGCCCAGGCTGTCGTACGCCTTCGCCAGCAGCGAATGACTGCCCACGGTCAAGCTGGAGACCGAGAGCGAGTACGGCGCCGTCGTGTCCGTGCCCAGCAGCGTGGTGTCGTCGTAGAACTCCATCTTGCTGATCGTCGCGTTGTCCGCGGCCGCGGCGGTGGCCGCGAGCGGGACGGCGTCGCCCTGCGAGTAGACGGCGCCCGCCGCCGGGCTGGTCAGCACGGTGATGGGGGGCTGGTGGGCGCCGGTGCAACTGGTGCCGTTGACGGCGAAGTTCGTGGGGGCGGCGTTGCTGCCGCTGTAGGTGAACTGCGCGCCGGTGCTGACCGCGGCGCCGGCGGCGACCCGGCCGTTGTAGCCGGCGTCCTTGACCGTGACCGCCTGGCCGGACTGCGACCAGGTGCCGTTCCAGCCGTTGCTGAGCTTCTGGTTGCCCGCGTAGCTGTACGTCAGGGTCCAGCCGTCGATGACGTCCGTGCCCCGGTTGGTGATCGTCAGATCCGCGGTGAAGCCGGACCCCCAGTCATTGGTCTTGTAGTCCACACTGCACTGAAGTGCCGCTGCCTGAGCGGGAGTTGATCCCGAACTCAGCATCGCCAGGGGGAGCGCCAGGGCCGCGACGGCGGCCGTCCAGAACCGTCGTACGGCTCTGCGTCTGCGTGGGGGATGCACGTGCTGGTTCCTCCTTGCGGCTCGGAGAAGTCAAGGCTTGAACCAGTGGGAGCGCTCCCATAGTGGGGACGGGGGTGCAAGGGGTCAAGACGCTTGAAGAGTCGAAAAGATTCGATGAGTTCAGTTGAGTAAAAGTCAGTAACTCCTCTGTCCTTTACTGTCACTTGGCGCTAGCTTCGGTGACACCAGTGGGAGCGATTCCATCAGTCGACGCGTCCGTCACGACGCGCCTGATCTGCAAGGAGTCGCTCATGCGACACCCCCCGCGTTCAGTACTTTTAGCCGTCGCCGGCACCTCCTCCTTGCCTTCTGCGCGCCCTGCACGGATCGACCGTCAGCACCCGCAACCAAGAAGGAACCCCCACTCATGAGTCGTACCAGAACAGCGATGCTCGCTGCCCTGGCGCTGGTCGCCGGGGCCTCGGGGACCGCGCTCGCCGCGGACCCCGACGCGATCGGACCGGCCGCCGTCCCCTGCACCGTCGACTACAAGGTGCAGAACCAGTGGGACACCGGCTTCACCGCCGCCGTCACGGTCACCAACCAGGGCTCCGCCAAGTCGAACTGGTCGGTGAAGTGGTCGTACGCCGGGAACCAGAAGGTCACCAGCGGCTGGAACGCGAAGATCAGCCAGAGTGGCGCCGCCGTCACCGCCGCCAACGAGACCTACAACGGCACGCTGGCGACCGGCGGTTCGGTCAGCTTCGGCTTCCAGGGCTCCTACAGCGGCACCAACGCCATCCCGGCCACCTTCACCCTCGACGGCGTGACCTGCAACGTCGACGGCGGCGGCGGACCCACGGACCCGCCCGACCCCGGCCCCACCGGCCCGAAGGTCGACAACCCCTACTCCGGCGCCAAGGTGTACGTGAACCCGGAGTGGTCCGCGAAGGCCGCCGCCGAGCCCGGCGGCAGCCGGATCGCCGGCCAGCCGACCGGCGTCTGGCTCGACCGGATCGCCGCGATCAACGGCGTGAACGGCGGCATGGGTCTGCGCGACCACCTCGACCAGGCCCTCACCCAGAAGGGCTCCGGCGAGCTCGTCGTCCAGCTCGTCATCTACAACCTGCCGGGCCGTGACTGTGCCGCCCTCGCCTCCAACGGCGAACTCGGCCCGACGGAGCTCGGCCGGTACAAGACCGAGTACATCGATCCGATCGCCGCGATCCTCGCCGACCCGAAGTACGCCGCGCTGCGGATCGTCACCACCATCGAGATCGACTCCCTGCCGAACCTCGTCACCAACACCGGCAGCCGTCCGACGGCCACCCCGCAGTGCGACGTGATGAAGGCCAACGGCAACTACCAGAAGGGCGTCGGCTACGCCCTGAACAAGCTGGGTGACGCCGCCAACGTCTACAACTACATCGACGCCGGGCACCACGGCTGGATCGGCTGGGACGACAACTTCGCCGCCAGCGCCACCGTGATGAAGGAGGCCGCCACCTCCGAGGGCGCCACCGTGAACGACGTGCACGGCTTCATCGCCAACACGGCCAACTACAGCGCCCTGAAGGAGAACAACTTCACCATCAACGACTCCGCGGGCGGCAAGTCGGTCCGTGAGTCGAAGTGGGTCGACTGGAACCGGTACGTCGACGAGCAGTCCTTCGCGCAGGCCTTCCGCCAGCAGCTGGTCACGACCGGCTTCAACTCCGGCATCGGCATGCTGATCGACACGTCGCGCAACGGCTGGGGCGGCTCCGCCCGGCCCGCCGGTCCGGGTGCGACGACCGACGTCGACACCTACGTCAACGGCGGCCGCTACGATCGTCGCATCCACATCGGCAACTGGTGCAACCAGTCCGGGGCCGGCCTCGGCGAGCGCCCGCAGGCCAACCCCGCGGCCGGGATCGACGCGTACGTCTGGATGAAGCCGCCGGGTGAGTCCGACGGCTCCAGCAGTGCGATCCCGAACGACGAGGGCAAGGGCTTCGACCGGATGTGCGACCCGACGTACACGGGCAACCCGCGCAACGGCAACAACATGTCCGGTGCGCTGCCGAATGCTCCGCTGTCGGGGCACTGGTTCTCCGCGCAGTTCCAGCAGCTGATGCAGAACGCGTATCCGCCGTTGTCGTGATGCGGTGACTTCGGCTGCGGGCCGGTTGTGGCTGGTCGCGCAGTCCCTCGCGCCCCTGGGGGCGTGAGGGTTCGCCGGGGTCGGCCAGTTCTCTTGGGCCGAGCCCCGGCGATCATTTTTACGCTCGTGTTTTGCCGTTACGGCAAGGACAGTGGCCCCGCGACGGTGCGTCGGAGCAGGCTGGCCTCATCCGAAGGAGAGGCTGACGGGCATGGCGCACAACGATCACGGAGACCACCACCACGACCACGGCGACATCGACTGGAACGAGATGGCCCCGCTGCTGGAGGCGGAGGCGGAGCTGTTCACGCCCCTGTACGAACACGCCCTGGCCTGGCTGGCCAAACGGCAGACCGAGCCGGGGCTGATCGCCGACGTGGGCAGCGGGCCCGGCGTGGTCGCCTGTCTGCTCGCCGACACGTTCCCCGGCGCCCGGATCGTCGCCGTCGACGGTTCCGAAGGGCTCCTGGAGCGGGCCCAGGCGCGCGCCGAGCGCCTAGGTGTCGCCGACCGCTTCGGCACCCTCGCCGGTGAACTCCCGGACGTTCTAGGCGACTTGGACTATCCCGCCGATCTCCTCTGGGCCGGCCGCAGCCTGCACCACCTCGGCGACCAGCGTGCCGCCCTCGCCGCCTTCGCCGACCGCCTCACGCACGGTGGCACGCTGGCCCTGCAGGAGGGCGGCCTCCCGGACCGGTTCCTGCCGCGCGACCTCGGCTTCGGACGGCCCGGGCTGCAGGCCCGTCTCGACGCGCTGGAGGAGGAGTGGTTCGCGGCGATGCGGGCGGACCTGCCCGACACCGTCGCCGAGACCGAGGACTGGCCCGCGCTGCTCAGCGCCGCCGGCCTCAGGCCCTCCGGCACCCGCACCTTCCTCCTCGACCTGCCCGCCCCGACCACGGACCGGGCCCGCGCCTACATCGCCGCGTCGCTGTCCCGCACCCGCGAGGGCCTCGGCGACCGGCTCGACGCCGAGGACCGGGCCACCCTCGACCGCCTCCTCGACCCGGACGACAAGGCGAGCGTGCACCACCGGCCGGACGTGTTCGTGCTGGCGGCGCAGACGGTGTATACGGCGGTGCGGACCAAGTGACCCAGGTGCGGACCAGGTGACCCAGTGGGGGCGCAGAGGCAGCGATGCCGGTCAGCGCCCTGCTGGGGTGCGGCACCCGAGCGCGAGCGAATGGCGTCGCCATCTCTCTTCCGCCGCCTGCCACGCCACCTGTGGGTCTTGACTTCGAGAGTTCTCCAAGTGATGGACTCCCCGGTGTCCGAAGGCGTCCGAACGAAACACAGGGGGATCACCATGACCGGTTCGATCACGACCGACTCTCCGGCCGCACCTATCACCGGCGGCGGCAGCGGCATCGGTGCCGCGGTCGCGCGGCGGCTGCTGGACGCCGGGTACCGGGTCGCCGTCACCGGCCGCGGCGAGGAACGGCTGCGCGGCTTCGCCGACGAACTCGGCGACCCGGACGGCCTGTTGACGGTCGTCGGCAACGCGGCCGAATACGGGGACGTACAGCAGGCCGTCGACACGACGCTCAAGGCCTTCGGGCGACTGGACACGGTCGTCGCGAACGCCGGGTTCGCCACCCATGACACGGTCGCCGAGGGCGACCCGGCCGGCTGGACGGAGATGGTGCTGACCAACGTCCTCGGCCCGGCCCTGCTGATCCGCGCCTCCGTCGACGCCCTAAAGGAGACCCGCGGCCGGATCGTCCTCGTCGGCAGCGTCGCCGGATTCGTGCACGGGCCGGGCAACATCTACGGGGCGACGAAGTGGGCGGTGACCGGGCTCGCCGAGAACACCCGGCGGCAGGTCACCGACTGGGGCATCGGCGTGACCCTGATCGCGCCCGGCCGCGTGGAGACACCGTTCTGGGACAGCTACGGCAGCCTGCCGCCGGGGCATCTGCTGACCGCCGACCAGATCGCCGACTCGGTCGTGTGGGCTGTCCGGCAGCCCGACGGCGTGGACGTCAACACCGTCGTCGTACGGCCGCTCGGCCAGCCCAACTGACGTACACGTACCCGGATTCAGTCGCTCTGGATGAACTCCTTCGCCAGCTGCTCGCCCAACGCGACCGCCGCGCCGTGGCTCTCGATGGGCGAGACCCGGGAGTTCTTGAAGAGGATGTACGTCACGCCGGAGCCGGTGCCGCCGGTCGCCGGGTCCGGGTCGAGGCCGAGGGACTCGGCGGTGGCGTAGGAGGCCTCGCCGATGATCCGCTTGGGGCCGGTGTCGCCGACGACGGCGTACACGAGCCGGTCGTCGTGGATGACGGCGGCCACGGTGCCGCCCTTGATGCCCGCCGCCGAGTGGTCCCACGTGGCGCTGACGCTGGGGACGACGACATACGGCAGGGTGTCGGAGCGCAGCGGCTTGCCGTCGGACTGGTGGAACGCCGTGTCCGGCAGGAACCAGGGGTCGGTGTTCTCATTGCACTTGTCGGTGCGCTGACCGTCGCAGTCGATGTCCAGGTCGGCCTTCCAGAAGACGGCGCCGCCCTTGCCGCAGACCGGAACGGTGTCCGACGACTCCTCGTCGGTGCGGTACTTGCCGTTCGAGATCTGTGAGCAGGTCGTCACCTTCGCGAGCAGGTCGGCCGCGCTGACCGACATCTCCCCGAAGGGCGGCGGTTGGGGGTGCCCGGCGGCGGTCGCGGGGAGGAGCACGGCGGCGAGCAGCGCGGCGCCGGAGGCCGTGGTGAGAGTCAGTGGTCGGATACGCACTGTGTGGGGGGACCCTTCTGTCAAGCCCTGTCCGAATTTATTAGGAAAGCTTCCTTACCTGCATTGATTGCGGTGTCATCACCCCAGTAGAAGACTGGGGGTGCCGAAGATTTCGGACATTCGCCTGCTTTCCGGGAGGTGTCATGTTCGTACGCGCCATTTACGCGACCGGCGATCCCGCGAAGATCGACACGGCCATCAGGGCAATGAACACCGAGGGAAGGGACTTGCTGGAGGACCGTCCGGGCTACCGCGGAGCGAGTGTCTTCGTGGACCGGACACTCGGGAAACTGCTGGCGGCGAGCTGGTGGGAGACGGAGCAGGCCCGGAGCAACAGCGACGAGGTGCTGCGTGAGCGGCGGGCGGCGATGCTGGGTCCGTTCGCGGGGACACTGGCGGTCGACAACTACGAGGCGCTGGTCTTCCATCAGGTCCAGCAGCCACGCTCGGGCGGCGGACTACGGGTGACCCGCCTGGAGTTCGACCCCAGGGACACGGATCTGCTCGCCGACACGTTCCGGGGGACGGTGATTCCCCGCATCGAGACGCTCACGGGCCTGGTGAGAGCAACTTTGCTGGTCGACCGGGAACGCGGGCGCGGGATGGTCGGCGTCTTGTTCGTCGACCAGGCCGCGCTGGCGGAGTCCCGCTCGGGCCAGGCCGCGGCCCGGCACGAGGGCGCGGCCAAGGCGCATGTGAGCGTGATCGGGCTGGAGGAGTTCGAGGTCGTCCACTCCGATGTACGCGGCGAGTGAGACGGCCCCTTACGAGTAGCCCTTGCGCGTAGCCGATACGCGTCCGCCCGCCGCTCGTGAAGTCGAGCGGCGGGCGGACGGTCGTACCGAATCGGCGTCAGGCCCTGGCGGACTGGGCGGACTCGGGCATCACACCAGGTCGAACGTGGCCGGGTCCGGGCCGATGCGCAGGTCCTCGTTGAGCGCGCTGAACGCCGCGAGGTCCTCGTCGTCCAGGGTGAAGTCGAAGACCTCGATGTCCTCCTTGATCCGCGACGGCGTCACGGACTCCGGGATCACGGCGTTGCCGAGCTGGAGGTGCCAGCGCAGCACGATCTGGGCCGGGGTGCGGCCGTGCTTCCGCGCGATGGCCACGATCGCCGGGACCTCCAGCAGGCCCTTGCCCTGGCCGAGCGGCGAGATGGCCGCCGTGGCGATGCCCCGCTCGGCGTGGAAGTCGCGGGAGGCCTGCTGCTGCAGGTGCGGGTGCAGCTCGATCTGGTTGACGGCCGGGACGACCGACGTCTCGGCGATCAGCCGCTCAAGGTGCTCCGGAAGGAAGTTGGCGACACCGATCGCGCGGACACGGCCGTCGGCGTGCAGCTTCTCGAACGCCTTGTACGTGTCGACGTATGTGCCGCGGTCCGGCAGCGGCCAGTGGATGAGATACAGGTCGACGTGGTCGAGCCCCAGCTTCTCCAGCGAGACGTCGAAGGCGCGCAGGGTCGAGTCGTACCCCTGCTCGCTGTTCCGGAGCTTGGCCGTGACGAAGATGTCCTCGCGGGCCACGCCGGACGCGGCGATGGCCCTGCCGGTGCCCTCTTCGTTGCCGTGGATCGCCGCTGTGTCGATGCTGCGGTACCCGGCCTCAAGTGCCGTGGCGACCGCCTGCTCAGCCTCGTCGTCCGGCACCTGCAAGACGCCGAGGCCCAGCTGGGGCATCTCGACGCCGTTGTTGAGGATGATCGGGGGGACCCTGCTGCTCACGAGCTCTTGATCCTTACGGTTGTCGTCAGGTGTTACACCCCATCGTCAACGATCACGGGCCGTAATGCATTCCTGACCGGAGAATCCACCGGAAACAACCATTACGCCCGGTAAAGCGCCTCGACCTCGTTGGAGTAAGCGCTCTCGATCGCCTTGCGCTTCAACTTCAGTGACGGCGTGAGCAGTCCGTGCTCCTCGGTGAACGGCTGCGCGAGGATACGGAACGTACGGATCGACTCGGCCTGTGAGACAAGGGTGTTGGCGGCGACGACGGCGCGCCGCACCTCGGTCTCCAGGTCGGCGTCGCGGACCAGCTCGGCCGGTGTCAGCGGGGGCTTGTCACGCATCATCAGCCAGTGCTCCACGGCCTCCTGGTCGAGGGTGACCAGGGCGGCGATGTACGGGCGGTCGTTGCCCACGACGATGCACTGGGCGACCAGCGGATGGTCGCGGACCCGCTCCTCCAGCACACCCGGCGAGACGCTCTTGCCGCCGGACGTGACCAGGATCTCCTTCTTGCGGCCCGTGATGGTGAGGTAGCCGTCCTCGTCGAGCGAGCCCAGGTCGCCGGTGGCGAGCCAGCCGTCGTGCAGGGCCGCGTCGGTGGCCTTCTGGTTGTTGAGGTAGCCCTGGAAGACGTTGGCGCCGTTCAGCCAGATCTCGCCGTCGTCCGCGATGTGCACGGTCATGCCCGGGATGGGCTGGCCGACGGTGCCGTAGCGGGTGCGATAGGGCGGGTTGGCGGTTGCGGCCGCCGTGGACTCGGTGAGGCCGTAGCCCTCGTAGACATGGATGCCGGCGCCCGCGAAGAACAGGCCGAGCCGTCGGTCCATGGCCGAACCGCCGGTCATCGCCTGCTTGATGCGGCCGCCCATCGCCGCGCGCATCTTGGAGTAGACGAGCTTGTCGAAGAGCTGGTGCTGCATGCGCAGACCGGCCGAGGGGCCGGGGCCGATGCCCCACGCCTTCGCCTCCATGGCGTCCGCGTACTTCACGGCGACCTCGACGGCCTTCTCGAAGGCGCCGGCCCTGCCCTCCTTCTCGGCTTTGCGGCGGGCGGCGTTGAAGACCTTCTCGAAGATGTACGGCACGGCGAGGAAGAACGTCGGCTTGAACGCGGCGAGGTCCGGCAGCAGCGCGGCCGCGTTCATCTGCGGCTGGTGCCCGAAGCGGACCTTGCCCCGGATCGCGGCGACCTGCACCATCCGCCCGAAGACATGCGCCAGCGGCAGGAACAGCAGGGTCGCCGCCTCATCGCCCTTCTTCGAGTGGAACACCGGCTCCCAGCGCTCGATGACGGTGTCCGCCTCGTACATGAAGTTGCCGTGCGAGATGACACAGCCCTTGGGGCGGCCCGTCGTCCCCGAGGTGTAGATGATCGTCGCGACGGAGTCGGGGGTGACCGCCTGGCGGTGGCGGTGGACGACTTCGTCGTCGAGGTGGGCGCCCGCGTCGTACAGCGCCTGCACGGTGCCCGCGTCGAGCTGCCACAGCTGGTGCAGCCGGGGGAGCCGGTCGATGACGGTGGCGATCGTCATCGCGTGGTCCTCGTGCTCCACGATCGCCGCCGAGCACTCGGCGTCGTACAGCGTCCAGAAGCACTGCTCGGCCGAGGAGGTCGGGTAGATCGGCACGACCTGGGCGCCGATCGTCCACAGCGCGAAGTCGAAGAGCGTCCACTCGTACCGGGTACGGGACATGATCGCGACCCGGTCGCCGAACCGGATGCCCTGGGCGAGCAGGCCCTTGGCCAGGGCGAGCACCTCGTCCCGGAACTCGGCGGCGGTGACGTCCCGCCACTGCCCGCTGTCGTCCTTACGGCCGAGGGCGACATACAACGGGTCGTCCTGGGCATGTTCGAAGACGACGTCGGCCAGGCCGCCCACCGGCGGTGCCAACGCCAACGGAGGGTTGGTGAACTCGCGCAAACCCCGCTCCCCGCTCCGATCGCCTCGGCTGAAGCTCCGCTCAGCGCCGTGAAAGCTACCCCACCCGCCGTTGAGGCGGGAGGGGGGCGGAAATCGACGGGTGCTCAGGTATGCACTGGTCAGGGCAGGAAAATGCGCTCACATAGGGAAGGGTCGGACAGAAAACTGACGGTTGAGTAAGTTTCGGACCCGTAATCTCCACCGAATCTGTACGACCCGATTACGCGTTTCCGACCCTTTCGATCATGTCATTCCTAGCGTGTCGTCGTCTCCTCTGTCAGCGTACGCGTGGCCGAATCCGTCACTCCGGTTTGTGCGGCGGACCGGCTTTTCACCAGGGCGAGCACCAGAAGCCCGGCCACCACGGCCGTCGAGCCCGCCGTCACCGCGACCGAATTCAGTCCCTCGGCGAAGGCGCCGCGCAAGGTCTCCTCGCCGAACACACCCCGCAGCGCACCGGCGCCGCCGCCCGCCAGGGCATGGGCCGCCTCCTGCGGCAGCGTGTCCGCCATCCGCGAGGTCAGCACCGTGCCGTACAGGGCGATGCCCAGCGCGTACCCGAGCTGCCGGAAGGTGTTCACGGCGCCGCCCGCCATGCCCGCCCGGTCCTGCGGTACGGCGGCCAGCGCGGCGCCCGCGATACCGGGCGCGACCAACCCCGTACCGACACCCACCAGCACCAGCCCGGGTATCAGGGCGCTCGCCGTCGACCCGGCGTCCAGGACCGCCATGCAGTACTGGCCGGCGCCGATCAGCAGCAGCCCGCCCCCGATGGTGAACCGGGCCGGCACCCCGTGCAGCAGGCGGCCGCCGGCCGCGGCGACCACGAACGAGGCGAGCGACAGCCACAGGAACACCAGACCACCGCGGACCGGGCTCATCCCCAGCAGGGTCTGCAACCAGATCGAGGCGTACGCCAGCGCGCTGAACGCCGCCGCGTTGAAGGCGAGCGCACCCGCCATCACACCGGCGAACGCGGGCTTGAGGAACAGCCGCGGATCCAGCAGCGGATGGGCGACACGCCGCTCGACCAGCACGAAGCCGACCAGCGCCAGGACCGCCGCCGCGAACCACACCAGGGTCCCGGACGCGCCCCACCCATGGCTGCCGGCCCGCACGGCCCCGTACGTCACCGCGCCCGCGAACGCCGCGAACATCACCGTGCCCGCCCAGTCGACCCGGCGCCCGCGAGCGCCCCGCGACTCCGGCACCACCCGCAGCGTCAGCCACACCGCGACCACGCTCACCGGCAGATTGACGTAGAAGATCCACCGCCAGCCCGGCCCGGCGGTGAGCAGTCCGCCGGCGACCGGGCCCACCGCGGCCGCCGCCCCGCTGACCGCGCCCCACACACCGAGCGCGATCGAGCGCCGCTTGCCCTGGTAGACCGAGCCCAGCAGCGGCAGCGTCGTGGCGAACATGGCCGCCGCGCCGACGCCCTGCAGCAGCCGGGCGCCGACCAGCATTTCCGGCCCGGACGCGAGCCCGCACAGCAGCGATGCCGCCGCGAAGACGACGACGCCCACGACATGGACGCGCCGCCGCCCCAGCACATCGGCGGCGGCCCCCGCCCCGAGCAGCAGCGCGGCCAGCGCCAGTGCGTACCCGTCCATCACCCATTGCAGATCACTCAGCGACGCGTCCAGCGCCCGCGCCATGTCCGGCAGCGCGACGATCGCGATCGTCACGTCCAGCAACAACATGAACGTGCCCAGGCACACGGCCGTGAGCGGCCCCCAAGTACGCATGTCCTCAACTCCTCGCTCGTGGGATGCGTATGACTGCGTACGATGGGCGCCTCCCGACCGATCGAGGCGGTATGAGCCGCGTGGACGCCGGAATCCGACTGGAGTAGCTGCAATGCAGATGGAATCCGACATCTTCGACGGGCTCGATCTGCGACTGCTCGACGCGCTGGAGGTGAACGCCCGGGCGTCCTTCGCCCGGCTCGGGGAGGTGCTCGGCGTCTCCGACCAGACCGTCGCGCGCCGCTACCGCAGACTGTGCACCGAGGGCGGCCTCAGGGTGGTCGCCGTGCGGGACGCCGAGCGGCTCGGCCAGGACCAGTGGACGCTCAGGCTGCGCTGCGTGCCGGACAGCGCCCAGGCCATCGCGGACGCGCTCGCCAAGCGGCCCGACACCAGCTGGATCGGCATCGCCTCCGGCGGCACGGAGGTCGTCTTCGGCACCCGGCCGCGCAGCCCCGGCGACCGCGACGACCTCCTGCTGGGCAAACTCCCCCGTACCCCGCGCGTCCTGGAGATCCGGGCCCACCAGATGCTGCACCGCTTCTACGGCGGACCGAGCGGCTGGCTCCGCAAGTTCCGGGTGCTCACGGACGAGCAGGTCGCGGCGCTGCGGCCCGAGGTCCTGGCCGAGCCGGGCCCCGCCCGTATCGCCCCCGACGACGAGCCCCTGGTGGCCGCGCTGGAACGCGACGGACGTGCCACCTACCCCGAGCTCCAGCGCGCCACCGGCCGCTCGGAGTCCGCCGTGAAGCGCCGCCTCGCCGCGCTGCTGGCGTCCGGGGCGGTGTACATCGACGTGGAGTACCTGTCCGAGACCATCGGCTATCCGTTCGCCGCGATGCTGTGGATCACCACCACTCCGGCCGCCCTGACGTCCGTCGGCGAGGCCCTCGCCGCCCACGACCCGATCGCCCACGCCGCGGCGACCGCGGGCCCCTGCAACATCCTCGCGACCGCGGTCGTCCGAAACTCCGCCGACCTGTACACCTACCTCAGCGGCCCGCTCGGCCGACTGAAAGGGGTGCAGCATGTGGAGTCGTCGGTGTTTCTACGACGGGTGAAGCAGCTGACGTATCAGATGCCGCCGCGCTGAACCGACGCCCAGGGGCGCTGTGCGCCCCAAAGGGGCGCGGGGAACTGCGCGACCAGCCACAACGCGCCCGCAGCCGACATCGGTCCCCCGGCATGGTGCTCAACGCCGGTGCAACCGATCCCCGCCCGCCAGGATCGCCCCCGCCAACGCGTCCGCCGCCCCCTGCGCGGCCGTCCGCCGTCGCCCATGGACCAGCACGAAGTCGACCCGCCCCAGCTCCGGCAGCCCGGACCGGTCCGGCACGCGCACCAGCCCCGGCGGAATCAGCCCCCGTGAGTGCGCCATCACCCCGAGCCCGGCCCGCGCCGCGGCGATCAGCCCGTTGAGGCTGCCGCTGGTGCACACGATCCGCCACTCACGCCCCTGCCTTTCCAGCGCCTCCAAGGCGAGGGCCCTGGTGATGCCCGGCGGTGGAAAGACGATCAACGGCACCGGACGTTCCGGCTCCAGGCGGAGCCGCTCCGCGCCGATCCACACCAGCCGGTCGTGCCAGACCGGTTCGCCCCGCGGATCCTCGGGCCGCCGCTTGGCGAGCACCAGGTCCAGTTTTCCGGCGGCCAGCTGCTCGTGCAGGGTGCCCGAGAGCTCGACCGTCAGCTCCAGGTCGACCTCGGGATGCTCGTACCGGAAGCCCTCCAGGATCTCCGGCAGCCGGGTCAGCACGAAGTCCTCGGAGGCGCCGAAGCGGAGCCGGCCGCGCAGCCGGGTGCCGGTGAAGAACGCCGACGCCTGCTCGTGCACCTCCAGGATCCGGCGGGCGAAGCCGAGCATCGCCTCGCCGTCCTCGGTGAGCTCCACGGAGTGGGTGTCCCGGGTGAACAGCGGCCGTCCCGTGGCGTCCTCCAGGCGCCGTACGTGCTGGCTGACGGTCGACTGGCGCAGGCCGAGCCGCCGGGCGGCCTGCGTGAAGCTGAGCGTCTGGGCCACCGCGAGGAACGTACGAAGGTGGGAGGGGTCGTACACGCCTCCCAGGCTACCCGTGGCTATCGCGGAACGTGATGACAGTCAGAGTGGTGTGCGGGATTCCCGATCGCGGAGTGCCGGAGGACGATGGAAAGGGCACGTCCGTGCCCGGAGCCGGAAGTTCAGCGAACGACAGCGAAGTAGTGGAGCACAGTGAAACGCCTGCAATGGCCGCGTTGGATGCCGATCGACCCGTACATCCTGCTGCTGCTCGGGACCGTGGGCCTCGCGGCCCTCTTCCCGGCGCGCGGAACGGCCTCCGACGTGGCGTCCGGTGCCTCCACGGCCGCGATCGCCTTCCTGTTCTTCCTCTACGGCGCCCGGCTGTCCACCCGTGAGGCACTGGACGGGCTGAAGCACTGGCGGCTCCATGTCACCGTCCTGGCCTGCACCTTCGTGGTCTTCCCACTGCTGGGTCTGGCGGCCCGCGGACTGGTCCCGGTGATCCTGACCGACCCGCTCTACCAGGGCCTGCTCTTCCTCACCCTCGTGCCTTCCACCATCCAGTCGTCGATCGCCTTCACATCGATGGCCCGCGGCAATGTGCCCGCCGCGATCTGCGCGGGCTCCTTCTCCTCCCTGGTCGGCATCGTCGCCACCCCGCTCCTCGCGGCGGCCGTGCTCGGCAGCGGCGCCGGTGGCTTCTCCGCCGACTCGCTGGTCCAGATCGTGCTGCAGCTCCTGGTGCCGTTCGTCGCCGGGCAGGTGCTGCGGCGCTGGATCGGCGGTTTCGTCGCCCGGCACAAGAAGGTCCTCGGGCTGGTCGACCGCGGCTCGATCCTGCTGGTCGTCTACACCGCGTTCAGCGAGGGCATGGTCCAGGGCATCTGGCACCAGGTGAGCCCGCTGCGCCTCGGCGGCCTGCTCGCCGTCGAGGCGGTGCTGCTGGCCGTGATGCTCGCCCTGACCTGGTACGGCGCGAAGGCCCTGCGCTTCGACCGCGGGGACCGCATCGCGATCCAGTTCGCCGGCTCGAAGAAGTCCCTCGCCGCCGGTCTGCCCATGGCGAGCGTCCTGTTCGGCGCGCACGCCTCGCTGGCCGTGCTGCCGCTGATGCTGTTCCACCAGATGCAGCTGATGGTCTGCGCGGTCATCGCCAAGCGGCGCGCCCACGACGCCGAGGTCCGCGATACCGATACCGGCGGACCCGACCCCGTCACCGCGTCGGCGCCACCCGCAGCGTCACGAACCGCGGTCGGTACAGGGACACGTTCCGGTTGAGCTGCGCCGCGGCACCGACCGTCTCCAGCCAGTTGACGTCGTAGCTCAGCACGAGCTTTCCGTCGCCGCTCAGCTCGGGGTGCACCTGCGGGTTGTAGGCCGCCACCTGCGCGCCCTGCGGCAGCGACGGGCTGAAGTCCTTGGTCGGCCCGTGCCACGGACCGTTCGGCGAGCAGGCCCAGTACGACGTCACGGTCGACAGTCCCTCGGTGCCCGCGGCCATGGTGAACAGGACGTACGTCCCCCGCACCCGGGCCACCGAGAAGGCGCTGCCGACCCCGGTGCGCTGCCCGTCCCCGAGCACCGCACGCGGCCGGGCGCCCGCGTCGGCCCACGCGGAGCCGTTCCAGTACTGCCAGGCCCCCGGCTCCGCGAGCCTGCCCTCGGGGACGCGCGCGACATACGCCCGCGAGGCCGGCCGGGACGCCGCCTGGCCGTCGTCACCGCCGAAGACGTACGTCCAGCCGTCCTCCTCGACCAGCGTGGTGCCGAACAGCACCCGCCGGGACGGATCGGGCACCAGCTGCTGGTCGAGGACCTTCACGACCGACTCGACCTTGAGGTCGGGCAGCGACAGCGTGGCGACCTCGGTGGCCGTCGGCACGCCGTAGATCCAGGGAGCCTGCCCCGCCGTGCGCACCCACAGCAGCACCCGCAGGACCTTCTCGGACGAGCCGGGGGAGCGCGGCTCGACATGGGCCGCGACCGGCCAGCGCCACTGGTTCGGGGCGGGGTCGGGGAAGAGCGGGGCGGGCAGGGTGCTCTCCAGGCGTCCGTCGCGCATCACGACCGCCGAGTTGCGCACCAGCGGGGCGGTCGTGTCCCGCCAGGTGAAGGACTCGCCGAACGGGTTGGGCGGGGCGTGCACCCGGCCCAGATAGGTGTCCGAGAACAGCCACAGCACCCGGCCGTCCGGCAGCCGCACCGAGTGGGTGCCGTCGCCGCCGGTCCAGTCGTCGCCGCGGGCGGGGTCGTCGCCGTAGCGGGCGAACTCGGCGGTGAGACCGGCCTCGGCCTTCCAGGCCGCGACCGAGTGCGGAGCGCACGCGTCACCGCCCTCCCGTTCGCCGTCGTCCGGGAGGGCGGTGAGCAGCACGGCCGCGAGCACCAGAACCAGCAGGAGTCCCAGACCGGTTCCGGTGCGCTGTCGTGCTCGTGCGTCGTCGGGCACGCCTGGGACGTTAGTGGCCTCGGCTCACCTGGTCCATGGGCAGCCACAGCACGGTGTCGGCAGTGGTCGCGGACCTACGGGCGGTGACCTGCGCCGCCGCCTGGATCTCGGCGTCGCCGAGTGCCCGGTTCCACACATGGACGTCGTCGATCGCGCCGGTGAGGAACGCCCGGCCGTCCATGCGCTGGCCGACGTGCACACCGAACGGCGAGTTACGGCTGACCGAGCCCGCCACGTCGGCGGTGCTGAGCGCCGTACCGTCGAGGAACAGCGTCAGCTTTCCGCCGCCGCGCCGCAGGGCGAGGTGGTGCCAGCGGCCGTCGTTGCGGGCGCCGTTGAACCACACGGACGCGGTGCGCACGGTCCGGAACCCCTCCCGTGTGGTGATCAGGGCACGCACCCGGTCGTTGTCGGGCTCGCCGCGCAGCCAGACCTGGGGCTGGGTGGTGCCGATCCCGCCCATCCACAGGAACGGCTGCTCACCGGACGCGGCCGAGTAGCGGAAGAACAGCGACGTGGTGAACTCGCCGTCGCCGAGCGGGAGTTGGGACCGGTAGGGCAGGCGTACGGCGTCGTCCTTGCCGTCGAACGCCATCGCGCCCGCGAACACCCCGTTCGTGGTGCCGGCGCTGCCGAGGACGGTCGCCCGGGGCGCGCCCGGGGCCAGGTCGGGGGTGGTCGGGTCGGGGGCGCGGCGCGGGCCGAGCCAGTCCTCGTTGAAGCGGGCGAAGCGGATCTCGTCGCGGGCGTCGACGGCGCCGCCCTCGTACATCAGGCCCACGGTGGACGCGTCGATGTCCACCATGTCGGAGTAGCCCGACCAGTCCGTGGCGACGACCTTGCCGCGGTCGGCGCTCTCCCAGGTCTCGCCGCCGTCGTAGGAGGACCGGATCATCATGGTCCGGCGGCGGTCGGGGTCGCCGGGGGCGGACAGCAGTATCCGGTTGCCCATGCGCAGGGTGGCGGCCTGGACCTGCGGCGTGTACAGGTCCGGCAGGCCGTGGAAGGGGCCGGTGAAGCTGTCGCCGCCGTCGCGGCTGAACGTCTGCGAGCGATGGCCGAGGTCGGAGCCGTCCTGCTCCCGGCCGCTGATGATGATCGTGCCGTCGGTGCGCTCGGTGAGGGTCACCTCGGAGGGCTTCTGCCGGAAGGTGCCGTCGGCGGCGGCGATGGGCCAGGAGTCGGTGGCCCCGATCCGCCAGGTGTCCCCGCCGTCGTCGCTGACGATGAGCGCGGCGTGGTTGGCGGAGACCCGAGTGCCGTCCCAGGTCTCGGTGTTGACGCCGAAGACCAGGCGTCCGGCGTGCTTGCCCCGGGTGAGCTGGATGCCGTGCACGGGCCCGGTGGCGTACCAGGAGTTCCACTCCTTCGGCAGTATCTGGTCGCTCAGATTGCGCGGCGCGGACCAGGTCCGGCCGTCGTCGTCGCTGTACTGCAGATGCGGAGTGCGGTCACATGGCACCGAGCAACTGCCCGCGTCCGTACGGCCCGTGTTGTACGTCTCCGCGAGCAGGATGCGGCCGGTCTCGCGGTCCACGATCGGTGCCGGGTTGCCGTGTGTGTCGCCGCCGCCGTCGTTGACCACCTGGAGCGGTCCCCAGGTGCGGCCACCGTCCGTCGACCGCTTGAGCACGATGTCGATGTCGGCGGCGTCGCCGCAGTTCAGCACCCGCCCCTCGGCGAACGCCAGCAGCGTGCCGTCCTTGGTCTTCACGATCGCCGGGATGCGGTAGCAGGCGTAGCCGGGGTCCTGGCCGGCCCGGAAGATGACCTGCTGCTCGAACAGCGGTGTCCGGCTTGCCGGTTGGGACTGGGCCGGACTTAAGGTCGCGGCCGTCGCCGTGGTGGCGACGGCCGCGATCAGGGCAGCTCTGAGGCGTGCGCGAACTCTTGACGGCATGGTGCGGCCCGCCCTTCATTGTCTGGTCTTGGGTCCAGGCATCTGAACATTCGGACATCCCACGTCCAAAGTGCGCATCACAGACGTTAGTTGGGCTATCGCATACATCACAAGAACCGTGCACGTGTCACATCACGGATGGAGTACTACTTTCCCTCGGTTGGCCCGCGCCTCGATGGCCGCATGCGCCCCGGCCGCCTCCTCCAGTGCGAACTCCCCGTGCACGGCGGGCGTGACGACCCCCTCCTCGAACAGCTGCCACAGCTCCCGCCGCCACCGCTCGTACAACTCCGGCCGCCCGCGAGCGATCCGCGCCATCTGGAACCCGATGACGGACTTGGCGCCCACGAGGAGGTCGTACGCCTGGATCGTGCCGCCCCCCGAGCTGTACGCCACGAGCCGCCCGCCCGGGGCGAGCGCGCCCAGCGCCGGCCCGAGCAGCTCACCGCCGACCGCGTCGAGAACGTAGTCGACCGGCTCCCCCCAGCTGTCCTCCCCGTACACCACCACGCCGTCGACGCCGAGGGAGCGCACGAAGTCCGCCTTGGCCGGATCGGACACGGCACCCACGACCCGCCCGGCACCCCGCACCCGTGCGAGCTGCACGGCGAGATGCCCGACGCCACTGGCCGCGGCGGTGACCAGCGCCGCCTCCCCGCGCTCGGGCCGGGCGGCCTCCAGGGCGCCGAGCGCCACCAGGCCGCTGCGCACCAGGGCGACCGCGTCGGTGGCGGTGGCGGTGTCGGGCACCGGAGAGGCCATGGCCTCGTGCAGAAGCGCGTAGTCGGCGTACCCGTGCCCGAAGCACAGGCCGGTCACCCGGTCGCCGGCCCGGAAGTGGGCGACTCCGGCGCCCACGGCCACGACCTGCCCCGCGATCTCGCCGCCCAGCGGTATGGGCTCGGCGGCCTCGGTGACCTTGCGGACGACGGGCAGCGTGACGCCGATCGCCTCGCAGCGGACGAGGAGCTCGCCGGGGCCCGGTTCGGGGACGGGGGTCTCCTCCAGGAACAGGGGGCCGCCGGGGGAGTCGTAGCGGATGCGACGCATCGCACCTCCAGAAGTCATTGGGGACACCAACGGTTTCGACAAGGCTCGACGCTATAGGTCGATCGTTGGGAAGTCCAATGAAATCTCGGTAGAGTGCCTCCATGCCCGAAGCCCCGCTCCCCGCGATCCGTTCCCTCCCCAGCTGGCTGCTCGGCCGCGCGGCGGCCCGGGGCCGGGCACTGGTGGCCGAGGCGCTGGCCGTGGAGGGCCTGAAGATGTGGCACCACGTCGTCCTCTCCGCCGTCCGCGACCTCGCCCCCGTCGCGCAGGCCGACCTCGGCCGCGGTGTGCGGCTCGATCCCAAGGACCTGGTCGGGATCCTGAACGACCTGCAGTCCGCCGGCCTCGTCGTCCGCGCCCCGGATCCGAACGACCGCCGTAAGAACGCGGTGTCCCTCACCGACGAAGGGGCACGTCTGCTCAAGCGCTGCGAGAAGGCGGCGCGCGAGGCCAACGACGCGCTCCTCGCACCGCTCACCGCGGCCGAACGCGACCGGTTCATGGACCTGTTGATCCGGATCTCCGGTACGCAGAGCTGACGGCGGATAACGTTCCGTCATGACCACCGCACCGCTCGCGCTCGACCCCGCCCGCACCGCCCTGCTGCTCGTCGACCTGATGGACCGCATCGTCGCGCTGCCCCTGGAACCCCGTAAGGGAACCGAAGTCCTGGCCACCTGCGAGGAGTTGGCGGCTTCCTTCCGCGGCGCCGGAGCGCCCGTCGTGCTCATCCGCGTCGAACGCCCCGGCGTCGCCGAACAGCCGCCCGGCAGCGCCCTCGCGGCAGGACTGCCGGGGGACGGTGACATCGAGATCGTGAAGCGGACCATCGGCGGCTTCCAGGGCACCGGCCTCGACGACCGCCTCCGCGAACACGGCGTCACCACCCTGCTGTTCGGCGGCATCGCCACCAACCTGGGCGTCGAGTCCACGGCCCGCGCGGCCGCCGACCTCGGCTACGAGACGGTCTTCGTGGAGGACGCGATGACGGCGTTCACGGCGGCGGAACACGACGCGTCGGTGCGCCTCGACTTCCCGAGGCTGGGATCGGTGGTGCGGGCGGCGCAGGTGCGCTTCACGGCCGGCTGAGCCGGCCAGGAAACAGCGGGGCCCCAGTACGGCGCAGGGGGCGCTCCCCGCCGGTTTCGGGGCCCCGCCGCCGTGTCGCGGGGAGCCGGTCAGGCCTGGGCGGCCGCGGTCCGCAGGGCGAGCCGGTGTTCGCCCGCGTACACGTTCATGGAGCTGCCCCGCAGGAAGCCCACCAGCGTCAGCCCGGTCTCCGCGGCCAGGTCCACCGCCAGCGACGAGGGCGCCGAGACGGCCGCCAGGACCGGGATCCCGGCCATGACCGCCTTCTGCGCCAGCTCGAAGGAGGCCCGGCCCGAGACCAGCAGGATCGTGCGGGACAGCGGCAGGTCGCCGTGCTGCAGGGCGCGGCCGACCAGTTTGTCGACCGCGTTGTGCCGGCCCACGTCCTCCCGTATGTCCAGCAGTTCGCCGTCCTCGGTGAACAGGGCCGCCGCGTGCAGGCCCCCGGTCCGGTCGAAGACCCGTTGGGCCGCGCGGAGCCGGTCGGGGAGGTCCGCGAGCAGTTCGGGCCCGACCCGGACCGGGGGAGCGTCGGCGATCGGCCAGCGGGCCGTCGTACGGACGGCGTCCAGGGACGCCTTGCCGCACAGCCCGCAGGACGACGTCGTGTACACGTTCCGTTCGAGGGTGATGTCGGGGATGACCACGCCCGGCGCGGTCCGCACGTCCACCACGTTGTACGTGTTGGAGCCGTCCACCGTGGCGCCCGCGCAGTAGACGATGTTCTGCAGGTCGGATCCCTCGGCGAGCACGCCCTCGCTCACCAGGAACCCGGCGGCCAGCGCGAAGTCGTCGCCCGGCGTGCGCATCGTGATCGCGAGCGGCTTGCCGTTGAGGCGGATCTCCAGCGGTTCCTCGGCGACGAGGGTGTCCGGCCGGGTGGAGACGGCGCCGTCCCGGATCCGGATCACCTTGCGTCGTTCCGTGACTCGTCCCATGTCGTGTCTCAGTCCCGGTTCTGTACGTGCTGGTAGCCGAAACGGCCCTTGATGCAGAGGTTGCCGTGGGTCACCGGGTTGTCGTGCGGTGACGTGACCTTCACGATCTCATTCTCCTGCACGTGGAGCGTGAGGTTGCAGCCCACACCGCAGTACGCGCACACGGTGGTCGTCTCGGTCTGCTCGGACTCGTCCCACGTACCCGCCGCCCGCATGTCGAACTCGGACTTGAAGGACAGGGCCCCCGTCGGGCACACCTCGATGCAGTTCCCGCAGTACACGCACGCCGAGTCGGTCAGCGCAGCGTCATGCTCCACCGCGATCCGCGCGTCGAATCCGCGCCCGGCGACGGAGATGGCGAAGCTGTTCTGCCACTGGTCCCCACACGCGTCCACGCACTTGTAACAGAGGATGCACTTGTCGTAGTCCCGCACATACAGCTCGTTGTCGACCTTCGGCTCCTCGCCCAGCCGCGCCGCGTCCGGCCCGAAGCGGTCCGGTTTCGCCTCGTACTCCTTGATCCACTCGGCGACCTTGGGGGTCGTCGACAGGTCGACCGAGGACCCGAGCAGCTCCAGGACGATCTTCCGGCTGTGCCGCGCCCGCTCGCTGTCGGTCCTCACCTCCATGCCGGGCTCGGCCTTCCGCGAGCAGGCGGGGACCAGGGTCCTGGACCCCTCGACCTCCACGACACACACCCGGCAGGCGTTCTTGGGCCGCAGCGTGTCCCCTTCGCACAGGGTCGGGATGTCCTTCCCGGCCGCCCGGCAGGCGTCGAGGATCGTGGAGCCCTCCGTCGTGCGCACGGGCTCCCCGTCGATCGTGAACTCCAGCAGCCGGCGCGGGATCCCCAGCGGTACCACGGTCATTCGTACGCCCCCAGACGGTCGATGGCGGATTCCACGGCGTTCCACGCGGTCTGCCCCAGACCGCAGATCGAGGCGTCCCGCATGGCGCGGCCGACCTCCCTGAGCAGCGCGATGTCATCGGCGGCCGCCGCACCGGTGCGCGCCACGATGCGGTGCAGCGCCTCCTCCTGCCGTACGGTCCCGACCCGGCACGGCACGCACTGCCCGCACGACTCGTCCCGGAAGAACTCGGCGATCCGCAGCAGCAGCCGGGGCAGCGGGACGGTGTCGTCGAAGGCCATGACGACGCCCGAGCCGAGCGTCGTGCCCGCCTCCCGGGTGCCCTCGAAGGTGAGCGGGATGCCGGTCTCGTCCGGCCGTACGAAGCCGCCCGCGGCCCCGCCGAGGAGCACCGCCCGCAGTCCCTCCCGGACCCCGGCCAGCACCAGCAGCTCGCCCAGCGTCGCGCCGAACGGCAGCTCGTAGATGCCGGGCCGCTCCACACTCCCGGACACGCAGAACAGCTTCGGTCCGGTCGACCTCTGCGTGCCGATCGCCGCGTACGCCGGGGCGCCCATGGTCAGGATGGGCAGCACGTTGACCAGCGTCTCCACGTTGTTCTCCACCGTCGGCTTGCCGAACAGCCCCTTCTCCACCGGGAACGGCGGCTTCGAGCGCGGCTCGCCCCGGTAGCCCTCGATGGAGTTGAAGAGAGCCGTCTCCTCACCGCAGATGTAGGCCCCCGCACCCCGCCGGATCTCGATGTCGAAGGCGTACCCCTGCCCGAGGACGTCCTCCCCGAGCAGCCCACGCGCGCGTGCCTGCGCGATGGCGTGCTCCAGGCGCCCCAGCGCCCGCGGGTACTCCCCGCGCAGATACAGATAGCCCTTGTGCGCGCCCGTCGCATACGCCGCGATCGTCATCGACTCGACCAGCGCGTACGGGTCGCCCTCCATGATCACGCGGTCCTTGAAGGTGCCCGGCTCCGATTCGTCGGCGTTGCAGACGACGTAGTGCGGGTGGTCGGGCTGGGACGCCGTGGCCTGCCATTTGCGGCCGGTGGGGAAGGCGGCGCCGCCACGCCCGACCAGGCCGGAGTCGGTGACCTCGCGGATGACTCCGGCGGGACCGAGCTCGAAGGCCCGGCGCAGTGCGGTGTAGCCGCCGTGGGCGCGGTAGTCGTCGAGACTCAAGGGATCCACGACACCGACGCGGCCCAGCAGGACGAGTGACGGGTCCCCCGCCTGCGGCACCGCCATCGCCGCCGCCGGCTCCTCCGGTGCCGAGTCCGGCGCGCTCGCGGCGAGGACCGCGTCGTGCACGGTCGCCGGCGCCGACACCGCCGTACGCACCGGATCACCGGCCTTGATCGCGAGCGCCGCCGGAGCCCGCTCGCACAGCCCCAGACACGGACTGCGCTCCACGCTCACCCCGCTGCCGAGACCGAGACGCGCCTCGATCCCGGCGCACAGTTCACCGGCCCCGGCGGCCGCGCAGGCGAGGTCCGTACAGACGTGGAGCACGGTCGCGGGGCGGGGCTTGAGCGAGAACATGGCGTAGAAGGTGGCGACGCCGTACGCCTCCGACGGCGGCACCGTCAGCCGTCGGCACAGGTAGTCGAGGGCGCCCTCGCTGATCCAGCCGATCCGGTCGTTGATCGCGTGCAGCCCCGGCAACAGCAGGTCGCGGCGGTCCCGGGCCTCGCGCCCGCCCCTGGCCCACCTGAGGTCGGCGTCGGAGCGGTCGGCGCCCTCCCAGGAGGACTCCGGAGGTCCGAGCAGGGCGTCGACGGCCGCCCGTTCGTCGTCCGTCGGTTTGCTGTCGCCGAAGTGCAGGTCCACTTATGTCACCTCACGATGGTCGCGACGGGGAGCTTCTCGATCCGGATCGCCGACGCCTTGAACTCCGCCGTCCCCGCGATCGGGCAGTTCGCCTCGATGGTCAGCTGGTTGGTGTCCACCTCGTCCGGAAAGTGCATGGTCATGAAGGCGAGCCCCGGCCGCAGCGCCGTGTCGACCCACACCGGCGCGACGACCGACCCGCGCCGCGAGCTCACCTGGACCTCCTCGCCCACGACGACCCCGTACCGCTCGGCGTCCTCCGGGCACAGCTCGACGTACTCGCCGCGCCGCAGCGGGGAGGCGAAACTCCCGCTCTGCACACCGGTGTTGTAGGAGTCGAGCCGCCGCCCGGTGGTGAGCCGGATCGGGTACTCCTCGTCGGTGAGGTCGACCGGCGGATCGTGCTGCACGAGCCCGAACGGCGCCGCCATCCCGCGCATGGCCGGGTCCTTCTCCCACAACCGGCCGTGCAGATACGTCGGTTCGAGCTGGTCGGTGCT
>JABFVM010000413.1 GCA_013362785.1 Streptomyces sp. | reverse complement strand
CGCCGCGCTCGGCGCCGCCTCGATCGGGCAGGTGATGGACGGCGCCCTGCTGATCGTCATCTTCGCGACCTCGGGCGCCCTGGAGGCCCTCGCCACCGCCCGCACCGCCGACTCGGTGCGCGGCCTGCTCGACCTGGCCCCCGCCACGGCCGCCCGGATCGGACCGGACGGCACCGAACAGACCGTCACCGTCGATGAGTTGACGGTCGGGGACATCGTCCTCGTACGGCCCGGCGAGCGCGTCGGAGCCGACGGCCGGGTGCTGGACGGGGCCAGTGAGGTGGACCAGGCGAGCATCACCGGGGAACCGTTGCCCGCCGTGAAGGAGCCGGGCGACGAGGTCTTCGCGGGCACCCTCAACGGCACCGGCGCGCTGCGCGTCCGCGTCGAGCGCGACGCCACCGACTCCGTGATCGCGCGGATCGTGCGGATGGTGGAGGAGGCGTCCGGCACCAAGGCGCCCACCCAGCTGTTCATCGAGAAGGTCGAACAGCGCTACTCGCTGGGCATGGTGGCGGCGACCCTCGCCGTGTTCGGTGTGCCGCTCGCGTTCGGCGAGGAGTTCTCCGAGGCGTTGCTGCGCGCCATGACCTTCATGATCGTGGC
This sequence comes from Streptomyces sp., assembly GCA_013362785.1. GTDB lineage: Bacteria > Actinomycetota > Actinomycetes > Streptomycetales > Streptomycetaceae > Streptomyces. The sequence goes on along the minus strand of JABFVM010000413.1, from coordinate 6,362 downwards.
CTCGCCCTGCGCCGTGGTGCTGGCCACCATGCCGCCCCTCCTGTCGGCCATCGCCAACGCGGGCCGGCACGGCGTCCTGGTCAAGTCGGCCGTGGTGATGGAACGCCTCGGACAGATCGACGCCGTCGCCCTGGACAAGACCGGCACCCTCACCGAGGGCACACCGCGCGTCGTCGCCGTACGGCCGCTGCCCGCGAGTGGCGTGGACGCGGACGGGCTGCTGACGCTCGCCGCGGCCGCCGAGCACCCCAGCGAACACCCGCTGGCCCGCGCCGTGGTGGACGCCGCGCGCGAGCGGCACCTCGACCTGCCCACCGCGCGAGACTTCGCGTCGGCGCCCGGTGTCGGAGTGAGGGCGACCGTCGACGGCCGTACGGTCGAAGTGGGCGCCCCGGCCCGCCTGCTCGACGATCCCGACGGCCTCGACGGCCCCGAGGGCGCTGTCCTGGAACTGGCCGAGGAACTTGAGGAGTCCGGCCGTACCGCCGTCCTGGTGGTGGTCGACGGCACCCCCATCGGAGTGCTCGGCGTCTCGGACCGGCTGCGTCCCGACGCGGCCGCCACCGTGGCCGCCCTCACCACACTCACCGGCACCGCCCCGCTCCTCCTCACCGGCGACAATCCCCGGGCCGCCGCCCAGCCGGCCGCCGAGGCCGGTATCGAGGACGTGCGTGCCGGGCTGCTGCCGCAGGACAAGGTCAGCGCGGTCAAGGAGTTGGAGGGCGTGGGCCGCAAGGTCATGGTCGTCGGGGACGGCGTCAACGACGCGCCCGCCCTGGCCGCCGCCCACATCGGCGTCGCCATGGGCCGGGCGGGCTCCGACCTGGCCCTGGAGACCGCCGACGCGGTGATCGTCCGCGATGAACTCGCCGCCGTTCCCACCACGGTCGCCCTGTCACGCCGCGCCCGGAAACTGGTCGCGCAGAACCTCGTCATCGCCGGGGTGTTCATCGCCGGCCTCGTCCTCTGGGACCTGCTCGGCACCCTGCCCCTGCCGCTCGGCGTCGCGGGCCACGAGGGCTCCACGATTCTCGTCGGCCTGAACGGGCTGCGGTTGTTGCGGGACGCGGCATGGCGGAGGGCGGCGAGCGAGGGGACCGGGTGAGGTTCGTGGCGCAGGGGGGGGCGGATTGCGGTCCGCGCCGTCAGTGTCCCGGTGCCGGGCCGCTGCTGCGGCGGACCACGAGGTCGACCGGGACCAGGGAGTCGACGGGGGGCGGTGCGGCGGTGCCGTCGAGCCGGTTCAGCAGCAGACGCAGCGAACGTGTGCCGATCTCGGCGAAGTCCGTCCTTACGGTGGTCAGCGGGGGCAGGAAGTGCGCGGCCTCGGGGATGTCGTCGTAGCCCACGACACTCACGTCGCCGGGGACGGAGCGGCCCGCCTCGTGCAGGGCGTGCAGCAGACCGAGAGCCATCTGGTCGTTGGAGACGAACACGGCCGTGACCTCCGGGCGCCCGGCCAGCCGCCGGCCCAGCTCATAGCCGGACCCGGCGCTCCAGTCGCCGACCAGCGGAGCCGGGACCTCGGCGCCGGCCGCCTCCAGCGTGGCCTGCCAGCTGCCCAGCCGGTGGTCGGCCGAGGTCCAGCCGCTTGGGCCCGCGATGTGCCACACGGTGCGGTGGCCGAGGCCCAGCAGATGCTCGACGGCCTTGCGGGCCCCGGTCCGGGAGTCGCCGGTGACCTGCTGGGTGTCGGCGTCGAGGCCGTTCTCCAGCACGACCAGCGGGGTGTCCAGCCGGGTGTCCGCCAGGGCCTTGCCCACCCACAGCTGCGGGGCGATCGCGATCACGCCGTCCGCGCCCTCCGCCGACAGCCGGTTCACCGCCTCGACCACCGTGTCGGGCTCGGCCGTGTCCAGCGCGATCGAGCTCAGCAGGTAACCGGCCTCCTGGGCCGCCGTGTTGATCGCGGTCAGCATGGCGGCGGGCCCGTAGCGGGCCGCGTCGAAGGAGATCACGCCGACCATCCGGGTCCGCCCGCTGGCCAGCGACCTGGCACTGCGGCTCGGTCGGTAGCCCAGCGTACGCATGGCGGTCAGGACCGCCTCGCGGGTCTCCGGCCGCACCGACGGGTGGTCGTTGAGGACGCGGGAGACGGTCTGCTTGGAGACCCCGGCCAGCCGGGCCACATCGTCCATCACGGGGCGCGCGCCCGCGAAGTTCCGTCTGCTGCGCCCCCTCGGAGCGGGGCCGTCGGCGGAGCTTCGGGTCATGATGGCGGTTTCCTCGACGTCGGCACGGCGGTGCTGGTCCGCCCCGGCAGGACCCCAGCATAGGCAGGCCGGAATCCGGCCGGGGGCCGCGTCAGTCGATCTCCGGGCCGAGGTCGGGGGTGTCGATGAGGCGGGCGCGGGTGTCGGTCGTGGCGTGGAGTTCCAGCACGACGAGGTGGTTGGTGCCCGGGCGGAGGATCGGGGCGGGGACGTAGAGGGTGTGCTGTGGGCCTCGGTTCCAGTAGCGGCCGAGGTGGAAGCCGTTGATCCAGGCCTGGCCCTTGGTCCAGCCGGGCAGGGCGAGGAAGGTGTCGGCAGGCGTGTCCACCTCGAAGGTGCCGTGGTGGAAGGCCGGTTCGGTGGCCGTGGTCGCGTCGGACGGGGTGAACGGCACCGCGCTCAGGTCGTCCAGCGGCAGCGGGTGGCAGTCCCAGCCGTGCAGGGAGGTGCCGTTGAAGGTGACGGGGCCGAGCAGGCCCTTGGGGGCACCGATGCGGGGGCCGTAGTTGACGCCGCCCATGTTCTCGACGAGGACCTCCAGCGTGGCGCCGGGGCGCGGGACACGGACGGGCAGGGTCTCGTCGTGCCGTTCGCGTTCCAGTACGCCGACGGGGGCGCCGTCCACGAAGACCTGGGCGCGGTCGCCGACGCCGCCGGTGAAGTGCAGGAGGCCGTCGCCCGCTGCCTTGACCGCCGTGCGGTAGAGGGCGTAACCGGCGTGCAGGCCCAGGTCGTTCAGCGTCGCCGGGTCCTCGGTGCGGACCGGCTCGGCCAGGGTGGACGCGTGCGGGAGGAGGGCGGCTCGGCGGTCCAACTCGACTGTGGTGGGCGGGAGTTTGGGCGCCGGCGCGGGGGCCGGCTCGGCGGGTACGGGCGCGTGGCGGGCGATGACCTCGCGGAAGGCGTGGTACTTGGGGCCGGGGTCCCCGCACTCGGTGAGGGCCGCGTCGTAGTCGTACGACGTGACCGTGGGTTCGTAGGCGTGCTTGTGGTTGGCGCCGTTGGTGAAGCCGAAGTTGGTGCCGCCGTGGAACATGTAGATGTTGACGGAGGCGCCCGCGGACAGCAGACGGTCCAGGTCGGCGGCGGCGTCGGCCGCGTCCCGCACATGATGGGGGCCGCCCCAGTGGTCGAACCAGCCGATCCAGAACTCCGCGCACATCAGCGGGCCTTCGGGCCGGTGAGCCCGGAGTTCGGCCAGATTCCGGTCGACCCGGCTGCCGAAGGTGGCCGTGGCCAGGACGCCGGGCAGGGTGCCGGTCGCCAGATGCTCGGGGTTGGCCTGGTCACAGGTGAACAGCAGCTCCTCGACTCCCCTGGAACGCAGGGCCTGTTCGAGGTGGATCAGATAGGCGGAGTCGTCGCCGTAGGCCCCGTACTCGTTCTCCAGCTGCACGGCGATCACCGGGCCGCCCGCCGCGGCCATGTGCGGCAGCAGCGGGGGCAGCAGTACGTCGAGGTAGTGGTCGACCGCCTCGGTGAAGCGCGGGTCGCTGGTGCGCAGCCGGATGCCGGGGTCCGCGATGAGCCACGAGGGCAGACCGCCGTCGTCCCATTCGGCGCAGATGAACGGCCCGGGCCGCAGCAGGACATGCAGGCCCTCGGCCCGGGCGAGGCTCAGATAGCGGGGGAGGTCCAGGAAGCCGTCGAGGACGAGGGGGCCGTCGCGGTCGGGCTGGTGCAGGTTCCACGGCACATACGTCTCGACGGTGTTGAGGCCCATCAGCCGCGCCTTGCGCAGCCGGTCGGCCCACAGGTCGGGGTGGACGCGGAAGTAGTGCATCGCCCCGGAGATGATCCGGAAGGGCTCGCCGTGCAGCAGAAAGCCGTCGGCGGACGTCGTCAGAGCGGGCAGAGCAGGCGGAGCCGGCAGAGCGGGCATACGGACTTCCCTTTCGGTGCGAACGACTGTGAACGGCTGCGGTACGAACGACGGTGGTGCGAACGACGGTGGTGCGATCGGCTTCGGTAGCGGTTCAGCGAGGACGGGTACTGCGGATCAGCCACAGGGTCGCCGTCAGGCACAGTGCCGAGACGGCGCCCAGCAGGAGCGGGACGCTGCGGACGCCGGACCACTCGACGGCCTTGCCTAGCGCCGGGCCCGCCACTACGCCGCCGACCATGGAGGCGGCGATGACGAGGGCGCCGGCCCGGCGGGCCCGTGGGGCGGCACGGTGGAGCCAGGGCAGGCCGGTCGGGAAGATCGGCGCGATGAACAGGCCGACACCGGCGTAGGCGTACGGGGCCAGACCCGGAACCGCGGCGAGCAGCAGACAGACCGTCATGCCCGCGCACGAGACCGTGATGATGGTCTGGGGCGAGTAGCGCAACGCGATCGGGGCGACCAGGAAGCGGCCGACCGTCATCATCAGCCAGTACACGGAGGTCGCGGTGGCGGCGAATCCGGCGCCGTATCCGACGGTCTCCAGGTGGGTCGGTTCCCAGCCGCCGACACCGGCCTCGATACCGACGTGCAGGACGTACAGGGCGACGAACACGGCGAGCACGGAGCCGAGACTGCGGGCAAGGACCTGGCCCCCGCCCTGACTGCCGCCCTGGCCGCCGACCTGGCCCCCGCCCTGGCCGTCCTCCGACTCGCCGGGCGTCCCCGACGGCTGCGGTGCCCGGTCGCGTACGCCGCGCAGGCACAGCAGCAGCGGCAGGTTGGCCAGCGCGAAACCGAGGAACACCGCGGGGTAGTGCGCCGAGCCGACCACGCCGATCAGGGCGGGGCCGAGGATCGCGCCGATGCCGAAGTGGGCGTTGAGGATGTTCAGCATGGCCGTCGAACGGTGACCGAAGCCGACGGCGAACAACTGGTTGAGACCGTAGTCGATCCCGCCGAAGCCGAGCCCGGCGAGCAGCGCCATGGCCAGCGCCGTCGGCCAACCTGGGGCGAGCGCGAAGCCCGCCGCGCCGACGGCCATCAGCAGATACGAGGCGCCGAGCACCTGCCGGTTGCCGATCCGGCCGTACAGCCGGTCGAAGAGCAGCACGCCGGCCACGCCGCCGACGAAGTGTGCGCTCAGCCCGAGCCCGGCGGCCGACGGCGACAGGCCGAACTCCTCGCGGAAGGCGGGGATCGCCGGGCCGTACAGGGCCTGGAGGGCGCCGATGAGCACGAAGCCCACACAGGAGGCGACCACGGCGGCGGGGCTGAAGACCCGGGGGTGCGGGGGTGCCGGCGTCAGCGTCATGATGGTGGATGTTACCGGTAACATCGCGCGGCTCGTCAAGATTTACGACGGGCTGATCGGTGGTGGGTTCCGGGGCGGCGGGGATGCGGTGGTTGGACCGCCAGCCCCAGAAGGTCTGGACTGTCAGTACAGGAGTTGGACGTGTAGTCTAGAAGTGGCTCAGTGGACAACCATCGGGCCCGGTCCGAGCGAGGAGCGTGCGATGGCGGCCGAGCAGGCCCTGGAATCCGAGCGGGACGCGATCATTGCCGCACTGCGGCCGGTCGTGGACGGGCTCGTGGCCACGTTCGGGCCGATGTGCGAGGTGGTCCTGCACGACTACCGGCGGCCGGAGAAGTCGGTGGTTGCCGTGGCCGGTTCGGTGACCGGGCGGGCCGTGGGCGGGGCGATGAGTGAGATCGGCATGCGGATCATGGCGCGTGGCGACGACGCGGGCGACGAGCTGAACTACGTCACCCGGACCCGCGGCGGCAAGCTGGTGAAGGCGTCCACGATGGTGCTGAGGGACTCCACCGGCACCGTCTTCGGAGCCCTCTGCGTCAACCTGGACGTCACCGCCGTCGGCGACGCCCACGCCCTGCTCGGCGCCCTCGCCGGCCTGGGCGGCACCCCGGCCGAACCGCCGGTCACCACGTTCGGCAACGACATCGACTCCGTCGTGGACGCCATCCTCGACGCCCACCGGCTCCGGCGGAACGGCAGCTGGGCCGCTCTCGACCGCGCCCAGCGGCTGGAGCTGTTCCGGGGCCTGGACGAGCGGGGCGTCTTCGCCGTGCGGCGCGCGATCGAGCAGGTCGCGGCGCGGCTCGGCATCTCCCGCGCGTCCGCCTACAGCTATCTGTCGCAGGCGCGCGCCGAGGCCGAGGCCGAGGCCGAGGGCGAGACGGCGGCGGACCGTGCCACGACCGCTACGACTTCCCCCGGAGGACACGCGTGACGACCACCACCCCGC
>JABFVM010000287.1 GCA_013362785.1 Streptomyces sp. | reverse complement strand
CTGGGATTTCTCCGCAGCTGATCCATGAAGAACACGTTCTCCGCGTACGTGCGGTTGAGCCAGACGCGTACGCGAGAGACCATGCAGGGCCGTCCTTTCGGGTTCGCGGGCAGGGCAAAACAGGCCCGTGCCCGGGCAGGGTGAATGGAGGGACACCAAAGCGCCCCGTGCGAAGGGGCTTTCAAAGCGGTGGTGTTGCGGCGATCATACGGCTTTCAAGGGGTGCCGCGTGCAACGTACGTGTTACGGAATTGCGGATCATTCCTGACCACTCCCGCCCTTGTACGGTGAACGCAGTCTGTGTTCTCGTGGTGTCATTCGGGTGATCGGAAAGGGGCGAGGGTGACGTCGACGGTCGCCGGTACCGGACAGCTGCTGGCCATCAGCGACCTGCACATCGGCTACGAGGAGAACCGCGCCCTCGTCGAACGCATGCGCCCCGGCTCGGACGACGACTGGCTGCTCGTCGCCGGGGACGTGGCGGAGACCGTCGCCGACATCCGCTGGGCTCTGAAGACCCTCGCCGGCCGCTTCCGCAAGGTCCTCTGGGCACCCGGCAACCACGAACTGTGGACCCACCCGAAGGACACGACCACCCTGCGCGGCGTCGCCCGCTACGAGCACCTGGTCGACCTGTGCCGGGAACTCGGCGTGATCACACCCGAGGATCCCTACCCCGTCTGGGACGGCCCCGGCGGCCCCGTCGCCGTGGCACCGCTGTTCCTCCTCTACGACTACTCCTTTCTGCCCTCCGGCTGCACCACCAAGGAGGAGGGGCTGGAGTACGCGCACGGGACCGGCATCGTCTGCAACGACGAATACCTGCTGCACCCCGACCCGTACCCGTCCCGCGAGGCCTGGTGCGCGGCCCGGGTCGCCGAGACCGAGCGCCGGCTCGCCGCACTGCCGGAGGACCTGCCCACCGTCCTCGTCAACCACTACCCGCTGGACCGGCACCCCACCGAGGTCCTGTGGTACCCCGAGTTCGCCATGTGGTGCGGTACCCGGCTCACCGCGGACTGGCACCGCAGGTTCCGCGTGGAGACCATGGTGTACGGACACCTCCACATCCCGCGGACCACCTGGCACGAGGGCGTCCGCTTCGAGGAGGTGTCGGTGGGATACCCCCGCGAGTGGCGCAAGCGACCGGACCCGCCGGGACGGCTGCGCCGGATTCTGCCCGAGGAGGACGGGGCGCGTTGATCGAGGAACTGCTGCCCGACTCCGTCGTCACCGTCGAGGCGTACGGCGACGACGAGCTCGCCGTCACGGCCCTGTACCCGGAGGAAGAGGCCGTCGTCGCCCAGGCCGTCGACAAGCGCCGCCGGGAGTTCGCCGTCGTCCGCTCCTGCGCCCGCCGCGCCATGGAGAAGCTCGGCGTGCCCCCGCAGCCCATCCTGCCCGGTGAACGCGGCGCCCCGGGCTGGCCGGCCGGCCTCGTCGGCAGCATGACCCACTGCGACGGCTACAGCGCCGCCGCCCTGGTCCGCGCCGCCGACCTCGCCTCCCTCGGCATCGACGCCGAACCCCACCAGAAGCTCCCGGACGGCGTCCTGCCCGCCGTGGCCCTCCCCGCCGAGACGGACCGGCTGCGCCGCCTGGCCGAGGAGCGCCCCGGCATCCACTGGGACCGGCTCCTGTTCAGCGCCAAGGAGTCCGTCTACAAGGCGTGGTTCCCCCTCACCACGAAGTGGCTCGACTTCACCGAGGCCGACATCGACCTCTTCGCCGACCCCAGCGAGCGGCACAGCGGAGGCCTCCGGGCCCGGCTCCTCGTACCGGGCCCGTGGGTGGGCGGCCACCAGGTCGACCTCTTCGAGGGACGGTGGACGGTCCAGCGGGGGCTGGTGGCCACGGCGGTCTGCGTGCCGCACACCTGAGCCCTCCACGCCGTCACGGCTCCGCGGGGCACCAGTTCTGCAGCAGCCGGAAGAACTCCTCCTCGTTGCCGCTCAGGCCCGCGTCCCGCAACGCCTGTTCTGCCTCCGCGAGGACGGAGGGCGGGACGACGGGTGGTCGGCGGGAGCCGGGAGGACCGTCGAACGCGGCTCGTACGGTGTGCAACAGCCGCAGATAGGCCTGGACGGCGGTGCGCTCGCGGTCGGTCAGTACGGCGGTGGGCATCGGTCGGCTCTCCCCAAGTCGGCGTAGTCACGTCACGCCCCGCACATGAGGGCGTACCACCAGCTTGCCGTCCACCACTGACAATCGGGCCCGGGCACACGTCCGTTCGCCCGCTTAGCGGAGGTGAAACCTCCTTGAAATCCCTTGGGGGAAAGCCGTCCTACGCTGGAGAGAAGGCCTTTCGGCCGCGCTCGCGGCCAGGGAACGGGAACAGGAACGGGGGCGAGTGACGTGGCCGACGTCCCAGGGCCGCACCCGGCACGCGCCGTACGGCTGCGCCCGGTGGGTGACGGGGAACTCGCGTTGCGGTACCGCGTCGTACACGGTTACCGGCGCGCGTTCCGGATGGCCGGTGAAGGGCCGGCGCTGGTGCTGATCCACGGCATCGGTGACTCCTCCGACACCTGGGCCGAGCTGATACCCGATCTGGCCCGCACCCACACGGTGATCGCACCCGACCTCCTCGGCCACGGCGCCTCGGACAAGCCGCGCGCCGACTACTCGGTGGCCGCGTACGCCAACGGTGTGCGCGATCTGCTCACCACGCTCGGCATCGAGTCGGCGACGCTGGTCGGGCACTCCCTGGGCGGGGGAGTGGCGATGCAGTTCGCCTACCAGTTCCCCGAGCGCACGGAGCGGCTCATCCTGGTCAGCGCGGGCGGCGTGGGCCGTGAGGTCAACCCGGTGCTGCGGCTGGTCTCGCTGCCCGGCGCCCATCTCATGCTGTCGGCACTGCGGCTGCCCGGCATGCGGCTGCAAGTCGGGCTGGCGGTGCGGCTGATGAGGCTGCTGGACACCGACCTCGGCCAGGACGCGCCGGAACTGATCACGCTCGTCGACGCGCTGCCCGACGAGACCTCGCGCAATGCCTTCATCCGCACGCTCAGGGCGGTCGTCGACTGGCGCGGACAGGTGGTCACCATGCTGGACCGCTGCTATCTGACCGAGGGCATGCCGACGATGCTGTTGTGGGGGGACCGGGACAGCGTGGTTCCGGTCCGGCACGCGTACGGGGCGCACGAGGCCATGCCGGGCAGCCGGCTGGAGATCTTCGAGGGGGCCGGGCATTTCCCGTTCCACAGCGACCCGGCCCGGTTCGTCGCCCTGGTCGAGGAGTTCACCAGCGGCACGACCCCCGCCGACTGGAGCCGCGAGACCTGGCGTGCGCTGCTGCGGGCGGGCCGGCCCGGCACGGCGGCAGGGCAGCCCGACACGGCCCGCAACCGGGCGGTGGAGCGGGATCTGCGTGAGGCGAGCGAGCGCAGCGCGACATGACTCCAGGCGCGTCCGGTACTTGACCTGCCGTGCCCGAGGTCAGCCCTGTGGTCCGAGGTAGCCCAGTGACGCCTCGATCCTGCCCGCCAGGTGGTCCCGCTGGCCCCGTGCAGAGGAAACCGCCAGCCACGCGCGGCACTTGCTGGCCAGCAGAAGGCCGAAGGCCTCGGCCTCCTTCTCCTCCGCCTGGTCGAAGTGGCTGCGGGCGGCGACCTTCAGGACCGTCGAACGCAGGTCGGCCTCGTCGTCCAGCAGGCGGGCCGCCACCGTGGCGCCCTCGATGCTGTGGCTGCAGTGGCCGGCCTTCATGTGCCACAGCTCATGGCCGAGGATCACCAACTGGTGGCCGGGCGCGGTGCGCTCCTCGATCACGACCAGGTCCTGGTCGGCCATGTCGAGCCACAGCCCGCTCGCGGTACCGGCCGGGAAGGCGGCCGTACGGAAGTGGACGGGACGGCCGCGGCGTCTGCTCATCGCGTCGCACAGGGCGCCGTACAGCTTCTCGGGCGGCGCGGGTGCGACCAGTGTCAGTTCCGCGACCAACTCGCCGCACAGGCGGCGCATTTCCCTACCGATGCCCACAGGTCTCCCGTTCTCCCCGCATCACGACTCGGGCCGCTTGACGCTCTCCAGGAGCATGTCCAGCCACTCCGCGACCTTGTCGCGGTGCTGGTCGGTGGGCAGTTGGGCGGCCCGCCAGGCGATGCCGCGCACGCCGTGATCCTGGAGGAGCTTCTCCAGGGGGTCCTCGGCGGACTTCGCCGCCTCGCGTTCCGCCAGCTTCTGGAGGAGGTCCTGCTCGGTGCGTTGGAGGGCGCTCACGAGCGCCTCGGGGTCCTCGGCCGTGAGGAATCCCGCGTGCACCCGGAAGAAGCGCTGGATGGCGTCGCAGTGCTCCATGGTGGGGCGCCGGTCGCCGTTGATGAGAGCGCCTGCCTGCTGGCGGGACATGGCCGCGCCGTCGGCGATCTCCTGCTGGGTGTACTTGCGGCCGTTCGGCTTCAGACGGGTCCGGCGCAGGAGGTCCAGGCGCTGCAGGAAGCGGGCCTGGACATCGCGCTCGCCCGCCGGGCGGCCGCTCAGCAGGGCCTTGACCACGGGCTCCGGGACGCCGGAGGCCACGGACAGGCGGCCGGTGTCGAAGACCTCCGCGTGCGGCACGCCGAGCCGGTCGGCGAGCGCGGTGACGCGAGCGACGACGGCCGGCAGCACGGCCGTCGGCGTGGCGCTCGGACCCTCGAAGCCATCCGTCACCGACAGATCTCCTACGTCTCTCACAGGCTTCTCACAAGCGGTTGCCGTGAACTTGGTGGAGATTACCCGCTGGTTCGAACTCACATCCAGGTCTCGCCACAACTGTGGCCAATTTCAGCCGTCAACAGCCGTGGAATGCCACGATAGTTGACATGGCTCGGACCCGGGCAGCAGGATCAAGGCGCCGCGTGAAGGCCGCATAGGCAAGAGGGGTGACCTCCCGATGGCATATCAGGCAGGTGGGCAGCGGTTCGAGCCGCGGCCCGTCCCCGAGAGCTGCGAGGCCCAGGCGTATCTCCGGGACTACGCCACTCTCCTGGAGGCCGTGCCCTTCCCTTCCGTCGTCCTCGATCACCGCTGGGACGTCGTTCTGGCGAACACCGCTTTCGCGTCACTTTTCCGCGGCGTGGGCCCGCATCCGACGGCCATGCCCGGCGACAACTTCCTCCGTTTCGTGCTCTTCCATCCGGATGCGAGCACGGTCCTCGGCGACCACGAGTCCAGCTGGTGCCTGCCGATGCTCGCCCACTTCGCGGCCGCCCTGGAGCGGGACGGCCACGACCACGGACTGCAGGCCATCCGCCGGGACATCGCCCAGGACCCGATCATGGAGGCCGCCTACCGGCAGGGCCTGCCGCACTGGATCCGCGCGGTCGGCGAGCGGGCCGTCGTGCAGGACGGTGCCGTACGTCCGTTGCTGCACCCCGATCCGCGCTGGGGGGCGACCGAGTGCCGCCTTGTCGACGAGACGCCCAGGACCCTTCAGGAGCTGGGCTGCACCCGGCTGACGCTGGTGCTGCGCGAGCTGCGGCGTGACCGGCCCAGGGCGTCCAGGGCTCGTGGGACGCGTCGTACCGCGAACCATCTGAGGGTCGTGCCCACCCCCGAGGCCTGATCGGGGCACCGTCGACGTTCAGGTCGTCGACGGCGCCCCGTCAGTATCGCCGTGCCGTCTTCCGGTCTTCCGGTCGTTCTTCTGGTCTCTCTTGCTGTGAGTGCCACGTTCGCCTCATTCCCCGAAACAGAGACATGTGACATAGTACTGATGTGAGCATGCGACTGACCTGCGATGTCGTGGTCGTCGGAGCCGGAATGGTGGGTGCGGCCTGTGCCCTGTACGCGGGCCGCGCGGGCCTCGACGTGATCCTTGTCGACCGTGGCCCGGTGGCCGGCGGCACCACCGGGGCCGGTGAGGGCAACCTCCTCGTCTCCGACAAGGAGCCAGGCCCCGAGCTCGATCTCGCGCTGCTGTCCGGCCGACTGTGGGGCGAGCTGGCGCGGGAGTTCGGGGAGGCCGTCGAGTACGAGGCCAAGGGGGGAGTGGTCGTCGCCTCGTCGCCCGGAGGCCTTGCCGCGCTGGAGCGGTTCGCCGCCGGGCAGCGCGCCGCGGGCGTCGTCGCCGAGTCGGTCGCGGGCGATGGCCTCTACGACCTCGAACCGCATCTGGCCCCTGGACTGCCGGGCGGTGTCCACTATCCCCAGGACTGCCAGGTCATGCCCACCCTGGCCGCCGCCCACCTCATCCGCGCCTCGGGAGCGCGTCTGCTCACCGGGCGGACGGTGACGGACATTCTGCGCGCACCGGACGGCAGCGTGCGCGGGGTGCGCACGGACCGGGGTGACATCCACGCCCCCGCGGTCGTCAACGCGGCCGGCACCTGGGGCGGTGAGCTCGCCGCACTCGCGGGCGTGCACCTGCCCGTCCTGCCCAGGCGCGGCTTCGTCCTCGTCACCGAACCCCTTCCGCGCCGCGTCCGCCACAAGGTGTACGCCGCCGACTATGTGGCCGACGTGGCCAGCGACTCGGCCGCGTTGCAGACCTCACCGGTGGTCGAGGGCACGGCGGCGGGGCCGATCCTCATCGGGGCGAGCCGGGAGCGGGTCGGGTTCGACCGGACGTTCTCGCTGCCGGTCGTGCGGGCGCTGGCCGCGGGGGCGACCCGGCTGTTCCCGTTCCTGGAGCGGGTGCGCGCGATGCGGTCCTATCTCGGCTTCCGCCCGTATCTGCCCGACCACCTCCCCGCCGTCGGACCGGACTCCCGCGTTCCCGGGCTGTACCACGCCTGCGGTCACGAGGGCGCCGGCATCGGACTGGCCACCGGGACCGGGCACTTGATCGCACAGGCGCTCACGGCCAAGACCCCCGATCTGGACCTGGCCCCGTTCCGCCCCGACCGTTTCGCCGAGGAGGCCGTGTGAGGTCCCCCAGATCCTCCGGATCCCCCAAGCCCTCCGGAGCCCCCAAGCCCCCCGGAGCCCCCAGGCCCTCCGGATCTCGCAGGTCCCCCGTGGAACTGGCCGAGGCCCGGCCGGGCCCCG
>JABFVM010000381.1 GCA_013362785.1 Streptomyces sp. | reverse complement strand
AGCAGCGGGAACAGCTCGTCCGTCATGACGCCGAGCGCCTCCCGGAACGCGCCGGGGTAACCGCCCAGCCGGACATGGCAGTTCTCGTCGACGGCCCCGCTGTGGAAACCCACCGCCAGGGTGCCGCCGCGCTCCGCGAAGCCGGTGAGGTTGGCCGCGCCGGCGTCGTCCACCAGGTACAGGCTCGGCGCCAGGACCAGCCGGTACCCCGACAGATCCGCGTCGGGCCGTACGAAGTCCACCGCCACGCCCGACCGCCACAGCGGCTCGTACCAGGCGCGGACCAGGTCCTGGAAGCGCAGTTCGGCGCTGGGCTGGGAGGGGAGTTCCATGGCCCAGCGGGAGTTCCAGTCCCAGACGATGGCCGCTTCGGCGGTGCCGACACTGCCCCGCACCTCGGCGAGCGCCTTCAGGTCCGCGCCCAGCCGGACGACGTCCCGCCAGATCTGGCTGTCCGTGCCGGCGTGCGGCAGCATCGCCGAGTGCCACTGCTCGGCACCCGCCTTCGCCGCCCGCCACTGGAAGTAGGCGATGCCGTCCGCACCGTGCGCCACATGGGCGAGGGCGTTGCGCCGCAACTCCCCGGGCCCCTTGGCCCGGTTCACCGGCTGCCAGTTCACCGCACCGGTCGAGTGCTCCATCAGCAGCCACGGACCGCCCGCGAGGGACCGGACCAGATCGCCGCTGAGCGCGACGTCGATCTCGGACGCGGGGTCGGCGGACTGGAGATAGTGGTCGTTGGAGACGAGGTCCAGCTTCGGGGCCCAGCGCCAGTAGTCCAGGGCGTCGAAGTTGTACATCACCATGAAGTTGGTGGTGGCGGGGACGGCCGGGGCCGCCGCCAGCAGCACCTGCCGCTCCGCCTCGTACAGCGAGAGCAGCTCGTCGCTGCAGAAGCGGCGCCAGTCCAGCTGGTGGGTGGGGTTGGGTACGGCGCCGGTGGGGCGGGGCGGGATGATCTCGTCCCAGTCGTAGTACCACTGGCTCCAGAAGCGGGTGCCCCAGGCGTCGTTCAGCGCCGCCAGATCGTCGCCGTACCTGGCCCGCAGCCAGCGCCGGAAGGCGGCCGCGCTCTCGTCGCAGTAGCACTCGGCGTTGTGGCAGCCGTACTCGTTGTGGACGTGCCACATCGCCAGCGCCGGATGGTCCGCGTACCGCCGGGCGATCTCCCCCGCCATCCGCAGGGCCGCCTCCCGGTACGCCGGGCTGCTCGGACAGAACGTCTGACGGCTGCCGTACGACAGCCCCCTGCCGTCCTTGTCCACGGGCAGCGCCTCGGGGTGGGCGCGGAAGAACCACGCCGGGGGCGCCGCCGTCGGGGTCGCGAGGTCGGCCGCGATGCCGTGGGCGTGCAGCAGGTCGAGGACACGGTCGAGGAGGGAGAAGTCGTACTCCCCCTCCCTGGGCTCCAGCAGCGCCCAGGAGAAGATGCCGACGCTGACCATGGTGACCCCGGCCTCGCGCATCAGCCGCATGTCCTCGGCCCAGACCTCCTCGGGCCACTGCTCGGGGTTGTAGTCGCCGCCGTAGGCGATACCGGGAACGGACAGTTCGCGCTTCATCGGGCGGCTCCCCCGAGCAGGCGGACCGTGGTCGCCACGCCCCACTCGTCCAGGGACAGCAGCCGGTCGCTGGACGCCATCAGGCCGCCGGTCGCCTCCACGTGCGCGGCCCAGCGCTCCCGGGTCTCGACGGCCGGGCGGGCCATCAGGCAGTCGGGGTCGTTGACCCAGAGCCGGCCGTGCTGCCACTGGCGGCCGACGCCCGTGAACTCGGCCGGGTCCTGCCCGGGCTGGCTGTAGTCGTCGGCCTCGGGGCGGCGGTGCGGGGCCGTGTCGGGGCTGACCCGCATCGCGTCGAACAGGCCGATGGAGGGCAGGATCGGCGCACCGCAGCCCAGCAGGTAGGCGTCCGCGCCGATCGCCTCACGGATCAGGCGGATGCCGTCGCGGTACGCCGTCAGCGCGTCCGTACCGGTGTCGTGCCGTACGCCGTCCAGGGCGCCCGCGTAGAGGAAGTCGACCTTGAAGTAGTCGTAGCCCTCGGCGCGCAGCGTCCGGAAGACCTCCGTCAGATACGCCGCCGCCTCGGGGTGCGTGGTATCCAGGACGCGCAGGTCGTGGCCCCAGTTGCGGCCGGCGTGCGTGAAGCCGCCGTCGGTGTCGCGGACCAGCCACTCGGGGTGCTCGGCGGCCAGGTCGCTGGCCGGGTCGACCAGGAAGGGGGCGGTCCAGATGCCGGCGCGGCGGCCCCGCGTGCGGATGGCGTCCGCGATGCCGGCGCGGGAACGGAAGCGGCCGGAGAGGGTGAGCCAGTCGCCGAGGGCCTTCTGGTAGCCGTCGTCGATCTGGACGACGTCGATGGGCAGGTCGAGCGTCTCCATCGCACGGAGGTTCTCGTGGATGTCGTCCTCGGTGACGTCGGTGAAGTACTCGTACCAGGAGCACCAGACGGTCGGGGCGGGGCGGGGGGCGGTCAGCCGAAGACTGTCGGCCCAGTCACCCAGCACAGACTGGACGGTGGCCCCCGTCCACTCCTTCACCGGACCGTCGGCGCTGACCTCGGCGACGGAGTCGTCCGTCATGACCAGCCGCACGGACGGGACCTCGCGCGTCGGGTCGACCGCCGCCCACAGCCGGACCGGCGATCCGTCGCCGGGGTCGAGCGCCAGCAGACCTTCGCCCTGGAAGGTGCCCTCGGGGACGGTGACGCCGGGCCGGTAACAGACGGTCGCCCAGTTGGAGTTGGTCGGGCGGTACGGCTTGTCGCCGAGGGCGTAGGCGCCGCTGGGGCTCCAGGACTGCCAGCCCTCCTCGTGGACACGGGCGCGGGCCGCGTCCACCGGCACGGAGGCGACGGGGGTGAAGGGGTGGTGCACGGTGGGTCTCTTTCAAAGAGGATGAGGGCCGATAGCCGTCCCAAAAGGACGGGGTCCGACAGCCGTCGTCGGGCGTGGATCGTGGATCAGCCCTTGTTGGCGCCCAGTGTCAGGCCGCTCACGAACTGCCGCTGGAGCACGAAGTACACGATCAGGGTCGGGATCGCGGTGAGCAGGGCGCCGGCGGCGACCAGGTTCGGGTCCGTGAAGTACGAGCCGGTGAGGTTGTTCAGCGCCGAGGTGATCGGCATGTTCTCGCCGGTGGAGATCAGCACGAGGGCCCAGAAGAAGTCGTTGTAGATCCAGATGGACAGCAGGGTGGCCAGGGCGGCCATCGCCGGGCGGCACAGCGGCAGCACGATCTGCCAGTACTGCCGCCAGACCGATGCCCCGTCCACGAGCGCGGCCTCGGTCAGCTCGTGCGGCAGGGTGCGCATGTAGTTGCTGAGCACGAAGGCGCAGAAGCCGGACTGGAACGCGACGTGGATGAGGACGAGCCCGAGCGCGGAGTCGTAGAGCTTGCCGCTCATGGTGATGCCGGGCAGGTCGACCAGCAGGTAGAGCCGGTACAGCGGGGTGATGATGACCTGCTGCGGGAGCAGGTTGCCCGCCGTGAAGACCAGCAGCAGCGCGAGGTTGAGGCGGAAGTCGAAGCGGGCGACGTAGAAGGCGACCATCGACGACAGGAACAGCGTCAACAGCACCGCCGGGACGGCGATGATCATCGTGTTGACGAAGTAGTGGCTCATGTCGGACTGCGTGAACGCGTTGGTGAAGTTGTCGAAGTTCAGCGTGTCCGGCCAGGACACGTACCCCTTCTCACTCGTCTCCGAGTACGGCCGCAGCGCCGAGTAGACCGCCCAGGCCAGCGGCGCGAGCCAGGCCAGCGCCATGGAGGCGAGGAAGAGGTGCAGCAGGATCCGGCCGGGGCGCAGGGGCGTGCGGGCCTTGGTCATGGCGACGGTGCCGGTGCCGGTGCTCATGCGCGCCGCTCCTTCCGGAAGGTGGCCACCAGGTAGGGGATGATCACGACGAGGGAGATCAGCAGCAGGACGACCGCGATCGCGGAGCCGTATCCGATGCGGCTGGACTCGCCGATGATGTTGTTGGTGACCAGGATCGAGAGCAGCTCGGTGCCCTGTGCGCCCTTGTTGAAGACGAAGACCAGGTCGAAGGCGCGCAGGGCCTCGATGATGGTGACGACCAGGACGACGGTGTTGGTGGGGCGCAGGGTCGGGAAGATGACGTTCTTGAACGTCTGCCACTCGTTCGCCCCGTCGAGCGCGGACGCCTCCCGCAGCGAGGGGTCGACGCCCTTCAGGCCGGCCAGGTACAGGATCATCATGTAGCCGGTGTGCCGCCAGGACGCGGCGACGAGGATCGCCCAGAGGTTGAGGTCCGGGTCGCCGATCCAGTCGATGTACTTACCCGGTTCATTGGCGCCGATGATGCTGTTGATCAGCCCGGTGTCCGGGTTGTAGATCAGCTGCCACACAAACCCGATGACAGCCATCGACATCACGACGGGCAGGAAGAACGCGGTCTGGTACACCCTGCTGAACCGGATCTTCTTGTCCAGCTGCACGGCCAGGAACAGGCCGAGCGGCGTCGGGATCACGATGAGCACGACGAACCAGATGACGTTGTGCTGGACGGCGGGCCAGAACTGCGGGTTGTTGTCGAACAGCTCCTTGAAGTTCTCCAGCCCGACCCACCTGATGGAGTCGAAGCCGATGCCGTCCCAGGTGGTGAAGGCCAGCGCGATGGAGGCGAGGGCGGTCACCCAGACGAGCGCGATGTGCAGGATGGTCGGCAGGCCCGCCATCAGCCCGAGGGTGAGCCGGTCGCGGCGGGTCAGCAGACGGCGGTGCCCTGAGGGCACCTTCTTGGTGTGCTTGGCGGGGGCAGCACCCGAAGGCGGCACGTCGGCCGCCTCCGGGTTCTCCTTGGTGATTTCGGTAGTCATGGGAATCAGCCGTATCAGCCGGGTCAGCCGTATCAGCCGGACGCGAAGATCGTCTTCTTCTGCCGCTCGATTGAGGACAGCAGGCTGTCGACGCCCTTGGGGTCGCGGATGAACTTCTGCAGCGCGGGCTGCATCACGGTGGAGGTGAAGTCGGGACGGCTGTCGCGGTCCATGAACTGCGTCAGGGACTTGGCGCCCGCGATCATGTCGTACGCCTTCTTCTGTATGGCGGTGTACGACGAGGTGTCGGCCTTGGTGGAGGCGTGGACGACGCTGGGGTCGGACTTGAGGTAGATGTCCTCGGCGTCCGGGGTGCCCAGGTACTGGAGCAGCTTGACGGCCTCGGCCTTGTTCTTCGGGCTCTTGCTCATCATGAAGCCGTCGGTCGGCGCCTCGACGGTGTCCTGCCCGTACGCCGGGTCGATCTCCGGGAAGGCGAAGAAGTCGAGGTCGTCCAGATCGGCCTTGTTGGTGAACTGCTGGGCCACGAAGGTGCCGAGCAGATACATGCCGGCCTTCTTGGAGGCGAGCGTCTGGGCGGCGTCCTGCCAGGTGCGGCCCGTGGCGCCCTCCTGGTGGTACGGGAGGATCTCGGCCCATGTGTCGAAGGCCTTGCGGACCTTGGCGTCGGTCCAGGAGGCCTTGCCCGCCATCAGCTCGACGTGGAAGTCGTAGCCGTTGGTGCGGAAGTTGATCTGGTCGAAGGTGCCGAGCGCGGGCCAGGCGTCCTTGTCGCCGAAGGCGATCGGGACGAGGCCGTCCTTCTTCATCTGCTTGCACAGGGCGACGAAGTCGTCCCACTTGGTGGGGACCTCGTACCCCTTCTCCTTGAAGACGCTCTTCCGGTAGAAGATCGCCCAGGGGTAGGAGTACAGCGGCACGAAGTAATACTTGCCGTCCTCCCCCTTGCTGAGCTTGTGCATCGCCTCGGGGAAGTTGCCCCCGATGGTCTTCCAGACGTCATCGATCGGCGTCGCGAGCCCCTTGGCCGCGAAGAACTGCATCCGGTAGCCGGCGAACCAGGTGAACACGTCGTCCGGCGTGCCCTGGAGGTAGGAGTTGATCTGCTCCTGGAAGGTGTTGGAGTCCTTGGTGTTCACGTCGACCGTGATGCCGGACTTCTTCTTGTAGGCCGCGTAGATGTCCGCGAACGCCTTCTTCGGCACCGGGTCGGACGCCTTGGAGCCGAGGGTGACGGTCTTCGGGTCACTCGCCGTCGCGCTGCCGCCACAGGCGCTGAGCAGCGGAATCCCGGCGCCGAGCAGGGCGGCACCGCCCACGCCGCGCAGCAGGGTGCGGCGGCTGGGCGAGGGGAGGGAGAGACCGGAGGGGGAGAGGTCGTGCATCTACGGCTCCTGAGGGCAAGGTTCGATCATGAGGGTGGGCTCGCCGAAGTCCGTCGTAACCGACCAGAAATCAACTTGACCGAACACGGTGGCGCAATAACAGCCGTATGTCCGGTCATACGTCAAGAGATGTCGATCGCCGTTTCGGAAACGTGACCGACATCTCGAACCGTTGTTGAACCGCCGTGCGGCGGGGCTGCGCCAGAAGTCGGGTGCCGTCCGGCGGAGTCGGGGGTTATCGGGGGTTCAGCGCACGACCACGGTGCTGGTCTCGCTCACCTGGTCGACCTCCGAGATCCGCACGGTCACCTTCATCTCCCACTTCCCGGCGATGGGGAGGTTGAGGAAGCTGTTGGCCCAGTAGCCGCCCTTGTCGGTGAGCTCGGCGTCCAGGGGGCCGATGTCCTTGCCCGGGTGCGTGAAGGAGATACGCAGCTCCGGGACGATGGAGACGCCGCCGTCGGGCCCGTAGACGAGCGCCTCGATCGAGTTGTCGCCGACCCGGCCCGGATCGAGGGTGACCTGCACCTTGCCGTGGCCGCCGGGGGTACCGACGTCAAAGGGAACGTTCGTGACGGACGCCCCGACCACGGCAGGCCCCTGCGCCGCCGCCTCGGCCTGCGCCCGGCCGGGCAGAGTGCTGGTGAGGATCGTGGTGACGGCCAGTACGACGGCACCGACGAGGACTTCGGCGAGGACGGAGCGGCGGAGGGCGCGGCGGTGGGCGGGGTCGGGGTCCGCGGGATCGGGAGCGGCGGGATCGGGACCCGCAGGATCAGGCCCGGCAGGATCGGGCCCGGC
>JABFVM010000506.1 GCA_013362785.1 Streptomyces sp. | reverse complement strand
TCGGCCCGCTCCCGCAGCTCGTCCAGCCGCCACACCGCGCAGGCCAGCACGAAGTCGCCGTACCGCACGCGCGGCACGAACGGCGCGTCGGCCAGCGGCCCCCAGTTCCACGGCTCCCACAGCCGCTGCCCCTCAAGCCCGATCTCCCACAACAGCCGTACGGCGTTGGGCGCTTGAGCCGGGGCGCTGACCATGTTGCCGAGCACCGGCGCGATCTCGCGGCCCGTCGGGATGTGGACGGCGGTCAGCCGGTCCAGGGTCGCGCCGATGCCGATGTCCGCGAGGCGCAGCTCCTCCACGCCGGGGACGTCGGGTACGCCGACGGAGACGCGGCGGCCGGTGGCCGGGGTGGTGTGGGCGAGGTTGGCCGCCCGCCCCGAGCGTGTCCGGAAGGCGAGGTCCACGGCGACGGCGTCCTGGACGTGGACGGGGTTGGCACCGTGCAGCGCGGCGAACTCCGCCCGCCAGCCGGGATCGAGGTCGGCGAACCGGGCGAAGGTCGACCCGGCCCGGTGCGACCCGGGTGAGGGCGACAGGAAGACCCGGAAGTCCCCGTCGTCCAGCGCCTCCACGGACGGCGCCACGACCTGCACCGTCACCTCCGCGGAGTTGGGCAGCTCGGCCGGGTCGGCGGTGTCGTGGCACAGCGCGTCGAGGTCCGCGTCACCGAGGACGACCTCGCGCCGCCCGCTCCGCTGCGCGGCGGCGACCAGCCGGGCCATCGTGCGGTCCCGGCGGGCGGTGCGCGGAGGGTCGGGCGTGGGCACGGGAGGCGTGTCGCCGTTGGGCCAGCCGTAGCCGGCCGGAGCGCCCGCCCCCGTGGACTCGTCGAGCAGTTCGAGGACCGGTACGAGCCGGTCGGCGCCGTACACGTCGAGGAACCTGCGGTGGTAGTCGCGCAGGGCGTACAGCCCCAGCTTGGGCCGCGACAGCCGCCACATCACACCGGTGGCCCGCTCGACCGACTCCCGCACCGCGTGGGGCAGATGGAGGGTGGTGTCGAGCCGGGTGTCGATGTGCAGGGGCGTGTCGTCGGGCTCGATCGCACGCGCCGTCCTCAGTAACCGCTCCAGCCGCTCCCGCCCCGCACCGACGGCGGCCGTGTCGTACGCCCGGCGCTCGTCGTCCATCGCCAGCAGCGCGGTGTGGATGCGCCCGGTCTCCTCGGACGGGTCGGGCACGGACGCGAGCAGGTTCAGTACGTGGTCCAGCGGGTCGCCGCCGTCCAGCGGCGGGCGCAACCCGGTGATCAGGATCTCCTGCCGCACCAGCTCGGCGACCAGCCCGCGAACGCGGTCGACGGGAGCGCCGGGGAACGCGGCGGCGGTGCGCGCCACCAGGTCGTCGTACGGCAGCGGGGCCCTGGCCTCGGCCACGGCCCGCTCCACGACGGGCGTCAGGCGCACCGACACGGTCGAGCGGGTCTCGCCGCCCTCGGTGAGCCGGACGCCCTGCGCCGACGACGAGGCGAGGACCAGCCGGTCGCCGCGTACGACCAGGGCCTGGTGGGCCTGGACGGTGAGCGCGGACAGCACCGCCGGGTCCCGTTCGAGACGGTGGCCGATCCTGGTCAGCCACTGCATGTCGGCGTGCGTGCGGGTGCGGTGCCCTGCGCCCCGCTCCAGCTTCGCCGTGGAGTCGAACCGGCCCGTCGCCACGCCCGCGAACAGGCCGAACGGGGTGGGCCGGGTGCGCATCCGGATGTCGTAGCGCAGCACGGCCAGGGCGGCCCTGCGCAGCTGGCCCGCCTTGACGCCGTCGGTGCCGCGCCCGGTGACACGGCGGACCATCGCGCTGAGGCTGGGGGAGGCCAGGTCCAGCGCCTCGCTCAGTCCGGTGTCCGCGGGGACCGAGCCGATCAGGTCGGCGCAGGCCGTCAGGTCCTGGGGTCCCGCGGCGGGCAGGGGCAGCCCGGGGCCGTGCGGTGCCAGGGGCGCCCGGTACAGGAAGACGTCTCCGGCCTCGAACGGGCTCTGCCGGTCGGCACGCCGTCCGCTGCCATCGTGCCGTCCGCTGCGGCTGTGCCGTGCGCTGCCGTCATGTCGTCCGCCGTCGCCGCGCTCTCGTGCTGCTTCCCCCACGATGTCCCCCTCTGCGACTTCTGGAACGGCCATGGGGGCCGGGGCGCCCCGACCCCCATGGCTCTTTGGGTTCTCCGCCGTCAGCCGTCAGCCGTCAGCAGCAGTGGCTGCAGCCGGAGCCGCCGCCCTCGCTGGTGCAGCCAGGGGTGCACCACGAGACGCTGGTGATGGCCGGACCGGCGACCGACTGCTCGACACCGATCTCCACGTCGAGGTCGAACAGGTCCGTGTCGTTGTAGGACACGGCAGGGACGTTGATGCCCATGCTGAACTCCTTCGTGAGATTCTTCGAACAAATGTGCGCGGATCGCGATCCGGACATCACCGAACCACGGCCGTTCCGGGCGGAACAACCGCTCTCGGCCGGATTGGCAGCGTTGGCAGTCGCGTGGCAGCCGCCACGCACGGCTCTCCCGTCCAATGAGTTCCGGCCAGAATCGCCGGAAGCTGTCGCAACCCGTGAACCGGAGCGGCGCTTTTGGATACGTACGTGGTGTGTGTCCGGACGAAGACCTGCTCTCCGCCGTCGCCGACGGTGACCAAGCCGCCCTGCGTGTGCTCTACGACAGGCATGCCGCCGCCGTGCTGCGCCTGATCCGCAGACTCACCTCCGACCAGGGGGTGGCGGAGGAGATCCTCCAGGAGACCTGGCTCGCCGTATGGCGCTCGGCGGCCGCCTTCCGGGGCGAGTCCTCGGTCAAGGGGTGGGTCATGGGGGTGGCCCGACGGCAGGCCCACAACCAACTGCGCCGCAGCCGACCGCAGTTCGCGGACCTGGCCGAGGCGCAGGACGTGGCGGACCCGGCGCCGGGCGTGGAGGACCAGATCCTCCGGGACGCCGAGCACACCGAGCTGATGACGGCCGTCGAGTCCCTCCCGGGGCATCTGCGCGAAGTGCTCGCGCTGGTCCTCGTCGAGGAACTGCCCTACCCCGAAGTGGCCACCGCGCTCGCCATCCCGGTGGGCACCGTCAAGAGCAGAATGTCCCAGGCACGGCAGCGGCTCGGCCGCATGCTCGCCGCCAGGCGGCTGGAAGAAGCGGAACGACGATGACGACAGAACACCTCACGGACGACACCCTGGCCCGGCTGGCGCACACCGAATCGCAAGCAGCGCCCGGGGCGCAGGGGGCGCAGGTATCGCAGGGATCGCGGGATTCCGTGCACAGCCGGCACCTGGCGGGATGCGACGACTGCCGTACGAGGATGGCGGTCTGGCGGAACATCGGTACGGCGGTGCAGGCGCGGGAGGCGGAACGGACCGTCGCCCCGCCCTCGTTCGACGCCCTGCTGGGCGCCGCGCTGGCCGGCGAAGACGCCCCGTCCGCCGCCCCCTCCGCTGCCCGGGCAGCCGCCGTACCCGCCCAGGCACCCGTCTCCCCGCCCCCCGTCGCCGCGGCCCCGGGCCCCTCCTGGCGGACGACCTGGCAACTCGTCGCCCGACAGGCCGTGCTGATGCCGCGCAGCTGGGCACCGCTGAGCGCCGCCGCGTTCGTCGGGGCGGCGCTGCTGGCGTCGGTCCAGGTGCATGAACGGTTCGGCCTGCGGCTGTTCACCGCCGTGGTGGTGCTGCTGGTGATGCTCGGCGCGCTCATGGCGGCCTCGCCCCGCTGGGACCCCAGGCGTGAGCTGCTCTTCACCCTCCCGGTGCCGCCCGCCGCGGTGTTCCTCGCCAGACTCACGGTGGTGCTGTGCGTCGACGTGACGCTGGCCATGGTCTGCTCGACCCTGGTGGACGGCCCACCCGGCTGGTGGCACGTCGTCTCGTCCTGGCTCGGCGAATCCCTGCTGGCGGCGTCCTGCGCCCTCGCGATCTCGGTCCGGGTCAGCCCGGCGGCGGGCGCGTCGGCGGGCGGCGCGCTGTGGCTCCTCGGCGTACTGAGCGGCCCTCAGGGCCTGGTCGCGACACCCCTCGACGCCCTCCTGGACCCCCTGCTGGCGACGACCCCGTGGACGCTGGTCATCGCCGTCACGCTGCTGGGGTGGGCGGTCGGCGCGATGCGGTCCTTCCTGGGCAGCGCTCCTTCGCGGTAGCGGTGCGCGGTAGCCGTGCGCGTAGCGGTGCGGGGTAGCGGGGTTGTGGACGCAGGGATTCCATGGGCGCGGGCGGGCGAGGGCCGACGGCTTGCGCGACTCCCCGGTCCTCGGAACTCTCAGGTTGCCGGCTCTCCCGGCTTCCTGGATCGTGCGGATCGTCGGTTCTCACGGCCACCGGATCGGGCGGACCGTCGGCTCGCACGGCTGACCGGATCGTGCGGGCCGGCGGATCCCACCACCGCGCGCCTTTCGCGGGCTCGTCGCGATCTCCGGGTGGGTCGAGTCGTGAACCACCGCGGCCCGCGCCGCTACGTACTGGGTGTACCGCCGTTCCGGGGCAGGTCGACCCCCGAGTCCGGCCGCGGGCGGCGGTACACCTCCCGCGCCGAACGGGAGGCCGGACGAAAGGGGGAGGAGCCGCGACATGACCGCTGCGACGTGGTGGGCGTACGAAGCACGCCGCTGCGGAAGGCAGGCCGTGATACTGCCGTTGGCCGCCGCACTCCTCGCCTACCTGGCGAGCACGGCCGGCCCCGGCACTGGCATGCTGCTCGGCCGCACCCTGCTGAGCTGTGCGCTGCCCGCCGCCACGGCACTGGCCTGCGCGGCCGTCGTGGCACGCGAACCGGCGCTGGAACTGCACCTGTCGCTGCCCACCCCGTACCCCCTCACCGTCGCCCGGCGCCTGGGCTGGCCGGCCACGGTCACGGCGTTCGCGGCCGTCGCCCTGGTGACCCTGCTGAGCGTCACCGGGGACGACCCGCTCGACCCGGGCGCCGTGCTGCTGGAGCTGGCCGGGCTGACCGTCCTGCTGAGCGGTGCCGCCGTGTGGGCCACGGTGCGGTCGGGCTCGCCCGCGCCCGCCACCGGGCTGGTCGTCGCGGCCGTACTGGCGAAGCTGCTGCTGTTCGACCGCGTCCTGCCCGAGGGCGCCGGACAGGCACTGCCCGAACTGCTCGTCGGCACCCTGCTCACCGCCCGCGCCCTGAAGGCCCTCGAACCCGGCGCCCACCTCGCCAGGACCGCCGATCCGCATGCCGCCGACGGAGGGATGTGATGGCTGAACAGCCGGCCTGCCCCGTACGCCGCTCAGCGCCGCCCCCGATCCCGAAGCCCCTCCGACCCGGCGTCCGGCCAAGCTCGGGCACCGATCTGTACGCCACCGACGGGGAGAAGTGATGGCCGCTCTGCTGTGGACCCTGCGGTACGAGGCGCTGATGGCCGCCCGTCGCAAAGTCGTGTGGGGCGCGGTCCTGCCGTTGGCCCTGCTGAGTCTGCTGCTCGCCGTGTCCTCGCCAGCCGTCACCGGCCACGACGACCCCGCGGCCCGTACCGGCGCCGCCGCGGTGCTCCTCAACACCCTGTGCTCGCTGGGCGTGGGCATCGCGCTCGCCGACCGGCTGCGGCGCGGCGCGGAGACCCGGGGCATGCCCGAACTGCTGGCCGCCACCCCGGCGTCACCGCTGTCCCGTACGGCCGGGACACTCGCCGGACCGTTCCTGACCGCGGTGGCGCCGGTCGCCGCCCTGTTCCTGCTGTACGCGGCGGTGATCTCGGCGACCGACGGCTCACCGGCGCCGCTCGGCTCGGCGGCCGCGGCCCTGCTCACGGCCGTACTCCCGGCCGCCGCGCTCGCCACCGCGCTCGCCGGTCTGCTGGGCGTCCTGATGCCGGTGGCCGCGGCGCGGGCCGTACTGGTCGTGCTGTGGCTGTGGGCCTGTCACTTCCCGCCGGAGTTCTCGCCGGTGCCCACGGCGACCGGCACCGTCTTCTCCCCGCTCGGCGGCTATCCGCTGGTCGCCTGGGCGGACGCCCCGCAGGTGTGGGCGGCCAGGGAGGGCACCGGAGCGCTGCGCCCCGAGGTGACCGACACGACCGCCCTGCTGAACCTCGTCCTCGTCCTCGCGACGGCCCTGGCCTGCTCCGCGCTCGGCCATCTCGTCGCCCGCATCCGACGACACGGAGCATCATGAACATCACCACGGAAGCGCTGACGAAGGTCTACCGTGGCGGGCGCCGTGCGCTGGACGCCGTCGACCTCCACATCGACAGCGGCACCGTCGGCCTGCTGGGCGCCAACGGCGCCGGCAAGACCACCCTGCTGCGCATCCTCACCGGCGTCCTGCGCCCCACCTCCGGCCGGGTCCTCGTCGCCGGGCACGACCTGTCGACGTCCGCCGGACTCACCGCGGCCAAACGCACCCTCGGCTATCTGCCGCAGGAACTGTCCCTCTACCCCGACCTGACGGCGCGGGAGTTCCTCGACTACATCGGCGTACTCAAGGGCGTCCACGACAAGCGCGACCGCCGCCGGCAGGTGGACGACCGGCTCGCCGAGGTCGGCCTGGCGGACCGGGCCGCCGAGCGGCTCGCCGGGTTCTCCGGCGGTATGCGCCGACGCGTCGGCATCGCCCAGGCCCTGATGGGCAACCCGACCGTGCTCATCGTGGACGAGCCCACGACCGGCCTCGACCCGCACGAGCGGATGCGCTTCCGCGCCCTGCTCGCCGGACTCGGCGGCGGCCGCACCGTCCTGCTGTCCACCCACATCCTCGACGACGTCGCCCAGACCTGCCCCGAGGTGGCCGTGCTCGCCTCCGGGCGGCTGGTCTTCCATGACACCACCACCGCACTGGTCGGCCAGGCCGCGGGCTACACCTACGTGGTCCGCTCGGACGGCCCGGCCGGCGGGCCCCCGCCGGGCGCCCAGGTGGTGAGCGCGGTCAGCACGGCCGGGGAGGCCGAGTACCGCGTCGTCACCGCCACCCCACCCGGCGGCGCGCGCCCGGTCGAACCGTCCCTGGAGGACGGCTACGCCGCACTGCTCGCCGCCGACAGCGCACTCCACCACACCCGCACCCTCCGGAACGAGGTGGCCGACACATGACC
>JABFVM010000363.1 GCA_013362785.1 Streptomyces sp. | reverse complement strand
TCCCGGGAGCGGCTGCTGCAGGCGGCGGTGGAGGTCGTCGCCGAGCGCGGCTACGAGGCCACCACGCTGGGGGACATCGCGGACCGGGCGGGCTCGGCGCGTGGTCTGGTGTCGTACTACTTCCCCGGCAAGCGCCAGCTGGTGCAGTCCGCCGTGCACCGGCTGATGCACCGCACGCTGGAGGAGGCGCTGGAGCGCGAGCCGCGCAGCGAGGACGGCCGGGAGCGGCTGGCCCGGGCCATCGACGCGATCCTGGGCCTGGCCCGCGACCGGCCGGTGCTGATGCGCCAGCACATGGCGGGGATCCTGCTGGGCGAGGGCTTTGTGCAGTGCCCGGAGCAGCGGCGGCTGGCCGAGCTGTTGCGGGACACCTGCGCGCGGTACGGCTCGCGGGACGTCGACGCCGACTATCCGATGCTGCGGGCGCTGCTGATGGGCGCGGTCTACGCGGCGCTGGTGCCGGGGGTGCCGATGTCCGTGCCGGTGCTGCGGGCCGAGCTGTTCAAGCGCTACCGGCTGGAGTGGGAGATGGGTGTCCCGCCGGATTCGGGGACCGAACCCGGCGGGACGTGCGACACGGACCTGTCGCGGTTCTTCGCCACCGGGTCCTCACCCGGCTGCCCGGAGGGTCAGTCGAAGTAGTCCGGCTGGGTCTGGACGTTGAGCTCGCGCATGTGGACCCAGCGGGCCGGGGCCGTGCGCTTGTCGTTGATCCGCAGGATGTCGAAGCCCCTGGCGATCTCGTTCGAGTAGATGTGGCCGTTGTAGTAGTACGCCGACCACGAGCCGCCCGACTTGAGGGTGTCGGTGGAGAGCGGGCCGCGGTCGAAGTAGGCGATCTCCTTCGGCTTGGCGGAGTCGGTGAAGTCCCAGACCGAGATGCCGCCCTGGTACCAGGCCTGGACCATGATGTCGCGGCCCTTGACCGGGATCAGCGAGCCGTTGTGGGCGACGCAGTTCTCGGTGTCCGCCTGGTGGCGGGGGATCTTGAAGTAGCTGCGGAAGACGAGCTTGCGCTTGTCGCCCTTGCCGACGATGTCGTAGATGCCGTCGGCACCGCGGTCCGGGCCGGTCGCGGCGTTGCAGGTGGCCGCTCCGCCGCCGCCCAGTTCGTCGGTGAAGACGACCTTGTTCGCCTTCTGGTTGAAGGTCGCGGAGTGCCAGAACGCGAAGTTCACGTTGTCCTGGACCTGGTCGATGACCTTCGGGTGCTCCGGGTCGGCGATGGAGAACAGGATGCCGTCGCCCATGCAGGCGCCCGCGGCCAGGTCCTTCCCGGGCAGGACGGTGATGTCGTGGCAGCCGGTGGTCTTCGAGACGCCGGGGTTGGTGGGCGAGCCCGGGTTGCCGCCGCCGTCGGGGCCCTCACCGGGGAACAGCACCGGGAAGCCCACGACCGCCGCCTTCTCGGGGGCCTTGCGCGGCACCTTGATCACCGAGATGCCGTCGTGCGGCGGCTGGCAGTCGGGGTAGGTGGCGTTCGGCGAGTACGAGGAGACGTAGATGTAGACGTTCTTGCGCTCGGGCACCAGCGAGTGGGTGTGCGAGCCGCAGGCGGTCTCCACGGCGGCGACGTACTTCGGGTTGGTCTTGTCGCTGATGTCGAAGACCTTCATGCCCTCCCACGAGGACTTCTCGGTCGCGGGCTGCGTGGTGCTGTTGCAACTGCTGTCGCTGCGCGAGGAGTCGGTGGACAGGAAGAGCAGGTCGCCGGAGACGGAGACGTCGTTCTGGGAACCGGGGCAGAGGACCTGGGCGACCGTCCTCGGTGCCTTCGGGTTGCCGATGTCATAGATGGTGAAGCCGTCGTAGTTGCCGGCGAAGGCGTACCTGCCCTGGAAGGCGAGGTCCGAATTGGTGCCCTGGAGCGCGTCCTTGGGGACGTGGGCCAGATGCTCGATGTTGTCGGAGTGGACGATCTCGTCCTGGCCGGGTATCTCGCCGTCCGCGAGTGCCTCACGGACCTCGGCGCGGGTTCTCTCGGAGACCCCCTTCTCCGCGACAGGGCCGTCCCCCGGGTCGGGGGTCGCGGCGGCCGGCTGCGCGGTGAGCAATGTGGCGAGAAGTCCGGCGGCGGCAGCGGCAACTGCCAGGCGTCTGCGCCGGGTTCGGGGATTGCTGAACAGGATCACTGTTTCTCCTCCCTTGTTCCGTTCGCACTGGAACGGTTCACGCACGCCCGAGTATGGTCTTCGCCATGCGCATATCAACAGGGGGCAATGTACATGTAACCAGGTCGCCATCGCGCCAAATGGCCCTCACCAGGGCCGCGTTGGCCTCACTGGCCGCCCTGGCCGTGCTCGCGCTCGGCGGCTGCGACTCCGACTCGGACACCAGGTCGGCCCCGAAAAGCGGGCCGTCGGTGATCGTGCCGGGCAAGCCCGGCGAGGCGAACCAGAAGCTGTCCGCCGAGGAGGCCGCACGACAGCGCGCCGAGGACGACTCCCCCAACTCGGCGGACGTCACCTACGCACGGATGATGATCCAGCACCACGCCCAGGCACTGGAAATGACCGGACTCGCGCCGGACCGCGCCGAGTCGAAGAAGGTCAAGGCGCTCGCCGGGCGGATCGCCGCGGCGCAGGGCCCGGAGATCAGCGCCATGAAGGGCTGGCTGAAGAACCACGGCAAGTCCGAGAAGGCCGACGGGAGCGAGGGCCACCAGCACGCCTCGATGCCCGGTATGGCGACCGAGGCACAGCTGAAGAAGCTGCGCGCCGCGCACGGAACGGCGTTCGACCAGCTCTTCCTCACCCTGATGATCACCCATCACGAGGGCGCGATCACCATGGCCACGGATGTGAAGGGCGAGGGCAACAACATCGTGATCGAGGAGATGGCGGACGAGGTGGTCGCCCAGCAGACGAGCGAGATCACGCGGATGCGCGACATGCTCTGACCGACCCGCCCGAACCGGCCCGCGACGCCGGGACCGGGCTCAGCGGCGGGCCCGGCGCCGCGTCAGAAAGCCCGCGTCGCGGGCCTCGCCGATCATCCTGAGCGACTTGCGACGGCCGTACCCCGTCGCCCGCATCACCGCGAGGACCGGGTCGACGCCTTCCGCCTGGGCCTCGCGGTACTTCTGCGCGACGAGCCACCGCCCCTCGGCGCCCCGCGGCCAGCCCGGCCGGTCACCATCGCCGTCCGCCTCACCGCCCTCGGCCTCGGCGCCGTCGGGCAGGACCCCGATCCCGCAGGCGTCGAAGAGCGGATCCTCGATCCAGTCGGCGAGCGCCGCGAGGTCGTCGAGGGACAGCGCCGGCTCAGCCCGTACGTCCTCGATGGAGACGCACCCCTTGGCCAGCACGGCATGCGCGTCGACCCGGGCACCGTCACCGAACTCCAGGCGGACACCGAACCAGGTCGTGGCACCGGCACCGTCCCGCACTTCCCACGCGGGCCACACGGAGACGGCGCCCTCCGCCGGACGACGATCGGAAAGATTAAGAAAGGATGCTTCCAGCACACACGCAACGTAACCGCATGATCACATTCCATACTGAACGAACACGCGCCCCTGCCGACGCACAGCACCCTGTCAGCGGAGCGGCGGCGGTGCGATGCTGGACCTGAGAGCGACTCCTGAAGTTCCCCGAAGATCCCTCGGACACCCTCGGACACCTCGGACAAGGAGTTCCGCCGTGCTGCATGTCGCCGTCGTGGGCTCCGGGCCGAGCGGGTGCTACACCGCCCAGAGCCTCGTACAGCAGGATCCCGACGTGGTCGTCGACGTACTGGACCGGCTGCCGTGCCCGTACGGCCTGGTGCGGTACGGGGTGGCGCCGGACCACGAGAAGATCAAGTCTCTGCAGAACAATCTGCGCACGGTCCTTGAGCACGAGCGGGTGCGGTTCCTCGGCGGCGTCCAGGTCGGCCCGGCCGGGGTGCCGACCGCCAGACTCCGCGAGCTGTACCACGCGGTCGTCTACTGCATGGGCGCCGCCACCGACCGGCACCTCGGGATTCCCGGCGAGGATCTGCCCGGCAGCTGGTCGGCGACCGAGTTCGTGTCCTGGTACAGCGCCCACCCCGACGCCGTGGACGACGGCTTCGTGATCGGCGCGCGGTCGGCGGTGGTCATCGGCATCGGGAACGTCGCGGTGGACGTCACCCGGATGCTGGCGCGGGGCACGGCGGAACTGAGCCCCACCGACATGCCCCAGGCCGCGCTCACCGCCCTCGCCGCGAGCCGGGTCACGGACATCAGCATGGTCGGCCGGCGCGGCCCCTCGCAGGCCCGCTTCACCACCAAGGAGCTGCGCGAGCTGGGCACCCTGCCGGACACCGAGGTGACCGTCGACCCCGGGGAACTGGCCCTGGACCCGGCCTACGCCGACCCCTCCGGCCTGCCCGCCCCGCAGCGCCGCAACATCGAGGCCCTGCGCGCCTGGGCCGAGGCCCCGGCACGGGAGGCCCGCCACCGCATCCGGCTGCGCTTCTTCCTGCGCCCCGTGGAACTCCTCGCCGAGGCGGGCCACGTGTCCGCGGTGCGCTTCGAACGGACGGCGCCGGACGGCCGGGGCGGGGTCACGGGCACGGGCCGGTACGAGGACATCGCGGCCCACCTGGTCCTGCGTTCGGTGGGCTATCGCGGCGTACCGCTGGACGGCCTGCCCTTCGACACGACGACCGGCACGGTGCCGCACGACGCCGGACGCGTCCTGCGCGAGGGCCTCGTCGCGCCGGGCGAGTACGTGGCGGGCTGGATCAAGCGGGGCCCGACGGGCGTCATCGGCACCAACCGTTCGGACGCCAAGGAGACGGTGACCTCCCTACTGGCCGACGCCTCCGCACTCGTACGCGAAGAGGTACCCGAGGACCCGCTCCCGGCCCTGCGCGCCGAGGGGATCGACCCGGTCGAGTGGACGGGTTGGTGCGCGATCGAACGGGCGGAGGCGGAGCTGGGAGCACAGCTGGGCAGGGGCGTGGTCAAACTCCCGGACTGGCAGTCACTGTTGAACGCCGCGCACGGAAACGCCCTTTAGGGGCGCGGGACTGTATCGATATGCGGCTCCGCCGCGTGGGCGCGACAAGCCACAGACAACCCGCACGGGGAAACGAACGAGCAACACTCCCGAAATCAACAATCTGTCGAAGGAGTCTACGGTCCCGCCTATGACAACCGCACACCCCGTCGACGAAGTCCCACCCGCACGCCACCTCGCCGCCTTCGGCCTCCAACACGTACTCGCCATGTACGCCGGCGCCGTGGCCGTCCCCCTGATCGTCGGCGGCGCCATGAAGCTGCCGCCCGCCGACCTGGCGTATCTGATCACCGCCGACCTCCTGGTGTGCGGCATAGCCACGCTGATCCAGTGCATCGGCTTCTGGCGCTTCGGCGTGCGCCTGCCCATCATGCAGGGCTGCACCTTCGCCGCCGTCTCCCCGATGGTGCTGATCGGCACGACGGGCGGCGGGCTCCCCGCGATCTACGGCTCGGTCATCGTCGCGGGGCTGGCGATCGTCCTGCTGGCCCCCGTCTTCGGCAGACTCCTCCGCTTCTTCCCGCCCCTGGTCACCGGCACCGTGATCCTGATCATCGGCCTCTCCCTGCTGCCGGTCGCGGGCAACTGGGCGGCTGGCGGCGTCGGTTCGGCGGACTTCGGGGAGCCGAAGAACCTCGGGCTGGCCGCGTTCGTGCTGGCGGTCGTGCTGGGTGTGCAGCGGTTCGCGCCGGCGTTCCTCAGCCGGATCGCCGTGCTGATCGGCATCGTGGTCGGGCTCGGCGTCGCGGTGCCGTTCGGGTTCACCGACTTCGGCGGTGTCGGCGACGCCGACTGGCTCGGCATCAGCACGCCGTTCCACTTCGGGGCGCCCACCTTCGAGTTCTCGGCGATCGTGTCGATGCTGGTGGTGGCGCTGGTGACGATGACCGAGACGACCGGTGACCTGATCGCGGTGGGCGAGATGACGGGCCGCAAGGTCGAGCCGCGGTCGCTCTCGGACGGCCTGCGCGCGGACGGCCTTTCGACCGTGCTGGGCGGCGTCTTCAACACCTTCCCGTACACGGCGTACGCGCAGAACGTGGGCCTCGTCGGCATGACGCGGGTGCGCAGCCGCTGGGTGGTCGCCACCGCGGGCGGCATCCTCGTGCTGCTCGGCCTGCTGCCCAAGCTGGGCGCGGTGGTGGCGGCGATCCCGGCGCCGGTGCTGGGCGGCGCGGGTCTGGTGATGTTCGGGACGGTCGCCGCGAGCGGGCTCAGGACGCTGGCCGGGGTGGACTTCAAGGGCAACAACAACCTGACGGTGGTGGCCGTTTCCGTGGCCATGGGCATGCTGCCGGTCGGTGTGCCGACGGTCTACGAGAAGTTCCCGGACTGGTTCCAGACGGTGATGAACAGCGGCATCAGCGCGGGCTGTCTGACGGCGATCGTGCTGAACCTGCTCTTCAACCACCTGCCCGCGAAGGCCGGTTCAGGAGTCTCCGAGGCGGACTCAGGCGCTGCCGAGCCGGGCGGCCTGGTGGTCGGCGGCGTCGAGGAGGGCGTCGAGAAGTCCCGGGAAGAGGCCGTCTAGGTCGTCCTTGCGCAGGCCGTTCATCTTGGCGGTGCCCCGGTAGATCTGCTGGAGCACACCGCTCTCGCGCAGCACCCGGAAGTGGTGCGTGGTGGTGGACTTGGTGACGGGCAGGTCGAAGTGCGAACAGGAGAGCTCGTCGCCGACGGCGGCGAGCTCTCGCACGATCTGCAGCCGCAGCGGGTCGGACAGCGCGTGCAGCACGCCTTCCAGACGGATCTCCTCGCGTGCCGGGTGCGGGAGGTCTCGGCTGCTGACAGCGGGGCTGGTCACGGCGGCTCCACTTCCTCGGGTTCCCCGGCGGTCCACCTCGCCGGGGTTCCCTCCATTGTACGAGACCTCTCGTAGTTTGACATCTCCCGTACTACGATGACTATCGTACGAGTCGACCACAGGTCCCCGTGACGATTGGAGTCCG
The DNA here is from genome assembly GCA_013362785.1 of Streptomyces sp. Classification (GTDB taxonomy): domain Bacteria; phylum Actinomycetota; class Actinomycetes; order Streptomycetales; family Streptomycetaceae; genus Streptomyces. Next base: position 90 of record JABFVM010000363.1, on the reverse strand, counting down.
CCATGAGTGCGCTCTTCGAGACCTACACCCTGCGCGATGTGACGATCCCGAACCGGGTGTGGATGCCCCCGATGTGCCAGTACTCGGCCG
>JABFVM010000386.1 GCA_013362785.1 Streptomyces sp. | reverse complement strand
CGGTCCGGCCGGTGCAGGTAGGCGCCCACTGGTTCGCCCGTGATCCTGCCCGCCCGCAGGATGTGGTGGCCGCGCAGGAAGGTGTCGGTGACCCGGGCGGTCAGCTCGAAGCCCTCGAACGGGGTGTACTCCTGCGACGACTCCGACTCGGCGGCGCGCACGGTCCAGGTGCGGCCCGGGTCGACGAGCGCGATGTCGGCGTCGTATCCGGGTGCGAGGGCGCCCTTGGCGGGCAGCCCGTAGCGCCGGGCGGGGTTCCAGGAGGTCAGCGCGGCGATCCGGCCCAGCGGCAGGCCGCGTTTGGTGCCCTCGGTGACGAGGCCGGCGAGGAGGTACTCGGCGCCGCCGAACCCGGACCGGGCGACGAAGACGGCGTCCTCGGGGCCCTTCGGCTCGCCGAACTTCAGCTCCTCGCGGCAGCACGCGTGGTCGCTGACGACCCAGTCGACGGTGCCGTCGAGGACGTACTCCCACAGCGCCTCGACGTCGTCGCGGGGCCGCAGCGGCGGGTTGACCTTGCCGCCGAGGCCGTTGGCCGTGGCGATGTCGGCGAGCAGGTGGCCGATGGTGACCTCGCGGCGGAAGTCGATGTGCGGGAACGCCCGGCTCATGCGTACGGCCGCGTCCACCGCCTTGCGGGAGGAAAGGTGCAGCAGGTTGACGGCGGGCAGGCCGGTCTCGTGCGCCAGGTAGGCGGCGATGGTGACCGCGAGCCCCTCGGAGTGCTGCGGCCGGGAGGCGCTGTAGGCGGCCAGGCCGGTCAGTTCGCCCGCCTCCTCTACCAGCCTGGTGTACGCGGTCATGATCTCGGCGGTCTCGCAGTGCAGGGACAGCGAGACCTGGTCGGCGAGATCGGGGAACCGCTCGCGGGCGGCCTGGACGCCCCGCATGACGAACTCGAAGTGCGCGTAGTCGTAGCGCTCGTCCTCGGGCAGCATCAGGAACGCGTTCTGGTCGGCGGCTCTGCCGTGCAGGCCATGGCTGCCGTAGAACATGAAGACCTTGAACGACGTGACGCCGAAGCGCTCGATCAGGTCCGGGATCTCGTCGATGTGAGCGCGCGTTATCGGTGCGAGGTGGAAGCCGTAGTCGATGTGGGCGCGGCCGGAGGCGGCGGCCAGCACCTCGGGGAGGAAGTCGGCGTACGGGCCGCCCTTGTTGAGGTAGTAGCGGCCGGTCCGCATATAGGTCAGGGCGGTGGTGACCCCGCCCTGCGCGCACGCGCGGCTCTCGGTGGCCGTGTCCTCGGCGAGCGGGTGGTAGATCCCCCAGTGCTGGTGGGCGTCCACGACACCGGGGAACGCCAGCCTGCCTCCGGCGTCGACCACCCGGCGCGCGCCCGACGCGGGGATGCCGGGGGCCACGGCGGCGATCCGGCCGCCGCTGACGGCGATGTCCGCGGGCCGGGCCTCCTGGTGGTCGTGGCTGACGACGCGGGCGTCCTTCAGCAGCAGGTCGTACTCGGGCGACTCGGCCACACGGTCCTCCTGTGTCCTGATGTCCTCATGCGCCGAGCACCCGGTTCTCCTCGGACCAGAACACAAGGCGCCGCTGGGCGAAACGGATGATGAAGTGGGCGATCAGCCCCAGTACCGAGAGCACCGCCAGCACGGCGAACATCGCGGCGATGTCGAAGTTGTAGTTGGTCTGCAGCAGCAGATAGCCAAGGCCCTCCTTCGCCCCGATGAACTCGCCGACCACGGCACCGAGAATCGAGAAGACGATGCCGATGTCCAGCCCGGCGAACACGAAGGGCAGCGCGCTCGGCAGCCGCACCATCCTGAACACCTGGAACCTGCTCGCGCCGAACACCGTGAGCATCTGGATCCGGTCGGCGTCGGCCGAGCGCAGCCCCTCGATCACGTTGACCAGCATCGGGAAGAACGAGATCACCGCCGCCATCACGACCTTGCTCGTCATCCCGAAGCCGAACCACACGACGAACAGCGGCGCGAGGGCCACCTTGGGCACCGTCTGGAAGGCGACGACGTACGGCATCAGGGCGCGCTCGACCAGCCGCACCTGCGCGATCACGGTGCCCAGCACCACCGCCGCCCCCACGCCGAGGAGGAAGCCGTACAGCGACTCCAGGACCGTGACCCTGAGATGCCCCCAGAACAGCGGGTCGGACAGCAGGGTGCGCAGGGCGAGGAGGATCTGGGAGGGGCGCGGCAGGACGTAGTCGTCGACGCCGAGGGCGGGGACGGCGAACTCCCAGGTCAGCACGACGGTCACGAAGACAGCGGGGACGAGCAGCAGTTCGGGCCGCTCTTTCAGGTCCACGCGGGGTCGGGTGGGTCGTTTCATGAGCCGGCCGCAGGGGTGGTCTCGATGTCGTCGGCGTCGAAGTGCGCGCGGATCCGCTCGACATGGGCTCCGGCCCGGTCCGAGGTCATGACGCTCAGCGCGCGCGGGCGGGGCAGGTCGATGCCGACGATCTCGGCGATCCGGCCGGGGCGAGGGCTGAGCACCACCACCCGGTCTGAGAGGAAGACGGCCTCGGGGATGGAGTGGGTGACGAACACGACGGTCTGCCCGCTGTCCCGCCAGATCCGCAGGAGTTCGACGTTCATGTGCTCGCGGGTCAGTGCGTCGAGCGCGCCGAAGGGTTCGTCCATCAGCAGCACGGCGGGGTCGTGCACCAGGGCCCGGCAGATTCCGGCGCGCTGCTGCATCCCACCGCTCAACTCGTGCGGGTACTTGCCCTCGAAGCCGTCGAGGCCGACCAGCGAGAGCAGCTTCTGGGCCCGCTCCCGGTACACGCGCGTGTCGAGCCTCTGCACCTCCACGGGCACCATCACGTTCTGCACGACGGTGCGCCACGGCAGCAGGGTGGCCGCCTGGAAGACCATGCCCACCTCCGGCAGCGGCCCCGTCACGTCCCGGCCCGCGACCCGGACCGTCCCCTCGCTCCTCGGGACGATCCCGCCGAGGATCTTCAGAAGGGTGGTCTTGCCACACCCCGAAGGACCGACGACGGAGACGAACTCACCGCGCCGGACGGTCAGGGCGATGTCCGAGAGCGCCCGGGTCGGCTCGGATCTGCGCGGCCGGTACACCTTGTGCAGCCCGTCGACCTCGATCCAGCGGTCCTCGGCCACGTCCGCTGCGGGGGCGGCCGCACCCCGGCGGCCCCGGCGGCCCAAGGCCCTCACGGCTTGGCGGCCTTCGCCTTCTCGACGACGGCCGCGGAGTCGAAGTCGTTCGCGCCGTCGAGCAGGCTGTCGTCCCACAGTTCCGCGAGGTCGACGTCCTTGGTGATCTGGCCGGACGTCCGGGTGTAGGCGACCGTCCTGTTCCACTCCTGGTCGCTGATCGCACCCCAGTCCTTGAAGCCGTCGGGTGCACCGGTCGGCGGAACGGCGGTGTCGATCCACGCCTGGAGGGTCTTGGTGTCGTCCCCGATACGGTCGTCGGCCTTCTTGCCGGTCAGCAGCTGGGGGAAGGCCCGGTAGCCGTCGCGCATGGCGGCCCGGGGGTTGACGGCGGAGAAGAGCAGCGCCCGGTACGAGGCACGCAGGTAGGCCGTCACCACGTCCTTCTTCTCCTTCAGGGTCATCTCCGTCACCGCGAAGGTCAGCGAGCGGATGCCCTGGAAGGCGGCGGAGTTGTCGAGGTAGCGGAACTCGGTGCCGGTGTTCTCGATCGTGGCGTACGCCTGTGTGTACAGCGCCAGCACATCGACCTTGCCGTCCTCCAGCGCGGATAGCGCCTGCGCGCCCACCCCGACCGGCAGCAGTTCGACGTCCCCGGCGGGGTCCAGGCCGGCGTCGGCGGCGTACGCCCGGGCGTAGATGGCCGAACCCGAGGCAAGGCTGATGACACCGACCTTCCTGCCCTTGAGGTCGGCGGGGGCGTTGATGTCGCTGTCCGGCAGGACGGCCATGCGCCACGGCCAGTTCCGCACCAGACCGCCGACTGCCTTGACCGGGATGCCCTTCTCCCGAGCGGCGAGGACGGCTCCCGCGTCGGCCGGCGCGATGTCGGCACTGCCCGAGGCGACGGCCTGGACGGCGGCGACCGAGCCGTCGGTGTTGAGTACGTCGACCTTGAGCTTCTCCGCGGCGAAATAGCCCTCGGCGTCGGCCACCGCGTAGGTCGCGACCTCTTCCTTGGGGGCGAACACGGCCGACGGTATGGCGACGTCGAGCGTGGCCCCCGTACGTAAGTCGTCGTCGGTCGACGAGGAGGAATCCCCGCCGCCTCCGCAGGCGGTGAGCGCCGCCAGCGCGGCGAGGGTGGCGACTGCGACGCCGAGTCTGAAGGGGCGTGGGGAGCGTGGGGTGTGCTGGGTGTGCTGGGTGTTCGGAGTGTGCGGGGAACGCTTCATGTGTGACACCTCTGTCGATCCTGTCGATCCTGTCGATCCGGTGGGGTATGGGGTCACTCGGCCTCGGGCCTACTCGCGCGGACCACGGCCGCTCTGCTCGATCAGATCCGCCGCGGTCCGCACCCCGTCCCGGGCCCGGATCTGCGCGGAGGCTTCCCTCAGGGTGTGTGCCATACGACCGTCGCCGAGCAACTCGGCCAGCGCGCCGTGGAGTTGGGCGTCGGTGAAGCGGTACGGGTCGAGCCGGACGCCGTGGCCCAGTTCGGCGACCCGCTGGGCGTTGTCGTACTGGTCCCAGAAAAGCGGGAGCACGACCATCGGCTTGGCGAAGTGCAGGCACTCGGTGGTGGTGTTGTTGCCGCCGTGGGTGATGACGAGGTCGACCAGCGGGAGGATCCGGGTCTGCGGGAGGAACTCGGCGCCGTACATGGAGGGCGGGAGCTCGATCTCGTCGTGCAGCGGCCCTTTGGAGACGATGTAGCGGTGCGGGGTGCGGGCCAGCGAGGCGATGACCCGGTTCATGAGGTCGACGTCGGCGGAGCCGAGCGAGCCGAGGCTGAAGTAGATCAGCGCGCTGCCGTCCGGACGGTCCGCCCACTCCGGCGGCAGCGTGAACTCGTCGTCGGTCTCACGGACGGAGGAGTCCAGCCGGTGCCAGGCGGGGCCCAGCGGGCGGGCCCCGGTGTAGTCGGCGATCTCCGGGTAGACGTACAGGTTCAGGTCGCCCCCGTGGATGAACTCCAGGTCGGGCAGCGGCCGTGCGCCCTGTTCCACCACCCAGGCGTTGAAGGCGGCCCACACGTCGCGGTGCGTGCGGTCGTACTCGGCACGGAACTCGGCCCAGCCGGCGCGGTCGCCCGCCGGGTATCCGGAGAAGGGCGGCGGGACGTGCTCGCCCTTCATCTCCAGCGGGTTGCAGGAGACGATCCGTACGAACGGAACGCCCGCGGTGGTCAGCGCGGGGAAGCAGACGACGTTGTCCTCGACGATCACGTCCGGCCGGACCCGGTCGATGATGTCCTTCAGCCGGGGTTCGCAGTAACGGGCGCCGGAGACCAGTTCCTCCCAGACCGGTCTGACCCAGGTCCCCAGCTGTTCGATCGTCGGCTTCCGGAACTCGGGCGCCGTGTCCCGTACGAAGTCCTTCCAGAACTGGCCGGCCTCCTGGGGCTGTTCGGGCGGTGGCGCCAGGTCGACCAGGTCCTCCTCGAAGCCCAGCTTGGCGAGTCTGCCCTTCCAGGACGCCTCGGCCGCGAACACCACACGGTGGCCGCGGCGGCGTAACACGTCCCCGATACCGATGCAGTTGTTGGTCGGGCCGTAGGCGCTCTCCGGCGCGAAGAGAATGGTCAAGGGGCCGCTCAAGGGGTGTCTCCCGTCTGCTCGATGAGGACGGCGCTCTCCGCGTCCCACGACAGGGCGACGCGGGCGCCGGAGGTCACCGTTGCCGGGCCCGGCACGGTCAGCAGGACCGGCCGGTCCAGTCCGGGGACGGTGACCGCGATCCGTGAGGAGCCGCCGAAGTAGCTGATGTCGAGCACCGTGCCGCGCAAGGGCGCGTCCGTGCCGTCGGCTGCCATCCGGACACTCTCCGGGCGTACGGCGACGAGCCCCGCCGTGTCCCCGGCCGGTGCGGGCAGGACGCCGACGCCGGGTACGTCGAGCCCGCCGGCGGGCGACAGGCGTCCGGCGAAGACGTTGTTGGCGCCGACGAAGCCCGCCACGAACCGGCCGCGAGGATGCCGGTAGAGCTCGACGGGTGTGTCGACCTGGAGGACGCGGCCCCGGTCCAGGACGGCGATCCGGTCGGCGAGGGACATGGCCTCCTCCTGGTCGTGGGTGACGACGAGGAAGGTGATGCCGGCCTCGTGCTGGAGGCGTTTGAGCTCCAGTTGCATCTCGGCGCGGACCTGCTTGTCGAGCGCCGAGAGCGGCTCGTCGAGCAGCAGCACACGGGGCCGTTTGACGATGGCGCGGGCGAGCGCGACCCGCTGGCGTTGCCCGCCGGACAGCTGCTGCGGCCGTCTGCGTGCCGCGTCCGTCAGCCCCACCGTCTGCAGTACGGCGGCGACCCGGGCGCGGACTTCGGTCCGGGGCAGCCGTTCGCGCTCCAGCCCGTAGGCGATGTTGCGCGCCACGCTCATGTGCGGGAACAGGGCGTACGACTGGAACATCAGGTTGACCGGCCGCCGGTGCGCGGGCACGCCGAGCAGATCCCGGCCGTCCAGGGTGACCGTGCCGCTGTCCGGCGTCTCGAAGCCGGCGAGGACCCGCAGCAGGGTCGTCTTGCCGCAGCCGCTCGGGCCGAGCAGCGCGAAGAACTCGCCCTCCTCGATGTCCAGACTGACCCCGTCCAGGGCGGTGACCTCGCCGAACCGCCGTGTGACGTCATGGATCCGGATCACAGCGCCTCCGTGAGCCGGCTCAGCCGCTGCGCGGCGATCACCACGGTGAAACTGACCGTCAGCAGCACGGTGGCGAGGGCGTTGACCTCCGGGGTCACCCCGAACCGGATCATCGAGTAGATGACGATCGGGAGGGTGGGGTCCTTCGGCCCGGCGGTGAAGAAGGCGATGACGAACTCGTCCAGCGAGAGCGTGAACGTCAGCAGCGCGCCCGCGACGATCCCGGGGGCGAGGGTGGGCAGGGTGACCCGGACGAACGTGCCGACCGGTCCTGCGCCGAGATCGCGCGACGCCTCCTCCAGCGAGGGGTCGACATGGGCGATGCGCGCCCGCACGACGGCCGTGACGAAGGCCAGGCCGAAGACGGTGTGGGCGAGCAGCACCGAATACAGGCCGAGGGTCGCCGAGACCAGCGAGTAGAAGGCCAGCAGGCCGATCGCGAGCACGATGTCGGGCAGCAACGCGGGCATCACCGACACGGCGTGCAGCAGTCGCGACCGGCTGCCGTGCCGGGCCAGCCCGACGGCCAGCAGGGTGCCGAGGACGGTCGACAGGCCTGTCGCGCCCGCGGCCACGATCAGCGTGTTGGCCAGCCCCCGCAGGACCTCGTCGTCTCGGGCCAGCGTGCCGTACCAGTCGGTGCTGAATCCGGCCCATGCGTAGGGGCTGTCCGACCGGTTGAAGGACATCACCACGAGCACGGCGACGGGCGTGTAGAGGAACAGGTAGGTCAGCCACAGCGGGACCAGGACCGGCCGGCGCATCAGCGACCGCCCAGCCGGTGGCCGGCCCATGCCTGCGCCATGAGCAGCAGGACCAGGAAGGCCATGAGCGCGAGGGCCAGCACCGAGCCGAACGGCCAGTCCCGGGCCGTCAGGAACTGGTCCCTGATCAGATTGCCGACCAGCACCGTGCGCCCGCCGCCCAGCAGTTCGGGGACGACGAAGTTCCCGAGGCTGGGCACGAAGACGAAGACGCAGCCGGTGAGCACGCCGGGCACGGTGAGCGGCAGGGTCACGCTCAGGAACGTCCGGGCCGGGCGTGCGCCCAGGTCGGCCGAGGCCTCGGTCAGTCCCGTGTCGACCCGCTCGATCGCCGAGTACAGCGGCAGCACCATCAACGGAAGGTAGGAGTGCAGCAGTCCGAGGACGACGGCCGGCTCCGTGTAGAGGAGCTCCAGCGGACGGTCGATCAGCCCGGCGCCGGTGAGGGCCTTGTTGACCACGCCCTGGCTGGAGAGCAGCACGATCCAGGCGTAGGTGCGGATCAGGAAGCTGGTCCAGAACGGCAGGACGACCAGGACCAGGGCGACCGTGCGCCATCTGCGGGGGAGCCGGGCGATCGCGTACGCCGTCGGGTAGCCGAGGAGGAGCGCGAGCACGGTGGTGATCGCCGCGAGCCTCAGTGAGTCCGCGAGGACACCGGCGTACAGGGGGTCGGCGAGCCGGGCGAAGTTGTCGCCGGTGGCTCCGTCGTCGTAGTCGATCCCGCCGAACCGGCCCCGCTGGAAGACCGTGTAGCCGATCAGCAGGGCGAGCGGCAGCAGGAGCAGGGCGGTCAGGTAGGAGAGGCCGGGGCCGATGAGGGTGAGGCGGGCGCGCGCGAGCCGTGCCGTCCCGGCGCTCCCCCGGCGCGCCATCAGCCCGCGGTGACTTCCGTGACGATCCGGCTGTAGGCGGCCGAGGCGTCCCCGAGGTCGACGGCCGACTCGCCCTTGAGCAGTTGCTCGGGGGTCATGGCGAGGGCCGGGTATTTCTTCAGCAGGGCCGGGTCGACCTCGGCCATCGCGGCGGCGTTCGGCACCTTGTAGTAGATGTTCGAGGCGACCCAGGAATGGACGTCGGCGCCTAGGACGTAGTTGATGAAGGCGTGGGCCGCTTCCTTGCTCTTGGAGGACTTGAGGACGACCATCGTGTCGACCCAGAGGTCGCTGCCCTCCTTGGGGACGGTGAACGCGATCCTCTTGTCGTCGGTCGGGCACCAGCCGTCCCAGGCTTCCGCCAGTACGGCCTCGCCGGACTTCAGCCGGTCGCCGAACGTGGTGTCGTCGTAGGCGAGGAGTCCCTGCTTCGCGTCGAGCAGCAACTCCTTGACGCGGGCGAGCTGTTGGTCGTCCGTGGTGTTCACCGAGTAGCCGAGGGACTTCTGCGCGGGCAGGAAGAGCCAGCGCTCGGTCTTCAGCATGGTGATCTTCTTCTTGAGCTCGGCACGTGGCTTCAGCAGGTCGTTCCAGCTGTCGGGGGCGTCGCGGACGAGGTCCTTGCGGTAGCAGAGTCCGGTGGTGCCCCAGGTGTACGGGACGGAATAGGCGTTGCCCTTGTCGTGGGCGAGGCGGGAGGCCAGCGGATCGAGGTTCCTCAGATGGGGAACCAGGTCGTGGTGGATCGGTTCGAGCAGCCCCTGTGCCGCGAGGGCCTGCGCGTACTGGCCCGACACGAACGCGACGTCGATGCCGCTGTCGGAGGAGGCGGTCAGCTTGGCGACGATCTCCTCGTTGGTCGTGTGCTTGGCGACGGTCACGGGCGGGCCGACCGCCGACTTGAACCGGGCGGGGAGATCCTCCGGCAGATAGCCGTCCCAGTTGGAGACGGTGAGCCGCTGCTCGCTCAGGTCCGCGTCCGGGTCGAGCGACGCCGGGGCGCTTCCGCCGGGCCCGCTGCCACCGCCGCATGCGGAGAGCGAGAGGGCCAGGGCGGCAGCAAGCGCTGTCATGGGAACGTGCCTGAACCTCAGTGCGCGTAACACGCCACTCCCTCGCTGTCGCGACCAGCCGGCTGAGTGCGGGGTGCTCGCTACGCCGACGGGCGCGCGGGCAGGCATCGATGCCGAAGTTTCCCATCATTGACGTGTACTGGGCAAGATGCCGGTCACGGGGACCCGGCAACCCCCTTGCCCCGCCCGCCGGGCCGACCTAGCCTGATTTTGTGCCGCAAATAAACAAAGCCCGATCGCACAGCGCCGTGCCGGGCTCCACGAACGACCTCACCCGCCTCCGTATCGCCCTCACCACCTTCTTCGCCCTCGACGGCTTCCTCTTCGCCGGCTGGGTCGTGCGCATCCCCGCCATCAAGGAACAGACCGGCGCCTCCGCCAGCGCCCTCGGACTCGCCCTGCTCGGTGTCTCCGCGGGCGCCGTCCTCACCATGACGCTGACCGGCCGCCTCTGCCGCCGCTACGGCACCCACCAGGTCACCGTCGTGTGCGCCGTACTCCTCTCCCTGAGCGTCGCCCTGCCCCCGCTCACCCACTCCGTCCTCGCCCTGGGCGCCGTACTCCTCCTCTTCGGCGCGGCATACGGCAGCATCAACGTCGCCTTCAACAGCGCCGCCGTCGACCTGGTGGCCGCCCTGCGCCGGCCGATCATGCCCAGCTTCCACGCGGCGTTCAGCCTCGGCGGCATGGTCGGCGCGGGACTCGGCGGGCTGGTCGCCGGAGCCCTCTCCCCCACCCGGCACCTGCTGGGCCTCGCCGTGATCGGGCTGCTGGTGACGGTCGTGGCGGGCCGCGTGCTGCTACGCCACGAACCGCCGACGACCACGCGCCCCACCCGCCCCGAACGCGGCACCCCGCGCGGCCGGGGCGCCCGAACACGCGGACTGGTGATCGTCTTCGGCCTGATCGCCCTGTGCACGGCGTACGGCGAAGGCGCCATGGCCGACTGGGGCGCCCTGCACCTCGAACAGGACCTCCACGCCTCGCCCGGCGTCGCCGCCGCCGGCTACTCCTGCTTCGCGCTGGCCATGACCATCGGCAGGCTCTCCGGTACGGCCCTTCTCGAACGGCTCGGCCATGGCCGTACCGTCATCGCGGGCGGCACCACCGCGGCGGCCGGTATGCTCCTCGGCTCCCTCGCGCCTTCCCTCTGGGCGGCACTGCTCGGCTTCGCGGTCACCGGGCTCGGCCTGGCCAACCTCTTCCCCGTGGCCGTCGAACGCGCGGGCACCCTGGCCGGCCCCGACGGCGTCGCCACCGCCTCCACCCTCGGCTACGGCGGCATGCTCCTCGGTCCGCCCGCGATCGGCTTCATGGCCGACTGGTTCTCCCTGCCGGTCGCCCTGACCAGCGTCGCGGTCCTGGCGGCGATCGCCACGCTCATCGGGGTGGCGACGCGCCGCACGACACCGAACTGACCGGACCGCATTCCCTGCGACCGCACTCCATCCGGCACACTCACCCCATGGAAACAGCCGACTTCATCCGCACCCTGGACCGCGAGGGTGCGCTGCTGGCCACCGCCGCCGAGAAGGCCGGGCCAGATGCCGAGGTGCCGACCTGTCCGGGGTGGCAGGTGCGGGATCTGCTGCGGCACACGGGGATGGTGCACCGCTGGGCGGCGGCGTTCGTCGCCGAGAAGCACACCTCCTACCAGGCCGACGCCGGCGAACCCGACCTCGACGGCGCCGAGTTGCTCACCTGGTTCCGGGAGGGCCACCGCAACCTGGTCGACACCCTCGCGGGCGCCCCCGCGGACGTGCAGTGCTGGCACTTCCTGCCCGCCCCGTCACCCCTCGCGTTCTGGGCGCGCAGACAGGCCCACGAGACGACCGTGCACCGCTTCGACGCCGAGTCGGCACGCGGCGGGGACCCGACCCCGATCGACCCCGATTTCGCGGCCGACGGCGTCGACGAGCTGCTGCGCGCCTTCCACGCCCGCCCCAAGAGCCGGGTCCGCAGCGCCGAACCCCGGGTGCTGCGGGTACGGGCGACGGACACCGACGGCGCCGTGTGGACCGTACGACTGTCGCAGGAGCCGCCCGCGGCCGAGCGGGACGACGCGGGAGGGGCGGACTGCGAGATCACCGGGCCGGCCGGGCAGCTCTACCTGTCTCTGTGGAACCGGCTGCCCTTCCCGCAGGTGACCGGCGATGACTCGATCGCCGCACTGTGGCGGGAGAAGTCCTCCGTCACCTGGAGCTGACGCCGAATCAGTTCGCCAGCATCCTCGTCAGCACCGCACGCTGCACCGGCAGCACCTCGCCGTGCAGCGTGCGCCCCTTCCCGGTGAGGCACACACGCACACCCCGCCGGTCCTCCGCGCACAGACCGCGCTCGACGAGCCCGTCCTTCTCCAGCCGGGCAATCAGCCGCGACAGCGCGCTCTGGCTCAGATGGACGCGCTCGGAGATCTCCTGGACGCGGTACGAGCCGCCGTCCGCCAGCACGTCCAGAACCTCGAAGTCACTGGCGCACAGGCCGTGTTGGGTCAGGGCGCGGTCGAGTTCGCACTGTGTGCGCGCATGCAGGGCCAGGATGTCCCGCCACTGGTCCACGAGCGCCTGTTCGGCCTTCTTCGCCGCCATGGGCGCACCGTAGCAGAGATCCGAGTTCATTGCACCGACATTAAATGCATTTGCATTCGATGCATGCGCATGTACTGTCTTCGCCATGACCTCTCCGCTCACCAACCCCGCTTCCGAGGAACGTTGGACACCTCGGCTGTGGGGCACCCTGCTGGTGCTCTGCGCCGCGATGTTCCTGGATGCGCTGGACGTGTCCATGGTCGGTGTCGCCCTGCCGTCCATCGGCGCCGACCTGGGCCTGTCCACCTCGACCCTGCAGTGGATCGTCAGCGGCTACATCCTCGGCTACGGCGGTCTGCTCCTGCTCGGCGGACGGACCGCCGATCTGCTGGGCCGACGCCAGGTGTTCCTGGTGGCCCTGGCCGTCTTCGCACTCGCCTCGCTGCTCGGCGGGCTCGTCGACTCGGGTCCGCTGCTGATCGCCAGCCGCTTCATCAAGGGCCTGGCCGCCGCCTTCACCGCCCCCGCCGGCCTGTCCATCATCACCACGACCTTCGCCGAGGGCCCGGTACGCAACCGCGCGCTCTCGATCTACACCACCTGCGGCGCCACCGGATACTCGATGGGGCTGGTCTTCTCGGGCCTGCTCACCGAGGCCAGTTGGCGCTTCACCATGCTGCTGCCCGCGCCGATCGCGCTGATCGCCCTGGCCGTCGGCCTGAAGCTGCTGCCGCGCAGCGAGCGCGAGCGGGCGGACGGCGGCTACGACATCCCCGGCGCCATCCTCGGCACGGCCTCGATGCTGCTGCTCGTCTTCACCGTCGTCGAAGCGCCCGAGGTGGGCTGGGCCGCGGCCCGTACGATCGTCTCCTTCGTCGCCGTCGTCGTCCTGCTGACGGCCTTCGTCCTCGTCGAGCGGCGCAGCCCGAGCCCGCTGATCCGGCTCGGGGTGCTGCGCTCCGGACCCCAAGTCCGGGCCCAGCTCGGCGCGTTGACGTTCGTCGGCAGCTATATCGGGTTCCAGTTCCTGGTCACCCTCTATATGCAGCAGCTGCTCGGCTGGTCGGCGCTGCACACCGCGCTGGCGTTCCTGCCGGCGGGCGCGCTCGTGGCGCTGTCGGCGACGAAGGTCGGCGCGATCATCGACCGGTTCGGCACGGCACGGCTGATCGTGATCGGGTTCGCCGCGCTGGTCGTCGGCTACGTCCTGTTCCTGCGGATCGACCTCGACCCGGTCTACGCCGCGGTGATCCTGCCCACCATGCTGCTGGTCGGCACGGGCTTCGCGCTGACGTTCCCCTCGCTCAACGTCCAGGCCACGAACGGCGTCGACGAGCATGAGCAGGGCATGGTCTCCGGGCTGCTCAACACCTCGGTCCAGGTGGGCGGCGCGCTGTTCCTGGCGGTCGTGACGGCGGTCCTGACGGCGAACGCGCCCAAGGATCCCGCCTCTCCGCAGGCCGTCCTGGACAGCTACCTGCCCGCTCTGGTCGTGATCACCGTGATCGCGGTCGTGGGCCTGCTGATCGCCCTCACCGGACTGCGCACCCGGCACAGTCGGCCGACCGTCGTGGTCGCCAAGTCCACCGCCAGGGAGGCGGAAGCGGAGCGCGTCGCGGTCCGTGACTAGGGTTGATCCGACGGATCAGGCCCTCGGGGGAACGCCTTCCACGTGCGCCCGGTGCTGCGACTTGCCGCGCCGGGCGCACGGCTGTTTGACTCGGGGGATGGAGAGTTACGGGGGACGGCGCGGGCAGGCCGAGCGGGACGCGATCACCGTGGAGATCGGGTACGCGCTGTTCAGTGCCGCGTTCGCGGCGGCGGTGCTGTTCGGGGCGGTCGCCGGGCCGGCGTTCGTCTTCGACGTGTCGGACGGTACGCGCGGCACGCTCGTCGCGGTGGGCGCCACGGTCGCGGTCGTGCTGTTCTTCGCCAGGGTCGTCAGCGTGCTGCTGCGGTTCCGGCAGGGCTCTCAGCCCAGCCAGCCCGGGCGCACCAACCCCGACTCGTAGGCCAGCACGACGAGTTGAGCCCGGTCGCGGGCGCCCAGCTTCACCATCGTGCGGCTGACGTGGGTCTTCGCGGTGAGGGGGCTGACCACCAGGCGGCGGGCGATCTCCTCGTTGGACAGGCCGATGCCGACCAGCGCCATGACCTCCCGCTCGCGCTCGGTGAGTTCACCGAGGGCGTCGGCGGCAGCGGGTTCCTTGGAGCGGGCGGCGAACTCGGCGATCAGCCGCCGGGTCACCCCCGGCGACAGCAGCGCGTCGCCGTCGACCACCGCCCTTACGGCGCGCAGGAGTTCCTCCGGCTCGGTGTCCTTGACCAGGAAGCCGGAGGCGCCCGCGCGGATGGCCTCGAAGACGTACTCGTCGAGTTCGAAGGTGGTGAGCATGACCACCTTCACGCCCTTGAGGGCCTCGTCCTCGGTGATCCGGCGGGTCGCGGCGAGGCCGTCGAGGAGCGGCATGCGGATGTCCATCAGGACGACGTCGGGCCGCAGTTCACGCACCCCGCGCACCGCCTCCTCGCCGTCGGCGGCCTCCCCCGCCACCTCGATGTCGGGCTGCGCGTCGAGCAGCGCCCGGAAACCGGCCCGCACCAATGACTGATCGTCGGCGAGCAGTACGCGGATCACCGGTCCTCCTTGACCTCGGCGGCAGTCCTCAACGGCAGTACGGCGAGCACCCGGAACCCTCCGTCGTCGCGCGGGCCCGCCTCGATCGTGCCACCCAGCGCCGCCGCCCGCTCCCGCATTCCGGCGAGTCCATTCCCGCTGCCGCCCGCGTCGGCGCCGGTCGCCGGACCGTCGTCGTCGATACGCAACCGTAGCGTCGTGACGTCGTCGTGCTCCAGGCGCACGCGCGCGTGCCGCGATCCCGAGTGCCGGACGACATTCGTCAGCGCCTCCTGGACGATCCGGAAGGCGGCGAGGTCCGTGCCGGGCGGGAGGCGGGGCGGCTCGCCCTCGACCTCGACGGTGAGGCCCGCACTGGCCGCCTGCTCCACCAGTTCGGGCAGCCGGTCCAGGCCGGGGGCCGGTGTGCGGGGCGCGTCGCCGGGGGTGCGCAGGGTGTCGAGGACCTGGCGGACCTCGCCGAGCGCCTCCTTGCTCTTGGCCTTGATGGTGGTGAGCGCCGAGCGTGCCTGCTCGGGGTCGGTGTCGAGGAGGGCGAGGCCCACGCCCGCCTGCACATTGATCACGGAGATGCTGTGCGCGAGGACGTCGTGCAGTTCGCGGGCGATCCGCAGCCGCTCCTCGTCGGCCCGCCGCCGCGCCGCCTGCGCCCGCTCGACCCGCTCCTTGGCCCACTGTTCGCGCCGGGTCCTGGCCAGCTCCGAGACCGCCACGATCGCCGCGACCCAGGCGGCGATCACGCCCTCCTGCCCCCAGGGGGCGGCCGGGTCACCGGACGGCGGCAGCCACTGATACAGCCAGTGGGCCACCAGGAGGTGGCCGGTCCAGAGCGCCCCGAGCGCCGCCCAGGCCGCCTTGCGGTGCCCCATGACGATGGCGTTGA
This sequence comes from Streptomyces sp., assembly GCA_013362785.1. Lineage (GTDB taxonomy): Bacteria > Actinomycetota > Actinomycetes > Streptomycetales > Streptomycetaceae > Streptomyces. The sequence continues at coordinate 11,393 of JABFVM010000386.1, read as the reverse complement.
AGCAGGCCACGGCCACGGCGAGGAAGATCGGCCCATAGGGGTATCCGGCGGCGAGGTAGACCATGACTGCCGCGGATGTGCCGAACGTGACGGCGACCGGGTACCGCTTGCGCCACAGCAGCAGCCCCGTGGCCACCAGCAGCAGGACGCGGGCGTAGGGGTCGATGTCCTCCCGGCCGGGCTGGCCCCGGGAGGCGAAGTTCGAGCCGGCCATGACGAAGACCGTGATCAGCAGGGTGGAGCGCCAGGGAAAGCGAGGGGCGCGCTCCGCGCCGTCCGCGCCGTCCTCCCACCGGTTCCACGACGGCGGCCCGTGCCGCCACCACATCGGGGGCCCGTTCCGCCACCACATGGGCGGACCGCCGCCCGGGCGCGCCTGCTGCTCGTCCATGCCGCCACGCTAGACGCGAAGACCGTCGGGCGGCGTCACCCGCGCGTGGTGATCACGCGTACTCCCCGCGAAGTACGTCCCCTTCACCGGCTCACCCCAGGCCCACCCCCTGCGCGAGCCGCGTCACCGCCTGCCGGAAGAACGGCTCCCGGTCCACCACGACCCGGTGGAACTGCCCGAAGAGCTCGAACCCGACCAGCCCGAAGAGCTCGGCCCAGGCGGCGACGAGGGTGGCGACCGTCGCGGGGGGCAGGTCGGGCGCCAGGTCCGCCGCCATGCGCTCGGCCTCGGCGCGCAGTTCGGCGGGCGGGGGCGGCAGTTCGGTGAGGGCGGAGGCGTGGTGGGCGTCGCGGACGATGCCGATGAGGAGGAGGCCGACGCGGGAGGCGGCCGGGACGGTGGTGTCGGGGGCGGTGTAGCCGGGCACGGGCGAGCCGTAGATCAGCGCGTACTCGTGCGGATGGCGCAGCGCCCAGTCGCGTACGGCCTCCGCCACCGCCGTCCAGCGCCGCACGGGCCCCTCGTCCGCGGCCTTGCCGTGGGCGGCCTCCGCGCTCTCGCCGAGGGAGTCGTAGGCGTCGATGATGAGAGCGGTCAGCAGGTCGTCCCGGCTGGGGAAGTAGCGGTAGAGCGCGGAGGAGACCATGCCGAGTTCGCGGGCCACGGCGCGCAGCGAGAGCTTGGCGGCGCCCTCGGCCGCGAGCTGTCTGCGGGCCTCGTCCTTGATGGCCGCGGTGATTTCCATCCTGGCGCGGGCGCGGGCGCCCTGTGGGGTGCTGCTGCTCATGCGATGCAGTCTCCCATGATCCTCAGATCAGTGCACACAATCGAGAGCACTGCTCTTGCTTTGGAACGACGGTTTCGTGCACACTGCTCTCAAGCGAGAGCACCGCTCTCCATAACTCTTCCTCCGGGGGTCGCCATGTCGTCGCCGTACTACCTCAAGGGCAGCGCGCTGAACGTCCGCTTCAACAGCGTCATCGGCTGGCTCGCCCGGCACGGGATCAGCCTCGCGGGCACGGCGGAGATGTCCGTGCGCGGGCGCAAGAGCGGCAGGATGCAGCGCATCCCGGTCAACCCGCACAGCTACGAGGGCACGCAGTACCTCGTGTCGGCCCGCGGTCACTCCCAGTGGGTGCGCAACATGCGCGCCGCCGGCGGCGGGGAGCTGCGCGTCGGACGCAGGGTCCGTGAGTTCGCCGCGGTGGAGCTTCCCGACGCGGAGAAGCTCCCGATCCTGCGGACCTATCTGGAGAAGTGGGGCTGGGAGGTCAACCAGTACTTCAACGGCGTCACCGCGAAGTCCTCCGACGAGGAGCTCGCCGCGGCGGCCCAGGACCACCCGGTCTTCCGGATCACCGTCAAGAAGTGACGTCGTCGGCCACGGGCTCCGCGCGGCGGTCCAGCGCGGTCAGCGCGCGCTGGGCCATGGGGTGGACGCGGACGATCTCGGCCAGCGAGGTCGAGCCGCGGGTGATGTCCATGAACGCCTTCCAGGCCGGCCGGAACCCGGTCAGCGCCGCGTGGAAGAGACCCGGACGGCGTTCGAACACCATCAGCAGCCGCTTGCCGACGCTCATCTCGACGCCGAGGCCCGCCTTGACCGCGAAGGCGTAGTTCAGGGCCTGGCGCCGGGTGTCCACCGCGTCGTGCGCCTCGGCGATCCGGACCGCCCACTCCCCCGCGAGCCGCCCCGACCGCAGCGCGAACGAGATCCCCTCGCGCGTCCAGGGCTCCAGCAGACCCGCCGCGTCCCCGCACACCAGGACGCGCCCGCGTGACAGCGGGGAGTCGTCGGCGCGGCAGCGCGTCAAGTGCCCTGAGGAGATGCTCGGTTCGAACCCGGCGAGCCCGAGCCGCCCGATGAACTCCTCCAAGTACCGCTTGGTGGCGGCGCCTTCACCGCGGGCCGAGATCACCCCGACCGTCAGCGTGTCGCCCTTGGGGAACACCCAGCCGTAACTGCCGGGAATCGGGCCCCAGTCGATGAGGACCCGCCCCTTCCAGTCCTCGGCGACCGTCTCCGGCACCGGGATCTCCGCCTCCAGGCCGAGGTCCACCTGGTCGAGCTTCACCCCGACATGGGCCCCTATCCGGCTGGCGCTGCCGTCCGCCCCGATGACGGCCCGCGCGAGCAGCGTCTCGCCGCCCTGCAGGACGACCGCGACGCTGCGCCGGTCGGGCACCGCCGAGCCGTGCTGCTCGACGCGCTGCACGGTGACGCCCGTCCGCAGTTCGGCGCCCGCCTTCTGCGCGTGCTCGACGAGCTGCTGGTCGAACTCGGGCCGGTTGATCAGCCCGAAGAGCATCTGCTTGGAGCGGCGGGTCCGGCTGAAGCGGCCGTTGCTGGAGAAGGTGACCGCGTGCACCCGCTCCCGGAAGGGCAGCTCGAAGCCGGGCGGGAGCGAGTCGCGCGAGGGGCCGATGATGCCGCCGCCGCAGGTCTTGTAGCGCGGCAGCTCCGCCTTCTCCAGCACCAGCACGCGCCGCCCCGCGACCGCCGCCGCGTACGCGGCCGAGGCCCCCGCGGGCCCCGCGCCCACCACGACGACGTCCCACACCTGACGCACGTCGTCCGCCGAAGAGTTCTCGCTGCTCACGATGGTCTACTGCTCCCGATCAAGCCGCCGTCTGCTGCTGTCCCCCGCATCCTACGGCGGGCATCGTCGCAGGCCGCTGTGGGAGGATCACAGCACTCATACGTACAACGTCGCACCCACAAGGAGCGTGCCCATGTCGTCGAATCCGGTCGCCGAGACCGTCGCCTCGCTGATGCCCAGGGCGCGGGCGGAGCTCACCGAACTGGTGGCGTTCAAGTCGGTGGCGGACTTCGACCAGTTCCCCAGGAGCGAGAGCGAGGGCGCCGCCCGCTGGGTCGCCGACGCACTCGCCGCGGAGGGCTTCCAGGACGTCGCGCTGCTCGACACCCCCGACGGCACGCAGTCGGTGTACGGCTACCTGCCTGGCCCCGAGGGCGCCAGGACGGTCCTGCTGTACGCCCACTACGACGTGCAGCCCCCGCTGGACGAGACCGCCTGGACCACCCCGCCCTTCGAGCTGACCGAGCGCGACGGCCGCTGGTACGGGCGCGGTGCCGCCGACTGCAAGGGCGGCGTGATCATGCACCTGCTGGCGCTGCGCGCGCTCAAGGCGAACGGCGGCGTGCCGGTGCACGTCAAGGTGATCGCCGAGGGCTCGGAGGAGATGGGCACCGGCGGTCTGGAGCGGTACGCCGAGGAGCACCCGGAGCTGCTGGCGGCCGACACCATCGTGATCGGCGACGCGGGCAACTTCCGCGTCGGCCTGCCGACGGTCACCTCCACCCTGCGCGGCATGACCCTGGTGCGCGTGCAGATCGACACCCTCGAAGGCAACCTGCACTCCGGCCAGTTCGGCGGGGCCGCACCCGACGCGCTGGGCGCCCTCATCCGCGTACTCGACTCGCTGCGCGCCGAGGACGGTTCGACGACGGTGGACGGGCTGACCGGCGAGGCGTCGTGGGAGGGGCTGCAGTACGAGGACGGGCAGTTCCGCCAGGACGCCAAGGTCCTCGACGGCGTTCAGCTGATCGGCTCCGGCACGGTCGCGGACCGCATCTGGGCGCGCCCCGCGGTCACGGTCCTCGGCATCGACTGCCCGCCGGTCGTCGGCGCCACCCCGTCCGTGCAGGCGAGCGCACGTGCCCTGATCAGCCTGCGCGTGCCGCCGGGGGTGGACGCGGCCGAGGCCACCAAGCTGCTCCAGGCGCACGTCGAGGCGCACACGCCATGGGGCGCCCGGGTGCGCACCGAGCAGATAGGGCAGGGCCAGGCGTTCCGCGCCGACACCGGCAGCCCGGCGTACCAGGCGATGTCCGACGCGATGGCGGTGGCCTACCCGGGCCAGGAGATGCAGTACGCCGGCCAGGGCGGCTCGATCCCGCTGTGCAACACCCTCGCCGCCCTGTACCCGCAGGCGGAGATCCTCCTGATCGGCCTGAGCGAGCCGGAGGCCCAGATCCACGCCGTCAACGAGAGCGTGTCCCCGCAGGAGCTGGAGCGTCTTTCGGTCACCGAGGCGCTGTTCCTGCGCAACTACGCGGCGAGTTGAGGGCGCGGGCGCTGAGGATGGGTGCATGACCCGCACCGCGCGCCTCAGCGCCCACACGGACATCGCCACGTCCCTCGCGCTTCTCTCCGACCACGAGCTCGCGCGGCTCGTGGCGGAGGGGACACCGGCCGGAACCGGCATCGGCGGGCCGACCAAGGTGATCGAGGTGAACGGCGCCCGGGTGTTCGTGAAGCAGGTACGGCTCACCGACACCGAACTGCTCGCCGAGAACGTCCGCTCGACGGCCAACGTCTTCGGTGTCCCGGCCTTCTGCCACTACGGCATCGGCAGCCCTGGTCTCGGCGCCTGGCGGGAGCTCGCGGTGCACTCCATGACGACGAACTGGGTCGTCGCCGACCGGTTCGCGGGCTTCCCCCTGATGCATCACTGGCGCGTCCTGCCCCAGCCCCCGCAGCCCCTTCCCGATGAACTGGCCGACGTGGAGCGGGCCGTCGCCTACTGGGGCGGCGGCCCGCAGGTGCGCGAGCGTATCGAGGGGCTCCGTACGGCCTCCTCATGCCTGGCGCTGTTCCTGGAGTACATCCCGCACACGCTGCACGACTGGCTCGGCACCCAGCTGGCGACGGGCGACGCGGAGGCCGCGTGCACGCTGGTGGAACAGCGCCTCGAAGCCACCACCGCCTTCCTGCGCGCCCACCAACTCCTGCACTTCGACACCCACTTCCACAACGTCCTCACCGACGGCCGCCGGCTCTACCTCGCCGACTACGGCCTCGCGCTCTCCGCCCGTTTCCCGCTGACCCGGCAGGAGCGCGACTTCTTCGCCCGGCACCGTGACCACGACCGCGCCTACACCGCCTGGTACCTGGTGATCTGGCTGGTCACCGAGCTGTACGGGTATCGCGGGCAGGAGCGGGCCGACTTCGTCCGGTCCTGCGCCGACGGCGCCCGGCCCGGCGGCGGCATCCCGGAGGCCGCCGCCGGGGTCATCACCCGACATGCGCGCGGAGCCGTCGTGATGGACGAGTTCCGGCACCGGCTGCAGCACGAGAGCAGGCTCGCCCCGTATCCGCACGAAGCGCTGCGGGACGCGCTTCAGGACGTCGGAATGCCCGCCTCCAGGTAGAGCGCCGCCCCGCGTTCCCGCGCCCGCAGCGCCCAGCGCAGCCGCTCGTAGCGCACCGGCGGCAGCAGATCGGCGGCCTCCTCCTCCGTCACGAAACGCCAGTCCCGCAGCTCGGGGCCGGGCAGCAGCAGACGCTCGGCCGCCGCGGAGTCCAGGCGCCCCCCGTCGAAGAGGAGGCGCAGACCGCCGTAGCCGGGAGGCGAGGGCCGCTCCCAGTCGATGACGAGGAGACGCGGTACGTCGTCCAGCCGGATCCCCGTCTCCTCCGCGACCTCGCGCACACCCGCGCGCGCGGGCGCCTCGCCGCGTTCCACGACCCCGCCGGGGAACTCCCAGCCGGGCTTGTAGGTGGGATCGACCAGCAGCACCCGGTCCTGCTCGTCGAAGAGCAGCACCCCGGAGGCGACGGTCTCGGCGGTGGGCTCGGGCGTCTGCACGATGTCGCAGACGGGGACCGTACCGTCACCGACCGCTTCGGCGATCCGGACGGCGGTCTCGTACGGTGTCAGACCGCCGTTGTCGACGGGGTGGGCGTCGGCGGTGAGCCAGGAGGCGAGCGCGGCACGGTACGGCTCTATGTGGTCGTACGACCACTGCCGGACCCGCATCTCACCGTCGGGCAGGTCGGGCGGGACGTCCCGGCCGGCTATTCGCTCCCGCAGGATCGTTTCCGCCGGGGCGAGGAGGATGTGCCGGACGGAAATACGGCGGGCGGCGAGGCCGCCGAAGATCTCGTCGCGGTACTCCTGGCGCAGCAACGTCATGGGGACCACCAGGGTCCCGCCGAGCTCGGCGGACAGCGCGGCCGCCGTGTCGATCACGAGACGTCGCCAGATCGGCAGATCCTGGAAGTCACCGACCTCGGTGAGGTGTTTGGGCGGCAGCAGGTGGGTGAGTGCTCCGCCGATGACCTCGGGGTCGAAGAGCGTGCTGTTCGGGATCAGCTCGATCAGTTCCCGTGCGGTGGTGGTCTTCCCCGCACCGAAAGCGCCGTTGATCCAGACGACGGTCACGTTTCCCCCTCTTCTGTTGGCCCCCTGTGGCTTGCCCGCTCCACCCTGCCACGGAAACCAGCTCCCGTAGAGGGCGCATGACTACGGCGCCGGAGCCCTCGCGGGTGCGGGGGTGCCGGCGCCGTGTGATCGGGTCGATGGTGCTCGTCAGCGCTTCTTGCCGTGCGGGGCGTTGTTCACAGCCTTGTCCGTTTCACGGTTGATGGCCGTGCCGACGGTGTCCAGGGCCCGGTCCACGCTGATCCCGGCGACCTTGGTCTGACCGCCCGTGTTGAGGCCGCCGAGCTTGCTCCGGCCACCCATGTCCAGGCCCGCGACCTTGGTGTTGCCGCCGACGTCGGGCATCCCGGCGGCGGGGGCCCCGGTGCCGGAGGTGCCCGAGAGGTCGGCCGAGTGGGACGGGGTGATCGCCGCGACGACGCATCCGGTGGCCAGGGAGGCGATGGCGAGCATGCTGCGCTTCTTCATGGCCGGTTCAACTGCGAAACCGGACCGGGGGTCACGCCCCACCTCAGGACAATCAGGACAGGGCGGGTACCCCGGACCCGGGCCGCCGCTCGACCCGGCGCAGCCGCACGCGCTGGACGAGATCGTCGGCCGCCTCCGGCCAGCGGGAGTACTCGAAGGCGAACCCCGCGTCGAGCAGCCGGCCGGGGACGACGCGCCGGCTCTTGAGCAGGAGCTCGGTGTCCGAGCGCAGCGCGAACGCGCCCAGCTCCGCCATCCACTTGGTCGCGGGCAGGCCCACCGGGACACCCCACGCGGAGCGCAGTGCCCGCATGAACGCGCGCTGCGGCAGCGGTTCGGGGGCGGCGAGGTTCACCGGACCGGTGAGATCGTCCCGGTCGACCAGGAAGTCGACGGCGCGGACGAAGTCGCGGTCGTGGATCCAGGAGACGTACTGCCCGCCGCCCGCGACGGGGCCGCCGAGGCCCAGGCGCGCCAGCCCCAGCAGGACGTCGAACACGCCGCCCCGGTCGGGGCTCATCACCATGGCGGAGCGCAGGGCGACCTTCCGGGTGTGCGGGGTGTCGGCCTCCTCCTGCGCGCGCTCCCAGGCCCGGGCGATCTCGACGCTGTACGCCCAGTAGTCCGGCACGCCGAGCTCGTCGCCGCCGATGACGCCCGTCGCCTCGTCGTTGGGCGCGTCGAAGCGGTGGGCGTAGACGGTGGCGGTGCTCATCTGCAGCCAGACCCGGGGCGGCCGGGCGGCCCGCGCGATCGCCTCTCCGACGACCTGGGTGGAGTGGACCCGCGAATCCATCATGGCCTGCAGATTGGGCGCGGTGTAGCGGCAGCTGACGCTGCGGCCGGCCAGGTTGATCACGATGTCGCTGCCGTCGATCACAGAGGCCCAGCGACCCAATGTCTCGCCGTCCCAGCGGACCTGCCGGTCATGGGCGGGCCGTCTGGTCAGGACCACGACGTCATGGCCCGCGGCGGTCAGCGCACGGTTCAGGACGGTGCCCACCTGCCCGGTTCCTCCGGGGATCACTATCTTCATCGACTCCCCCATCTCGTGTGGCACAAGCGTAACGCAGGAGTTGAACATGTTCAAAACATTGGCGTGTCGGCCACTCCGAGACCCTCAGGAATCCACACCTTGTCGCGCGACTTCCAACACGCTCCGACAGCTTCTACCGTGAACCCCGCCATGACGCGTGCATGCCGTCATCCCACCTTTGCTGGTTCGGAGGAACGTAAAGATGCGTCACCTTCCCACCCGCACAACCCGCACAAGACTGGTCGGAGCACTGGCCGCAGGCCTGCTGTGCGCGGCGGGGCTCGCCGTCCCCACGGCCGCCGCGGCCCCCGTCACGCCCGCCCTGGACGACGGGCTCGCCCTCACCCCGCCCATGGGCTTCAACAACTGGAACTCCACGCACTGCCGGGCCGAGTTCAACGAGTCCATGGTCAAGGGCATCGCGGACATCTTCGTCGAGAAGGGCCTCAAGGACGCCGGATACGAGTACGTCAACCTGGACGACTGCTGGGCCCTGCCCACCAGGGACGCGAACGGCAAGCTGGTGCCCGACCCGGTCCGCTTCCCGGGCGGGATCAAGGCCGTCGCGGACTACGTCCACGCCAAGGGCCTGAAGCTCGGCATCTACACCAGCGCGGGCACGAAGACCTGCAACACCGCCGGTTTCCCCGGCGCGCTCGGCCATGAGTACAGCGACGCCCGGCAGTTCGCGGACTGGGGCGTGGACTACCTCAAGTACGACAACTGCAACAACCAGGGCGTGGACGCCAAGCAGCGCTACACGACCATGCGCGACGCGCTCAAGGCCACCGGTCGCCCGATCGTCTACAGCATCTGCGAGTGGGGCGAGAACAAGCCCTGGGAGTGGGCCGCCGACGTCGGCCATCTGTGGCGCACCACCGGTGACATCAGCGACAACTGGGGCTCGATGCTGGCGATCCTGAAGCGGAACCTGCCGCTCGCCCCGCACGCCGGGCCCGGCCACTGGAACGATCCCGACATGCTGGAGGTCGGCAACGGCGGTATGACGGACACCGAGTACCGCTCGCACTTCTCGATGTGGTCGATCATGGCCGCGCCGCTGCTCATCGGCTCCGACCTGCGGTCGGCCTCCGCGGCGACCTTCGACATCCTCGGCAACCGCGAGGTCGTCGCGGTCGACCAGGACCCGCTGGGCAAGCAGGGCACGGTGGTCTCCTCGCAGGGCGGGCGCTGGGTCGTCGCCAAGGAGATGCGGGACGGCAGCCGCGCGGTGGCCCTGTTCAACGAGTCCGGAACCGCCCAGCGCGTCTCCACCAGCGCGGCGGCGGTCGGCCTGCCCGCCGCGGACGCGTACACGCTGCGCGACCTGTGGCAGCACCGCAGCTACAACACCGCGGGCACGATCTCCGCGACCGTCCCGGCACACGGCACGGTCCTCGTACGCGCCTGGGCCGACCCCAAGTGGGCCCAGCACCCGCCCGCCGTCGAACTCGGCCTGGACGGCGGCCAGTTCGTCGAGGCGGGCCGGACCGCGACATTGACGTCGACGGTCACCGACCTCGGGCGTACGCCGGCCCAGCGCGTGTCCGTCGCGCTGACCGGGCCCGAGGGGTGGGCCGTCCGGGCCACCTCACCGACCTCCTCACCCGCACTGCCGACAGGCCGCTCCCTGCGTACGACATGGGCGGTCACCGCGCCGAACGGGACGCCGACGGGGTCGTACGGCCTCACCCTCAGGGCGAGTTACCGCTCACCGACCGGTGTCCGCGTGGACAACGCGCTGCCGCTCACCGCGAACGTGGTGGCGCCACCGCCCTCCGGGACATCGGGGCTGGGTGACCTGCCATGGCTGTCGGCCACGAATGGATGGGGGCCGGTCGAGCGCGACACCAGCAATGGTGAGAGCGGCGCGGGTGACGGCCATCCGATCACCATCGGCGGCGTGGTGTACGGCAAGGGGCTCGGCGTGCATGCCGAGAGTGCCGTCGAGTACTACGCCGGCGGCGCGTGCGAGACGGTCACGGCGCAGGTCGGGGTCGACGACGAGGAGGGCGCGGACGGCACCGTCGCGTTCGAGATCTGGGCGGACGGCAGCAAGGCCGCCTCGACCGGCGTCCTCACCAACGCGATGCCGGCCCAGCCGATCACGGCCGATGTGAGCGGCGCCCAGGTGGTGCGGCTCGTCGTCACGGACGGCGGGGACGGCATCACGTCGGACCACGGGGACTGGGCGGAGGCGCGGCTCAGCTGTTGAGTCGGCCTGGGTCCGGCGGTTCGGCCCGGAGCAGATGAGTGGGCCTCGGCTGCCGAGCCGGTGACAGCGCTCGGCAGCCGGGGGAACGTTCCTGCCGGGGGCCGTCAGACCGTGGCCGCGCTCGCCCCCTTGGCGAGCGCCGCCGCGGCGGCCCCCACCAGCCCCGCGTCCGTGCCCATCTGGGCCGGCGTGACCACCAGGCGCTGGACGAAGGACAGGGTGGCGTAGTCGGTCAGCGCCTTGCGCAGCGGCGTGAAGAGGACGTCGCCCGCCTTGCCGACGCCCCCGCCGATCACGGCGATGTCGATCTCCACGAGGGTCGCGGTGGCCGCGATCCCGGCCGCCAGGGCCTGCGCCGCCCGCTCGAAGGAGGCCACGGCGACCGGGTCGCCCTCGCGTGCGGCGGCGGCCACCGCGGCGGCGGACGTGTCGCCGTCCGGGCCGGGCCGCCAGCCGTTCTCCAGGGCCCGCCGGGCGATGTTGGGGCCGCTGGCGATGCGCTCCACGCAGCCACGTGAACCGCAGGGGCACTCGTCGCCGTCCAGGTCGACGCTGATGTGGCCGATGTGGCCGGCGTTGCCGGTGGGGCCGGGGTGCAGCCGGCCGTCGAGCACCAGACCGCCGCCGACGCCCGTGGAGACGACCATGCAGAGGGCGTTGTCATGACCCCGGGCAGCGCCCTGCCAGTGCTCGGCGGCGGTGATGGCCACCCCGTCGCCGATCAGCTCCACCGGCAGCCCGCCGGCCGCCTCGCGGACCCGCCGGACCAGCGGATAGTCACGCCAGCCGGGGACGTTCACCGGACTCACGGTGCCCGCCGAGGCGTCCACCGGGCCCGCGCTGCCGATGCCGAGGGCCGAGGCACGCTCCCACAGCGGCGACGCGGTGAGCTCGCCGACGACCTCCTCGACGGCCCGCATCACCGTCTCGCCGTCCTCCCGGGCCGGCGTCGCGCGCTGAGCCCGGGCCACGATCGTGCCGTGACCGTCCACCAGCGCTCCGGCGATCTTGGTGCCGCCGATGTCGAGCGCAGCCACGAGGTCGGTGTGCATCTGTGTCAGTTCTCCCGGTCAACCATTCGGAACTCCCCGCGG
>JABFVM010000475.1 GCA_013362785.1 Streptomyces sp. | reverse complement strand
GCTCATCCCCCGCGACGGCATCCGTACCGACGAGGGCCCCAAGACCTTCGACGAGGTCGTCGCCGACCTCGCCCGCTCGGTCGACGGTCTCCTCGGCGACGACGCCCGCGCGAACGCGCTGCTCGGCGCGATCGTCAACCCGGACGTGAAGGCACGGCTGGAGGCAGCGGCCGGGCTGGGCGAAGTCGCCCTCGCCTCCCGGGAGATCGCGAACCCGGAGTTCCCGGACGCGGTGGTCCGTACGCCGGTGATCGTGAAACTGGACGGGGCCAAGCCGGACGACGAGGCCGCGTACATGAGCGAGTGCTTCGGGCCGGTGTCATTCGCCGTCGCGGTCGACTCGGCGGCGGAGGCGGTGGAGTTGCTGCGGCGGACCGTGCGGGAGAAGGGCGCGATGACCGTCGGCGCGTACACGACCGACGACGAGGTCGAGGCGGCGATCCAGGAGGTCTGCCTGGAGGAGGCCGCCCAGCTGTCGCTGAACCTCACGGGCGGGGTGTACGTCAACCAGACGGCCGCCTTCTCCGACTTCCATGGATCGGGCGGCAACCCGGCGGCCAACTCGGCCCTGTGCGACGGTGCGTTCGTGGCCAACCGGTTCCGGGTCGTCGAGGTTCGCCGGGAGGCCTAGGCCCTGAGAGCGCCCCCGGTGAGACTCCAGTGGTACAGCGTCATCGCCACGCTGGTCGCCAAGTTGTAGCTGGAGACCTGGGGGCGCATCGGCAGGGCCACCAAATGGTCGGCACGCGCGCGTAGTTCGGCCGAGAGGCCGCTTCGCTCCGACCCGAAGGCGAGGACGGCGTCGTCCGGGAGCTTGGTGCCCCGGATGTCGTCGCCCTCCGGGTCCAGCGCGAACAGCGGTCCCGGCGGCAGCTCGTCCACGCCCAGCCGCTCGACGGCCGTCGCGAAGTGCAGGCCCGCTCCGCCGCGTACGACGGTCGGATGCCAGGGGTCGAGCGTGCCGGTGGTGACGACGCCGGTCGCGCCGAAACCGGCGGCCAGGCGGATCACGGCGCCCGCGTTGCCGAGGTTGCGGGGGTTGTCGAGGACCACGACCGGGGCGGTGCGCGGGGTGTGGGCCAGCTTTTCGAGGTTGGCCGCGCGGGACGGACGTACCGCCAGAGCGGCTACGGCCGTGGGGTGCGGGCGCGGCACGAGGGACGTGTACGTCGACTCCGGGACCTCGGTCAGGAGCGCGTCCAACGGCTCCCGTACGTCCGGCGCCAGCTCGTCGGCGAGGGCCAGTGCCGCCTCCCGGTCCACGGCCACCGCCACCGGGACCTCGGCGCCGAAGCGGACGGCGTGCTTCAGGGCGTGGAAGCCGTCGAGCAGTACGGAGGTCCCGGCGAGCCGGTTCCAGGAGGTCACGGTCATGCCGGGAAGCCTACGTGCGCGTGCTCGGGGTTCTCCGGGGCGCGCGGTTCGGGCGGCACCGTAGGGTCGTCGCCGCGCCTGGCCAGGCGCGGCAGGCGTTCACGCGCGCGTGCCGCCCAGCCGCCCAGGCGGCGCAGGAACGTCGTCGGCAGGAAGACCGCGTCCGCCGCGATCATGGCGAGGGAGAAGAACGGCAGGCCCAGGACGACCGCGATCACCGCGTGCTCGGTGATCATCGCGGCGAGGAGGACGTTCTTGACCCGCCGGTTGAACAGCGTGAACGGGAAGGCGACCTGCACGAGGACCGTGCCGTAGGTGATCAGCATCACCATCGTGCCGCTGGAGGACAACAGGTCGGCGAGGGCGGGCCAGGGTGAGAAGTAGTCGAGATGCAGCGGGTAGTAGACGGCGGTGCCGTCCTGCCAGCGGGAGCCCTGGATCTTGTACCAGCCGGCGGTGGCGTAGATCAGGCACGCCTCGGCCATGATCACCAGCAGGGCGCCGTTGTGCACGATGTTGCCGACGACGTCGAGGAGGATCCGGGGCTCGGCCGTGCGTGCCCGGCGGCCGACGATCCACCACACGCCCAGCGACAGCCAGACGAGCCACAGGATCAGCGGCACGGTCAGGTCGCCGCCCAGACGGCCCGCCGCGGTCACCGCGACCAGCATGAACCCGAGCACGCTCCACAGCACCGGACCCAGACGGTCCGGCGCGATCCGCTCGCCACGCGCGTGTGCCTCGCTTCGGCGCCGAGCCCGGCGCTCGTCCAGGGACCAGACCTGGCCGCAGCGCGTGAAGACGAGATAGACGCACATCAGGTGCAGCACGTTGTCGCCGCCGTCGCCCATGAAGATGGAGCGGTTCTGCAGTGAGAGCACGCCGACCATGAACAGCACGGACATCGTGCGGGTGCGCCAGCCCAGCAGCAGCAGAACGCTGGTCAGGACGGCGAAGACGTAGACGGTCTCGAACCAGAACCGGCCGCTCGACCAGATCAGGGCGGTGAAGGAGCCGTTCGTGCCGATCAGCTGCTGGGCGAGATCGAAGTCCCAGGGGCCGTCGGGGCCGTACATCTCCTGGCGGTGGGGGAACTCGCGCAGCAGGAACAGCAGCCAGGTCGCGGCGAAGCCGATGCGGATCACGGCCGTCTGGTACGGGCCGAGGGCGGACTCGGTGACGCGGGCGATGGCGGAGGAGATCGCGAGGGCGAAGCGGTTCACCGGGCGCCCTCCTGGGTCGCCGCCTCGGCGTCGGCCCTGTCCTTCGGGACCCACCACCAGGGCAGCAGGCGGTAGGTCGGCTTGTCCGAGACCTGCTCGTCGCTCCACTTCGGCGGGCGCACATTGGTGGTGCGGGAGCGGACCTGGACGCGTTCGACGACGCCGCCCGCGCCGGCCGCGTCCGCGCGATCGAGGCGCAGCTCCACTATGTGCCGCAGATATGTCTCGGACAGGGCGCCGCGCAGTCCCACGGGACGGTTCTGGGCGTCATGCGTGGCGAGGAAGAAGTCCCAGGCCCGGCGCAGCTCGTTCTGCTGGGTGTGACTGGGCAGCAGATTGCCGTCGATGGCCCGGCCGTCCTGGGCGGACAGGTCGTACCAGCCGGTGGTGCGGGTGCCGCCGTCGCCGGTGGCGACCTCGGCGCGGACCTGCACCGCGATGTTCTGCTGCAGCGGGTTGGGGGCGAACAGCTTCCAGTTCTGTTCGAACTCCGGGTATATCCAGTCGTCGATCGCCTTGCCGTGCTGCTTGGTGACCGTGTTCGGCGGGGCTACGTGCAGGAAGACCATGCCGATGTGGACACAGACGGCGATCGCGACGACCGCGAGGGCGAGGGCGGCACCGATCTGGTAGCGCAGGGAGAGGGCGGCCACACCGACACGGGATTCGGGGGGCGGCGACGCCGGAGGGAAGGGAGCGGCAGGAGCCGGAGCGGGCGGAGGTGTGTGCGAGGACACGACGGCGGACGGTGTGGGCGAGGGCACGACGGCGGGCGGTGCGGCCTGCGGCTCCTCGTCGGGCCCGTGCCGGGCGGCCGAGCCTGCGGCGTGCGCGTCTGCCATTCCGTTTCGTTCCCCGATTCCGGTCCGTCTGCTCTGGGCGCTCGCCGGGAACGGTACTCAGGCAAACCCGCCGGGCACAGCCCCTGTCGAGCCGCCGTTCCCCACACCATACGGGGGTCCCAGGAAGCGGTAAGGGCGTCTTACCCGGAGCATTCCCTTCTTCTAGAACCTGTTCTATCTTGACGCACCGTCAGATCGATACCGTCAGATCGCCGTGGGTGTGGAAGGGCAGGGACCGTGGACTTCACCTTCACCGAGGAGCAGCAGGCGGCGGCCGAGGCGGCGCGCGGGGTGTTCGCCGGGGTCGCGCCGGACGCCGTGCCCTCTCCCGCGCTCACCCCGGGCGCCGTCGCCGACGACTTCGACCGCCCGCTGTGGGCCCGGCTCGCGGACGCGGACCTGCTGAGCCTGCTCCTCGCGGAGGAGTACGGCGGCGCCGGCCTCGACGCCGTCGCGCTGTGCCTGGTGCTGCGCGAGTCGGCGAAGGTACTGGCCCGGGTGCCGCTGCTGGAGAGCAGCGCGGCGATCGCGGCCGTCCAGGCCTACGGCGGCCCCGAGCTGAAGGCCGGGCTGCTCGCGCGGGCGGGGCGCGGGGAGGCCGTACTGACGGTCGCCGCACACGGCCGCACCGGCCACGACCCGGCCGAGCTCGCGGTGACCGCCCGGCAGGACGGTTCCGGGTGGGTGCTGGACGGGGTGCAGACCATGGTGCCCTGGGCATACGGCGCCGATCTCGTCGTCGTGCCGGCCCGTACCGCCGCCGACCGGACCGTCCTCGCGCTGGTGGCGCGCGGCGTGGAGGGCGGCTCGCTCGCCGAGCAGTTCTCGACCAGCGGGGAGCGGCTGGGGGAGCTGCGGCTGGAGTCGGTGCGGCTGGCGGCGCGGGACGTCATCGAGGCGGAGGGCGCGTGGGAGTGGCTGCGGGAGCTGCTCGCCACCGGCACGTGTGCGCTGGCGCTCGGGCTGGGTGAGCGGGTGCTGGGGATGACCTCGGAGTACGCGAGCAAGCGGGAGCAGTTCGGGCATCCCATCGCCACGTTCCAGGCGGTCGCCGTGCAGTCCGCCGACCGCTACATCGACCTGCGCGCGATGGAGGCCACCCTGTGGCAGGCCGCCTGGCGGATCACCTCGGGGGCACGGGGCGCACTGCCCGCCTCCGGAGACGTGGCCGTCGCCAAGACCTGGGCCTCGGAGGGCGTCCGGCGGATCGTGCAGACGGCCCAGCATCTGCACGGCGGTTTCGGCGCCGACGTCGACTACTCACTGCACCGGTACCACGCCTGGGCCAAGCACCTGGAACTGGCACTCGGCCCGGCGGCGGCACACGAGGAGGCACTGGGGGAGCTGCTGGCGGCGCATCCGCTGGGGTAGTGCGGCGGTGAGGCAGCGGTGATGAGGCGGTGCTGCTGAGTTCGCGGCGGTGAGGCAGCGCTGTTGGGGCAGCGGCCGTGAGGCAGCACCGCCAGGGTCGCGGCCGTGAGGTCGCGTCGGGCGCCAGGTGCGCTACAGCACGAACCCCTGCTTGCCCTCGCCCGTCACCACGGGGCGTCCGGCCGCCGCCCACACCTGCATGCCGCCATCCACGTTCACGGCGTCGATGCCCTGCTGGACCAGGTACATCGTGACCTGCGCCGAGCGGCCGCCGGATCGGCAGATCACATGGACGCGGGCGTCCTGCGGGGCGGCCTCGGTCAGCTCGCCGTAGCGGGCCACGAACTCGCTGATGGGAATGTGCAGGGCGCCTTCGGCATGGCCCGCCTGCCATTCGTCGTCCTCGCGGACGTCCAGGAGGAAGTCGTCGTCCTTGAGGTCGGTGACCTCGACCGTGGGCACGGCAGATCCGAAGTTCATGGCTCCGACGCTACCTGACGCGTGCGGGTGGGCTGCGGGCTCCTACGGGGGAGGGTGGAACGGCCGTCCAGAGAGTGCGGGCTTCGTCGTGCCTTGTCGCGCAGTTCCCCGCGCCCCTTGGGGAGCGATTCCCGTGCCCCTTGGGGGTGATTCCCGTGCCCCTACCCGAGCAGTGCCGCCAGTGCCGCCTCCCGCTCCGCGACCTGGGCCAGGAGCTGCTCCGCGATCTCCTCCAGAAGACGGTCCGGGTCGTCCGGGGCCAGGCGGAGCATCGCGCCGATCGCGCCCTCCTCCAGCTCCTTCGCGACCAGGGCGAGCATCTCCTTGCGCTGGGCCAGCCATTCGAGGCGGGCGTAGAGCTCCTCGGCGGGGGTCGGGCCCTGATCCTTGGGAACCGGCCCCGCGGCCCACTCCTCGGCCAGCTCACGCAGCAGCGCCTCGTCGCCACGGGCGTAGGCGGCGTTGACGCGGGTGATGAACTCCTCACGCCGGGAACGCTCGGCCTCTTCCTGGGCGAGGTCCGGGTGGGCCTTGCGGGCCAGCTCGCGGTAGAGCTTGCGGGCCTCGTCGCTGGGGCGCACCCGCTGGGGCGGCTGTACCGGCTGCTCCGTGAGCATCGCCGCGGCCTCCGGGAACAGCCCACCGCCGTCCATCCAGCCGTGGAACAGCTCCTCGACACCGGGCATCGGCAGCACACGGGCACGTGCCTCGTCGGCCTTGCGGATGTCCTCGGGGTCGCCGGTGCGGGCGGCCGTGGCCTCGGCGATCCGGGCGTCCAGCTCGTCCAGGCGGGCGTACATCGGGCCGAGCTTCTGGTGGTGCAGCCGGGAGAAGTTCTCCACCTCGACGCGGAAGGTCTCCACCGCGATCTCGTACTCGATCAACGCCTGCTCGGCGGCCCGCACGGCCCGCTCCAGCCGCTCCTCGGGCCGACCGTCGCCCTCGGCCGTCACCTGTGCCTCACCACCCTGCTCGGCTCCACCGGCGGGCACCTCGGCACCGCCCCGCGTCCCCGCACCAGCGGGCTCGGCCTGGGACTGCTCAGCTTCGGGCGTCGTCACCCATCCAGCGTAGGCCACGCCCTGACCTGCCCTTCGTACACCACCACTGCCCCGAGCCCCACACCGACGCCACGGGCCGCCTCACGAACCCCAGCCCGCCCCCGCCACCGGCAACCCCATCAGCTCCGCGCCGCCGACGCCGGCCGACTCAGAGCGCTGCGCCTGACACCGGCCGGCTCAAGAGCCAGGCGGCGTGTCACACCGGCCGCCTCAAGAGCCTGGCGGCAGCGACACCGGCCGGCCCACGAACCCGGCCCACCCAAGGACGCCGTACCTCACCGACCCCGCGCGAAAAGCGAACGGCCGCCGCCCCTCACACCCCCGTCTCCGCAGCGATCCGCCCCGCCTTCACCGCTCCCACCAGTGCCGCGTGGTCCGCCTCCGTGCGGTCGGCGTAGTTGACGGCGAACGTGGCGATCGCCTCGTCCAGCTCCTCGTTCTTGCCGCAGTAGCCGGAGATCAGGCGGGGGTCGGCGCTGTGGGAGTGGGCGCGGGCCAGGAGGGCGCCGGTCATGCGGGCGTAGTCGTCTATCTGGTCGGTGGCCAGTTCGGCCGGGTCGACGCTGCCCTTGCGGTTGCGGAACTGGCGTACCTGGAAGGGGAGTCCGTCGACCGTCGTCCAGCCGAGCAGGATGTCGCTGACCACCTGCATCCGCTTCTGGCCGAGGACCACGCGCCGCCCCTCGTGGTCCGCCTCGGGCGCCTCGAAGCCGGCCGTC
>JABFVM010000495.1 GCA_013362785.1 Streptomyces sp. | reverse complement strand
CCGTCTTCCGTCTTCCGTCTTCCGTCTTCCGTCTTCCGCCCCGAGATGAAAGCACTGACATGAGTACGAACGTCCTGCGCACCGCCGACGGCTGGTGGGTGGTCCTCGGCGACCGCGCCGTCCCCGTCGGCACGAAGGCCGCGACCACCGCCGAGCTGATCGCCGACCGGGCCGCCGTCCGAGCAGCGGCCCTCTCGGGCGAGGCGGGCACGCCCGTCGCCGACCTGGTGGCGCTCTCGCCGGTGACCACGCCCTGCCGGGTGGTCGCCCAGATGGTCAACTACCGCAGTCACGCCCGTGAGTCGGGCTTCACCGGCGACATCCCGCCCGCCTTCTTCCGCAAGGCGTCAGGCTCGGTCAGCGGACCGGGCGAGGCCGTCGTCCGGCCCCCGCACGTGCGGTTCCTCGACTACGAGGTCGAGCTCGGCCTGGTCATGGGGGCACCACTGCCCGTCGGCACCGTCGTGGAGGAGCGGGACCTGCCCTCGTACGTCGCCGGGCTGGTCATCACCAACGACATCAGCGCCCGCGACGTACAGCTGACCAGGACGCAGTTCTACGAGAGCAAGTCGTATCCCACCTTCACGCCCACCGGGCCCCATCTGGCCCTGCTGGAGCCGGAGGACTTCGCCCATCTGCCGGACCTGCGGCTGAGGTTGAGCGTCAACGGCGATCCGCGCCAGGACCGCACCCTCGCCGACATGATCGTGCGTCCGGCGCGGGCTCTGACCCTGTTGGCCCGCTTTCAGACCCTCGATCCGGGCGACCTGCTCCTGACCGGCACCCCCGGCGGCACGGCCCTCAAGGCCCCGCCGAAGCCGGTCGAGAAGATCGGCGCGCTGCTGCCGCCCGCGGTGAAGTGGAGGGCGTTCTTCAGGACCCAGGCCCGCAATCCGCGCTATCTGCACGAGGGCGACCTCGTGACGGCCACCATCGCCACCCCGGACGGCCGGATCGACCTCGGCGAGCAGCGCACTCCCGTGGCCGACGCGCCCGGAGACCCGAAGTGAGCCGCACATGACCGTCGAGTACGACTCGTCCGACGTACCCGTGGTGATCGTCGGAGCCGGGCCCGTAGGCGTGACCGCCGCCCTCCTGCTCGCCCGGCGCGGGGTGAGGACGGTCGTCCTCGAACGCCACCACGACGTCTACCCGCTCCCCCGCGCCGTCGCCACCGACGACGAGGTCCGCCGTGTCCTCCAGGCGGCGGGGGTCCAGGAGGAGTTCGCCGCGATCGCCCGCCCGGCGCGGGGACTGCGGCTGCTGGACGCCCGGCACCGGGTGATGGCCGAGTTCCCGCGCGTCGCGCAGGGGGTGCACGGCTTTCCGCAGACCAGCATGTTCGACCAGCCCGAGCTGGAGCGGGTGCTGCGCGACGCCCTGGCCCGGGCCCCGGAGTGCGACCTGCGCGGCGGGGTGGAGGTGGTCGGTGTCGCGCAAGGCGGCGCCGGCCCGGTCGAGGTGACCTACCGCGACGACGAGGGCGAACATCTGCTGCGGGCCGCCGCCGTCCTCGGCTGCGACGGCGCCAACAGCATCACCCGCGATGCCATCGGCGCCGCCTGGGAGGACCTGCGCTTCGAGGAGCACTGGACCGTGGTCGACGTGCGCACCACGCTCCCGGTCCGCTGCTGGGAGGGCGTCGAGCAGATCTGTGATCCGCGGCGCCCGGCCACCTTCATGCGGATCGGCGAGGACCGCTACCGCTGGGAGTTCCGGCTGCCCGGCGACGCGGAGCCGGATCCCGGGCGGTTGCGGGAGCTGATCGCGCCGTGGGTGGATCTCCCGCCCGGCGCAGGCTCCGGGGCCGACTTCGAGTCCGAATTCGAGTCCGGCTTCGAGGCCGACATCGAGTCCGGCTTCGAGGTGCTGCGCCGGGCGCGGTACACCTTCCGGGCGCGTATCGCCGACCGGTGGCAGCGGGGTCGCGTCTTCCTGCTCGGCGACGCGGCGCACCTCACCCCGCCGTTCATCGGGCAGGGCCTGTGCGCGGGGCTGCGCGACGCGTACAACCTCACCTGGAAACTGGCCCGTGTCCTCCAACAGGGCGCTGATGAACGGCTGTTGGAGACCTACGAGAGCGAGCGCAAGCCGCACGCCCGCCATGTGATCCGGCTCGCGGTCGCCATGGGCTGGGCCATGACCGGCGGCCAGGACGGCGCCGCCGCCCTGCGCCGCGGTCTGCTGGGCGCGGCGGTCCGCATCCCCGGACTGGGTACGGCCGCCGCCCGCGACCTCAGCCCGGCCCTGACCGCCGGACCACTCGTACGCCGACGTATCCGTGGTCGTGGCGGCAACGCACTCGTGGGCCGGTTCTGTCCGCAGCCGTGGGTGAGCGCCGACGGCCGTCGCGCCCGCCTGGACGAACTGCTCGGCGACTCCTTCGCCGTACTGACCGCCGTACCGCTCTCCCCTGCCCTCCAAGCAGTCGCCGAGGGCCTCGGCGCCCGGGTTCTCGCGGTGTCCCGCCTCGGTGACGACGGCCGCCTCGCCGACTGGCTGCGCGAGGGGCGCGCGAACGCCGTGCTGCTGCGACCGGACCGGGTCGTGATGGACGTCGTCCCGGCCGGCGGCACCGACTTCACCGGCACGGCCGCCTGGGCCTCCCTGCTGCACACCACACGAAACCCTTCCCTTGCCCAACGGACAGTCGAGAACGGCCTGTCGAGGAGCGCGACCCGATGAACACCCCGTACCCGGCCCCCTTCTTCACGCCCGATCCGAAGGCGGCCGCCACCAGCCGCATCGTGGACTTCGCCCGCTGGGCCGCCCGGCACCGGGGCGTGTCGGCCGGTGCCGACGACAGCGACTACGCCGCCCTGCACCGCTGGTCGGTCACCGATCTGGAGGACTTCTGGGGTGCGGTGTGGGAGTACTTCGACGTCGACGCGGAGACGCCCTACGAGCGGGTGCTGGCCGAGGAGAGGATGCCCGGCGCCCGCTGGTTCCCCGGCGCCACCCTCAACTACGCCCACCACGCGCTGCGCAACCTCGCGGACGACGACGTGGCGATCGTCGCGCTCGACGAGACCGGCGCCGGGTACGAGGTGACCGGGAAGCAGCTGCGCGCACAGGTCGCCTCCGTCGCCGCCACGCTGCGCGAGCTGGGGGTGAGCGCGGGCGACCGGGTCGTCGGCTATCTGCCCAACACCCCGCACACGATCGTCGCGTTCCTCGCCGCCGCGAGCCTGGGCGCGGTGTGGTCGGTGTGCGGCCAGGACTACGCCCCCACGGCCGCCGCCGACCGTTTCGCCCAGCTCGGCCCGACCGTCCTGATCACCGCCGACGGCTACCTCTTCAACGGGGCCACCCACGACCGCCGCGACGCCGCCCTCGAACTGGCCCGCGCGCTGCCGACGTTGAAGGCGACCGTGCTGGTCGGCCATGTGGGCCTGCCATGGCCGTCGCGGGCGGCGTATCCGTCGCCGCTCGTGCCGTGGGAGGAGGCGGCCACGCGCACGGACGCAGGAGCGGTGGATGCGGTGGATGCGGTGGATGCGGTGGATGGAGAGGATGGAGAGGAACTCGCCTGCACCGCCGTGCCGTTCGACCATCCGCTCTGGGTCGTCTTCTCCTCCGGCACCACCGGACTGCCGAAGGGCATCGTGCACGGCCACGGCGGGGTGCTGCTGGAGCACCTGAAGACCCTCCGCCTGCACTCCGACCTCGGCCCCGGCGACCGCCTCCTGTGGTACACCACCACCCACTGGATGATGTGGAACCTGGTCGCCTCCACGCTCCTGACCGGCGCCACGACCTGCACCTACGACGGCAGCCCGGCCCCGCTCGCCCGCCCCGACGTGCTGTGGGAACTGGCCGCCCGCCACCGCGTCACCGTCTTCGGCACCAGCCCCCAGTACCTGCTGGGCATGGCCAAGTTCGGCATCGACCCGTCCGTGCACGACCTGTCTTCGATCCGGGTCGTCGGCTGCACCGGCTCCGCACTGCCCGCCTCCGCCTACCCCTGGGTCCGCGACCACGTCGGTGACGGTGTCCTGCTCGCCTCCATCACCGGCGGCACCGACATCGTCTCCGGCTTCGCGGGCAGCGCGCCGACGACGCCGGTCTGGGCCGGGGAGTTGTCCGCGCCGCACCTGGGCGTGTCCCTGGCGGCGTACGACGCCGAGGGTCTGCCGGTGGTGGACCAGGTGGGCGAGCTGGTCGTCACCCGCCCGATGCCGTCCATGCCGCTGCGCTTCTGGAACGACGCCGACGGCAGCCGTTACCGCGAGGCCTACTTCTCGGCCTACCCGGGCGTGTGGCGGCACGGCGACTGGATCACGGCCACCGGCCATGGCTCGGTGATCGTGCACGGCCGCTCCGACAGCACGCTGAACCGCAACGGCGTGCGGCTGGGCAGCGCCGACATCCATGACGTCGTGGAACGGCTGCCCGAGATCGCCGAGGCGCTGGTCATCGGCGCGGAGGAGCCGGACGGCGGCTACTGGATGCCGCTGTTCGTGGTCCTCGCGGCCGGGGCGACCCTCGACGACGCCCTCCGCGACCGGATCCGCGACGCCATCCGCACCGGGGCCTCACCGCGCCACGTCCCCGACGAGATCCTGGAGGTCCCGGCCGTCCCGCACACCCGTACCGGCAAGAAGCTGGAGGTCCCGGTCAAGCGCCTCCTCCAGGGCGCGCCCGCCGAGCAGGTCGTCAACCGCGCCACGGTGGACGCGCCCGACCTCATCGACCACTACGCCCGCCTGGGAGCGGAACGCCGGAGGCGCCGGGGCGGTGGGGGCTGAGAAGGGGGGCGGGCGTCGCCGTCGACGTCCGGACAGGGGCTTCGGTTCGGCGTCGGTGGCTTCGTCCAGGGGCGGGCGGGGGGCAGGGGCCGGAGCCGGGGCCGGAGCCGTGGCCGGGGCCGGAGCCGTGGCCGGGGCCGGAGCCGGGGCCGGGGCCGGAGCCGGAGCCGGGGCCGGGGGGCGGTGGCTGCGCCGCCCGCAGCAGCTGGTGGTCCGGCCGGTGGTGCACGGGTTGTCGTCGTAGCGGGCGCGTGCTTCTGGGACGGGTGAGGCCGAGAGACCAAGCGAGAAAGCGGCCGGAAGGCAGGCGGGAAGGGGGCGCCGCGAGGGTTTCGGACGGCTGCGGGGGTGTTCCTCGTTGCCACCAGCCGGGCCAATCGTCAGCCCCGAGCGATACCCCATCCGGTGGCTTATGACCGTCAAAAGGTTAGTCATATCAGCGGATTTCGTACTCATCCACTGTCCGGCTCTTGGTGCTGACCAGCCGTCACGAGGCCCTGAACCAAGTCGAGGAGAGTGGAGAAAATGACAACATCGCCGAGATGGCGATCTGTTCTGACGCCGGCCGCCCTGGCCGCCGCGCTGGCCGCAGCCGCGCTGACGAGCGCGGGCACCGCCGGCGCCCAGAACCACACCACCCCGCCCCCGCATCCGGCCAAGCCCGCCCACCCGGCCCACACGGCGAAGCCCGCCCAACCGGCACATCCGGTGAAGCCGGGACACCCGGGCAACCCCGCGAAGCCGGCACACCCGGGCAAGCCCGCGACGCCTCACTACCCGACCAAGCCCGGCAAGCCCGCCCATCCGGGCAAGCCCGACTACCCGGCCAAGCCCGCCAAGCCCGCTCACCCGGGCAAGCCCGCCTACCCGGTCCACCCGGCCAAGCCCGCGCACCCGGCGAAGCCTGAGATGCCGGCCAAGCCCGCGCATCCGGCCAAGCCTGAGATGCCGGCCAAGCCCGCGCATCCGGTGAAGCCGGACTACCCGGTCAAGCCCGCGCACCCGGCCAAGCCCGCGATCCCGGCCAAGCCGGCCAAGCCCGCGATCCCCGCCAAGCCGGAGCTGCCCGCCAAGCCTGCGCTGCCGGAGAAGCCCGCACATCCGGTCAAGCCGGCGCTGCCCGCGAAGCCGGAGCTGCCGGCCAAGCCCGCGATCCCGGCCAAGCCCGCACTCCCGGAGAAGCCGGTCAAGCCCGCTCTCCCCGCGAAGCCGGAACTCCCGGCGAAGCCTGCGCTTCCCGCCAAGCCCGCGATCCCCGAGAAGCCCGCCTACCCGGTCAAGCCCGCGCTTCCGGCGAAGCCTGCGATCCCGGCCAAGCCTGCGCTGCCGGAGAAGCCCGTGCTCCCGGCCAAGCCCGCGCTGCCCGCGAAGCCGGAACTCCCGGCGAAGCCTGCGCTTCCCGCCAAGCCCGCGCTTCCGGCGAAGCCTGCGATCCCGGCCAAGCCCGAGCTCCCCTCGAAACCGGCGATTCCGGCCAAGCCCGCGCTGCCCGCGAAGCCGGAGCTCCCCTCCAAGCCGGCGCTTCCGTCGAAGCCGGAAATGCCCTCCAAGCCCGCGCTGCCCGCGAAGCCGGAACTTCCCTCCAAGCCGGCGCTTCCGTCGAAGCCGGAAATGCCATCGAAGCCCGCGCTCCCCGCGAAGCCTGCGATCCCGGCCAAGCCGGAACTTCCCTCGAAACCGGCCATCCCCACCAAGCCGGAACTTCCCTCCAAGCCCGCCATCCCCAGCAAGCCTGCAATCCCCAGCAAGCCGGAACTTCCCTCCAAGCCGGCCATCCCCACCAAGCCGGAACTCCCCTCCAAGCCCGCCATCCCCAGCAAGCCTGCAATCCCCAGCAAGCCGGAGCTCCCTTCCAAGCCCGCCATCCCGAGCAAGCCGGAACTCCCCTCCAAGCCCAGCATCCCCAGCAAGCCGGAACTCCCCTCCAAGCCCAGTCTTCCCTCCAAGCCCAGCATGCCGAGCAAGCCCGACCACCCCAAGCACGAGAAGGAGAAGGACTGGTGACTCCGATGAGGAGAGACTGACCCCCCGTTTCACCGGGGGCCGTACAGGTCGGCCGTGTCGCCGGGCCCGGGTTGTCCGGGCCCGGCGCGCCGCTGTCAGGGGGAGGGCGTCGCGGCGGGTGGGGACCCTCCGGCCTCTGTCGGCAGCCTTTGTGGACCATGCCGGTCAGCAACGCAACGTCCTCAACCCGTTCAACCCGAAGATCACCGCCTTCTGCACCGGACCGCTCCCAGCCTTCGCCCCACCCCACCTGCCCGTCGTGAAGTGCTCGCCCACGCCTTCATCCACGCCATGGATGAACGGGATCCGGGATTCCGATCGCTCTGAGGATGGCGGCGGGGAGACGGGCGCCCCATAGTCGTCCCTACCCGCACGCCGCTGTCCGGACCAGCCGCCGGCGTGGGGCGTCCACGGCATTCGCCGTGGGGTCGTCCACCGGCATGCCGGGCGCTGTCGGCGCCTGTGAAAGGCATGCCCGCTCCCCTTCGCCGTCCCCTGGAGTCGCCATGCCCGGTGCCATGTCCCCGACCCCGCCCGCCGCGGCCATAGCCGACGCCGCGTCGCCCGTCGCCGCGTCGGGCCCCGCCCATCTGCTGCGGGTGACGCTGCTGATGGCGGGCAGCTGTCTGCCGATCCTGGGGGCCGTACTGATCGCGCCGGTGCTGCCGAAGATGCAGGACCACTTCGCCGCGACGCCCGGCGCCAAGGCGCTCGTCCCCCTCGCGCTGACCGTTCCGGCGCTGTCGCTGGCGCTGCTGGCCCCGTTCGCCGGGGTGATCGTGGACCGGCTGGGGCGCAAGCGGCTGCTGATCGTCGCGACCGTCCTGTACGCCGTGTTCGGCACGGCACCGCTCTGGCTGGACTCGCTCGGCGCCATCATCGCCGGCCGGGCCCTGGTCGGTGTCGCCGAGGCCGCGATCATGACCTGCTGCACCACGCTGATCGCCGACTACTACAGCGGTCAGCAACGGGTGAAGTACCTCGCCCTGCAGACGATGTGCGCCTCCGCCTCGGCCACCGTCTTCTTCGTGCTCGGCGGCACCGTGGGCGCGGCGGGCTGGAGGGTGCCCTTCTGGATCTACGCCGTGAGTCTGCTCCTCGCCCCGCTGATGGCCTCCGCCCTGCCCAACCCGGCGGCCGACACGGCCGGCCCTGCCGACGCGGCCGACACGGCCGACACGGCCGACGCTGCCGACTCGGCGGTCCAGGCCCGTCGCCGCCCCTTCCCCTGGCGGCAGTTGGCCGGCATCTGCGCCCTCACCTTCTTCGGGGCGATGGTCTTCTACACGGTCCCGGTGGAGATGTCGTATCTGCTCGACGACCTCGGAGTGGAGAACTCCGGTGTGATCGGCCTGGCCACCGCGATCGCCAGTGCGGCGACTGTGGGCGGGGCGGTCGCCTTCGCCCGGCTGAAGCGTGCCCCCGACCCGATGCTGCCCGCCGTCCTCGCGGTCTGCGCGGTCGGGTTCGGGGTGATGTTCCTGGCGGGCGACGCGGCGCTGCTGGTCGCCGGAGCGGTGATCAACTGTCTCGGTACGGGGATGCTGCTGCCCGCGCTGCTGACGAGCGCGATGTCCCGGCTGGCCTTCGAGGACCGCGGCCGCGGGACGGGGCTGTGGATGGCGGCCTTCTTCGGGGGTGAGTTCGTCTGCCCGTTGGTGCTGCTCGCAGGGGAATCGGCGGTCGGGAGCCTCGCGGGAGCGGTGGGGGTGCTGGGGCTGGCTACGGCGCTGGTGGCGGCGATCTTGTCGGCGACCGCTCGGCAACGCCCCAAGGGGCGCGGGGCTGTGATCGGTATGCGGCTCCGCCGCGTGGGCGCGACCAGCCACGACGCACCCCCGCACCCGAACGACAACCCATCGCGGCACGCACAGTAGGTCACCGAAGGTCACCCCCCTCCTCCATCAACGTCGCCCCCACCTCCGCCGCCCTCTCCCGCAGCCAAATATGCGCCGCATCCTGCGCATGCACCGGATGCCACCACAACGCCACCTGCACCGGTACGGCCGCGAAAGGACAGGGCAGCACCCGCACCGCCGCCGACCGCACCGCCCTGCGGGCCAGCCGCTCCTGGATCATCGCGACCCGGCGTGTGCCCTCGACCATGTGCGGCAGCAGTTGGAAGGTCTGGACGGACACCTCCACGTGCGGGCTGATGCCGAGCATGCTGAGCTGGCGGGCGGCCGGCGCGTCGTAGGGCCGTTGGTAGACGGCCCACGGCAGCCGGGCCAGATGGTCGAGGGTGAGCGCGTCGCCGACCTCGGGGTGGTCGTCGGAGACCAGGCACAGCCAGCGGTCCTGGAAGAGGTCGACCGCGGGGAAACCGTCGATGACGCCGTGCGGCATCAGCAGCCCGTCGACCGTGCTCAGCAGCGCGGCCGTGTTCTCCTCGACGGACGGCGCCGGATGCTGGAAGGCGAACCGGATGCCGGGCGCCTCGTGATGGACGGCGCGGGCCAGCGCGGAGCCGAAGACGGCCGCGCTGTAGTCGGAGGCGAGCAGGGTGAACTCGCGGGACTCGGCGGCCGGGTCGAAGTCGGCCTGGCTGGAGAACACCCGCTCCAGCAGGTCGCAGGCGGTGGCGCTACGGTCCCGCAACGCGACGCCGAGCGGCGTCAGTTCGTAGGAGTTGCCGCTGCGGGCGAGCAATTCGTCGTCGAAATGGCGGCGCAGCCGGGACAGTGCCGCGCTCATCGCCGGCTGGCTGAGTCCGACGCGCTCGCCGGCCCGGGTGACGTTGCGCTCCTCCAGCAGGGCGCGCAGGGCTACGACCAGGTTGAGGTCGAGTCGGGACAGGTTCACCGGGCACCACCTTGCGAGCGAAAGCCATCCATGGCCGGCGAAAGCCATCTATGACTGCGGAAGCCATCCATGGCTGCGAAAGCCACCCATGGCCGCGAGAGCCATCCATGTCGTGGATCCGGCGCATACACAAGATTGATTTCCGTGATCCGCCGATCGAGGCCAGAGTAGACCGCAACCCAGCAGGAGGAAATCTCATGGCAACGCTCGTGCAGCCTGCCGGCCCGTTCGCGCTCGGCACGTTCTCCGCTCCCGAGGGGAAGCCGTTCCCCGGTCTCCTGGCCGGCGGCCGGGTGCTCGACCTGAGCCGGGCCCTGGACTCGGCGCCGTCCGACCTGCGTGCCGTACTGGAGCGGTGGGACGAGACGCTCCCCCAGCTGCGTGTCCTGGCGGACGACGACGCCCGGGAGTGGCGGACGCTGGACGGGCTGCGGGTGCACGCTCCCGTCGAGCCGCGGCAGATCTTCCAGTCCGGTGCCAATTACCGGCAGCATGTGATCGACCTGGAGGTCGCCCACCGCTCCCCCGACGATCCGCGCACGGTCGAGGAGGCGCGGGCCGAGATCGCCGGGGTCATGGACCGGCGGGCGGCCGAGGATCTGCCGTATGTGTTCATCGGCCTGCCGAGCACGATCGCGGGGCCGTACGACGACGTCGTCCTGCCTGCCTGGGCCGAACAGCCGGACTGGGAGCTGGAGTTGGCGGCCGTGATGGCCCGGCCCGCGTACCGGGTGTCCGTCGAGGAGGCCCTGGAGTACGTCGCCGGGTACACGATCGCCAACGATCTCACCGACCGGGCCACCGTGTTCCGCCGGGACATGAAGGCCATCGGCACCGACTGGCTGCGCTGCAAGAACGCCCCCGGCTTCACCCCGCTGGGGCCGTGGCTGGTGCCGGCCGAGTCGGTCGCGGATCCCGGTGATCTGCGGGTCACCCTGAAGCTGAACGGCGACACCATGCAGGACGAGTCCACCAAGGACATGCTGTTCGGCATCGCGCGGCTGGTGTCGTACATCTCCCAGTCGGCTCAACTCCTGCCCGGTGACCTCGTGTTGACCGGCAGTCCGGCGGGCAACGGCATCCACTGGGGGCGGCTGCTGCGCGACGGGGACGTGATGGAGGGCTCGATCACGGGGCTGGGCGTACAGCGCACGCGCTGTGTCGAGGAGGCGTCATGAGCCTGAACCGGCACGATCCCGAGGGCGCGATCGCCGAGGCCGCCAAGGCGTACTCCAACTGGGGGCGCTGGGGCACGGACGACGTGCTCGGCACGCTCAACTTCCTCGACGAGGCCAAGCGGCGGGAGGGCGCCGCGCTGGTGCGGCGGGGCGTGAGCTTCTCGCTGTCGCAGCGGTTCGAGATGAACGGGCCGCAGAAGGGCTGGCGCCGGCGGACCAACCCCGTCCACACCATGCTCGACACCGGCACCGACGCGGCCCTCGGCAACCAGGGCTTCCCGCACGGCATCGGCGGCGCCGACGACGTGATCGCGATGCCGCTGCAGTGCTCCACCCAGTGGGACGGGCTCGGCCATATCTTCGACCACGGCAACGCCTGGAACGGGCGGCCGGCGGAGAAGGTGGTCACCTCCGACGGCGACCTCGTCACCGGCATCGAGCACATGGCGCCGTACGTCGCCGGGCGCGGTGTCCTGCTGGATGTGGGCCGGGTGGCCGGCACCGACGGTGAGCTGCCGGACGGGTTCGCGATCACCGAGGAGCATCTCGCGCGGGCCGCCGAGGCCCACGGGGTGAGCGTCGGGCGGGGCGACATCGTCCTGGTCCGCACCGGCCGGCTCGCCCGGGTCGGGCGCGACGGCTGGGGCGACTACGCGGGCGGGCCCGCACCGGGGCTGTCGTTCAGCACGGCGGGCTGGCTGCACCGTACCGAGATCGCCGCGATCGCCACCGACACCTGGGGCTTCGAGGTTCGGCCGAACGAGTTCGACCACGCCTTCCAGCCGTTGCACCAGGTCGTCATCCCCAACATGGGACTGCTCATCGGCGAGATGTGGGACCTGGAGACGCTGGCCGAGGACTGCGCCGCGGACGGCGTGTACGAGTTCTGGCTGACCGCCGCTCCGCTGCCCATCACCGGCGCCGTCGGCTCCCCCGTCAACCCGATCGCCGTCAAGTAGCTCGCCGTCGAGCAGGGTCCGCAGCCCCTTCCGGCAAACCCCCGCGGTGTGTCCGGCCCCCTGGCCACCCGTCAGTCCGCTCACTGCCGGGTGGCCCCTCACACCACCGACTTCGAGTATCCGCCGGAACCGTCCGGCCCGCACTCGGAGCGTCCCGCCCGCACCCATGCGGGCGAACCGCCGCCCGTACGACCACCGCCGCACCCCCCATCCCCACGCCCTGCATCCCCAGCCGCCCGTTGCCGTGCGGCCCCACCCCGGGAGGGACCCCGACATGACCGACAGCCGCACCCTCCCCCAGCCTCCGGCCGGGGGTACGCCCACCGTCCTTGTCATCGGCGGGGGCGCCTCCGGCAACGCCGTCACCGTCCTGCTGCGCCGCGCCGGCATCGCCGTCGACCTGATCGAGGCCAGGCCCGACTGGAACGCCACGACCGGTTCCGGCATCACCCTTCAGGGCAACGCCCTGCGGGTCCTGCGCGAACTGGGGGTGTGGGAGGAGACGGCCGCCTCCGGCTGTGCCTTCGGTTCGCTGGGTGTGACCGCTCCGGACGGCACCGTGCTGTTCGTCGCCGAGGACATCCGGACGGGTGGTCCCGACCTGCCCGCCACCCTCGGTATGCAGCGGCCCAGGTTGCAGCAGATCCTCATCGAGGCCGTCCGCGCCTCCGGGGCGCGGGTCCGGCTCGGCACCACGGCCGAGTCGCTGGACCAGGACGCCGACGGTGTCTCGGTGCGTTTCAGCGACGGCACCGAGGGCCGCTACGACCTGGTGATCGCCGCCGACGGCCTGAACTCCGCCACCCGCGCCGCGATCGGCATCACCGCCGAACCCGAGCCCACCGGCATGGCCATCTGGCGTATCGCCGTCCCACGGCCCGAGGGCGTGACCCGCACCGACCTCGCCTACGGCGGCCCCGCCTACATCGCGGGGTACACCCCCACCAGCGAGAACACCATCTACGCGTATGTCGTGGAGGCGTGCCGGGACCGCGCCTCGATCGACCCGGCCGACTACGCCGGCGAGATGCGCCGCCTCGCGCGCGGCTACGGCGGGGTCTGGCCGGAGATCACCGAGCACATCACCGACCCGGCGAAGGTCAACTACACCTGGTTCGACCGCCTGCTGGTCGAGGACTCCTGGCACCGGGGCCGGGTCGTGCTGATCGGCGACGCCGCCCACTGCTGCCCGCCCACGCTGGCCCAGGGCGCGGCGATGTCCCTGGAGGACGCCCTCGTCCTAGCCGAGCTGCTGACCTGCGGCCGGGAGTGGGACGACGAACTGCTCCAGGCGTACTACG
This sequence comes from Streptomyces sp., assembly GCA_013362785.1. Classification (GTDB taxonomy): domain Bacteria; phylum Actinomycetota; class Actinomycetes; order Streptomycetales; family Streptomycetaceae; genus Streptomyces. The sequence continues at coordinate 14,037 of JABFVM010000495.1, read as the reverse complement.
ACCGCCGGGCCCCGCGGGTGCGCAGGGTCGTCGAGGCGTCGGTGCAGATCGGCCAGTGGCAGCTGGACCGCGTACGCGACGCCGATGTCGCGGGGCTGGTCGGCCGCACGCTGAACGCCCTCAAGGAGCGTCCGTGACCGAGCACATGACCAGGCACATGACCGGGCACCTGACCGGGCACCTGACCGGGCACGTGAGCGACCTTGTGACCGAGCCCCTGCCGACTCCGACGATCGACGTCCACGCCCACCTCCTGCTCCCGGAGATCGAGGAGGCCGTCGCCGGTCACCCCGGGCTCGCCGAGGCCCGTGACCTCGACGCCCGCCGCAACGGGCCGGCGGCCCTCGCCGTGAACGGCCCGATGGTGGGTGCGCGGGTGCCGAGGCTGACGGACGTGGCCGTGCGTCTGGCGGCGATGGACGAGGCCGGCGTGGACGTACAGCTGGTGAGCCCTTCGCCGGGCCACTACCACTACTGGGCCGGCCCTCAACTGGCCAACACCATCTGCCAGTTGGCGAACGAGGGCACCGCCGCGCACTGCGCCAAGGCCCCCGACCGGCTGCACGGCCTCGGACTGGTCCCCCTCCAGCACCCCGGCCTCGCGGTGCGACTGCTCGACCACGCGCTCGACCAGGGCCTCCGGGGAGTCGAGATCTCCTCGCACGCGCCGGGCCCGGACGGGGCACGGGAGGTGGAGCTCTCCGACCCGCGACTCGCGTCCTTCTGGGCCCGCGCGGAGGAGAGCGGCGCCCTGGTCTTCCTGCACCCGTTCGGCTGCACCCTCGACGGGCGGCTGGACCGGTGGTACCTGTCCAACACCGTCGGCCAGCCCACCGAGAACGCCGTCGCGCTCTCCCATCTGATCTTCTCCGGTGTTCTGGACCGCCATCCGGACCTGAAGCTGGTGGCCGCGCACGGGGGCGGCTACCTCCCCACCCACATCGGCCGCTCCGACCACGCCTGGCGCGCCCGCCCCGACGCGCGGGTGTGCGCCCGGGAGCCCAGCAGCTATCTGGGACAGCTCTACTTCGACTCCCTCGTCCACGACCCGTACGTCCTGCGGGAGCTGATCCGTGCCGCCGGTGCCGACCGCGTCCTGCTCGGCTCCGACTTCCCCTTCGACATGGGCACCGACGACCCGCTGGGCGCCCTGCGCGCGGCCGGTCTGCCCGACCACGACTTCCACGCGGTGCGGGGCGGCAACGCCGCCGCCCTGCTGAACCTCGCCTGAGGAGGAACCCCCATGGCCCCCACAGCTCCCACGAGCACCCGTCTGCTCACCCATCTGCGGCACGTCGACCTCGCCGTACCCGACTACGACAGGCAACTCGACTTCTACTCCGGCGTCTGGGGCCTGACCAAGGTCGCCGAGGACTCCGGCATCTCGTTCCTGGCCGCCGAGGGCAGCCCCGAGCAGTACGTCGTACGGCTCCGCAAGGCCGACGAGAAGCGTCTCGACCTGGTCTCCTACGGCGCGGGCAGCCCGGCCGACGTGGACGCGCTCGCCGAGCAACTCCTCTCCCAGGGCGTGCAGTTGATCTCACAGCCCGGGAAGGTCGACACCCCCGGCGGCGGCTACGGCTTCCGCTTCTTCGACGGCGACGGCCGCACCGTCGAGGTCTCCGCGGACGTGGCGGCCCGGCAGCACCGACGGATCGAGGAGAAGGAGGCGATCCCGGTCCGTCTGTCGCACGTGGTGCTCAACTCCCCCGACCTGAACAAGACCCGCGAGTGGTACGAGACCCACCTCGGCTTCCGCCTCTCCGACACGCTCAGTTCGCCGCACATGGGCGAGGTCATGCACTTCATGCGGATCAGCAACCAGCACCACTCGATGGCCATCGCCCAGTGCCCGCACACCTCCCTGCACCACATCTCCTTCGAGATGCGCGGCCTGGACGAGTACATGCGCGGCTCCGGCCGGGTGATGCGGGCCGGCATACGGAAGATCTGGGGTCCCGGGCGCCACATGGCCGGGGACAACACCTTCACGTACTTCCTGGACCCGCACGGCAACACCGTCGAGTACACCACCGAGCTGGAGGAACTCGACGAGGACACCTGGCACCCGCACGTCTACGACTTCTCCCGGCCCGAGGTCACCGACCAGTGGGGCACGGCGAACCCGATGAACGAGCTCGTCGCCAAGGAGTCGTTCAACGACGTCGACCGCGGCGTCTTCGTCGCCCCGCCGGTGTAAGGGGCGCCGACCGTTGCGCATCGCCACTTACCTGTACGAGGGACGCCGTCAGTGCGGAGTCGTGGACGACACCGTCGTCCGGTGCCTCCCGGACGGCACTTCACCGCTGAACGCCATCGACACCCGCCCGGTGGGGGACGCCGTCCCGCTGTCGGACGTACGCCTGCTGCCGCCGCTCCAGCCGCCCACCGTGCGGGACTTCGTCACCTTCGAGGAGCACGTGGAGGGCGTACGCCGCTCCGTGGACGGGGCGGCGGGAGTGCCGGAAGCCTGGTACGCGGCCCCGACCTTCTACTTCACCAACCCCTACGCGGTGTACGGCCCGCACGACGACATCCCGGTGCCGCCGGGGTCGGCCGTGCTCGACTTCGAGCTGGAGGTGGCCGCCGTCATCGGCCGCGAGGGCCGCGACCTCACGCCGGAGCAGGCCCGCGACCACATCCTCGGCTACACGATCCTCAACGACTGGTCCGCCCGTGACCTCCAGTCGGCGGAGATGCGGGTGGGCCTCGGCCCGTGCAAGGGCAAGGACACCGCCACCACACTCGGCCCGTACCTCGTCACCGCGGACGAGCTGGAGCCGTACCGGGACGCCGACGGTTTCCTGCGGCTGGCGCTCACCGCCGCGGTGAACGGCGAGGTGGTCGGCGAGGACCTGCTGTCCCACATGAGCTGGACCTTCGAGGAGATGGTCGCCTACGCCTCACGCGGGACCTGGGTGCGTCCCGGAGACGTCCTCGGCTCCGGCACCTGCGGCAACGGCGGCTGTCTGGCCGAGCTATGGGGTGTGCGCGGCCGCCAGGACCCTCCGCCGCTGAAGCCGGGTGACACCGTCACGCTCACCGTGGAGGGCATCGGTTCCGTCTCCAACACGGTGGTCACGGGGGTGGACCCGGTACCGCTGCCGAGAGGCCGACGGCGCGGCCGGGAACGGCCGGGGCGCTGGCCCGCGAGGGCGCCCGGTTGATCACCGACCTCAGAGGCGCGGGGAACTGCGCGAGCAACCACCCACATCCCGCACCCGCACCCACACCCGCAGCCGCAGCCGCAGCCGCACAACCACCCCGACCACCCGACCTCTTGGGCGACCAGCCGTCCGCCGCAGCCTCACGGAATCTCCTGTTCGGCCCAGATGATCTTCCCGTCGGCCGTGTACCGCGCCCCCCACCGATGGGACAGCTGGGCCACCAGAAACAGCCCCCGGCCCCCCTCGTCCATGCTCCGGGCATGCCGCAGTCGCGGAGCGGTGCTGCTGGCGTCGGCGACCTCGCAGGTCAGGCGGGAGTCGCGGAGGAGGCGTAGCCGGATGGGGGGTTCGGCGTAGCGGATCGCGTTGGTGACCAGCTCGCTGACGATCAGCTCGGTCGTCATGGCCAGCTCCCCGAAGCCCCAGTCCGTGACCTGGCGGGTCGCCCGGGCCCGGACGTCGGCGACGGCGGCCGGGTCCACGGGCACGTCCCAGGAGACGACGTGTTCGGCGCCGAGCGCGTGCGTGCGGGTCAGGAGCAGGGCGATGTCGTCGGGCTGCGGCACCCGCACGAGCTCGCGCACCGCGGAGGTGCACAGGGCGCCGAGGTCGGGTTCGCGCCGGGACAGCAGTTCGCCCAGTCGGGCCATGCCCCGCTCGATGTCGCCGTCGGCCGACTCGACGAGGCCGTCGGTGTAGAGGCCGAACAGGCTGTTCTCGGCGAGCTCGAACTCGGTGGCCTCGAACGCCATCCCGCCCAGCCCGAGCGGCGGTCCGGCCGGGGGTTCGGGGAAGGAGACCTGCCCGTCGGGGGCGACGACGACCGGCGGCGGGTGTCCGGCGCGGGCCATGGCGCAGCGCCGGGTGACCGGGTCGTAGACGGCGTACAGGCAGGTGGCGCCGAGGAAGGCGGTCGCGCTCTGGTGGGCCGCCCCGGCCCCGCCCGCTCCGTCGACGCCCTCGCCTGCCTGGGCACCCTCGTCTTCGGGCTGCTCCTCGCTGAGCCGGAGCACCAGGTCGTCGAGGTGGGCCAGCAGTTCGTCGGGCGGCATCTCCATGTCGGCGAGGGTCTGTACGGCGGTGCGCAGCCGGCCCATGGCCGCGGCCGCGGTGATGCCGTGGCCGACGACGTCGCCGACGACCAGGCCGACCCGGGCGCCGGACAGCGGGATCACGTCGAACCAGTCGCCGCCGACCCCGCCCGTCGGGTCCGCCGGCAGATAGGAGGAGGCCACCTCAAGGGCCGTACCGCCGGTCAGGGCCTGCGGCAGCAGACTGCGTTGCAGGGTGACCGCGGCCGTGTGTTCCCGGGTGTAGCGGCGGGCGTTGTCGACGCACAGCGCGGCGCGGGCGACGAGTTCCCGGGCGACCAGGACGTCGTCGGGCTGGAAGGACACGGGATTGAGCGACCGTACGAAGGTGGTGAGGCCCAGGGCGGTGTTGCGGGCCCGCATCGGGACCGAGATGAGGGAGTGCAGGCCGAACTGGCGCATGCTGGCCGCTCGGGCGGGCTGTTCGGTGGCCCACATCTCGTCCGACGGATCCAGGACCGGGATGAGGATCGGCTCGCCGTCGATGAGGAGGTGTGCGTCGTGCGGCGGCGGCACGAAGTCCACCCGGTCCCCGATCTGGGCCACGGCCTCGGGGACGCCCTCGCGCACGGAGTTCATGCCGGCCCGGCGCATCACCGGCTTGGCGGGGGCCGGGCCCGCGTCGGTGAGCCACGCTCCGTGTCCCTCGGTGCTGAGCACGGGCTCCAGCAGATCCACGACGACGAAGTCCGCGAAGCGGGGCACGGCGAAGTCGGCGAGTTCCTGGGCCGTCCGCATGACGTCCAGGGTGGTGCCGATCCGGGTGCCGGCCTCGTTGACCAGCGCCAGCAGCTGGCGGGCGTTCCACCGCTCGGTGACGTCCAGGACCATGTAGCAGACCCCGGTGACCGAGTCGTCCGGGTCCACCAGGGGGAAGAACGACGTGGAGTAGGCGTGCCGGCGGTGCGGATCGGCCCAGCTCCAGCCCTCGTACTCGTAGTCGGTGACGGGGACGCCGGTGTCGAGGACCTTGCGCATCAGGCCCTCGATGGTCTCCGCCTGCAGGCCGGGCAGCAGTTCGCTCAGCCGCCGCCCCAGCCGCTGCTCACGGGGCACACCGCCGAACCGCTCCAGGGTGTCGTTCAGCCAGACGTAGCGCAGTTGCGTGTCCATCACGGCCATGCCGACCGGCGAGCGGGTCAGGAAGCCGTCCAGGACGGACTGGCCCACCGTCCACTGCGGGCGCCGCTCGCGCGCCGAGATCAGGAAACACTCGTCCGGGCCGATCCGGAAGGACGCGGAGACCCGCAGGTCCACGTCGATACGGCGGCCGTCGGCGTGCCGTAGCGGAATGAGCCCGCTCCACCCCATGCCGGCCCGGCAGCGCTCGGCGACCCCGGCCACCCGCACCGGATCGCCGGGCATCGCCAGCAGTCCGGCGGCCGGCCCGCCGACCGTCTCCGACGCCGGGCGGCCGAGCAGTTCCTCCGCGGCCCGGGTCCAGCCGAGCACGATTCCGTGCGCGGACAGCACCGCCGCCGCGTCGGAGGACGCGTCGAAGAGCGCACCCGGTCCCGCGGACGTGGGCGCGTCCGGTTCCTCTCGCGGAGCATCCATGGGTCCTCACGCAGCGTCCATGGGTCCCGTCCCGTACACGACCATGTTCCTGCTAGTACGCCGGATGCGCACGGGCCGACGACCGCCTCGCCCTCCCCTGCGGCCCACTCCGGCCTCTTCACTGGGCAAGCCGCGGGAGCGGAGAGAGCATGGAGGTGCCGGTTCTCGCAGCCGTGGTACCCGGTCGTGGCCGAGGCCGGCGGGCCCGGTCGGCCGGTGGCAGGCGAGCCCGGGCCGGTGGCGGAGGAGCTGGGATGACAGCCGAATCCGAATCCTTCCAGTCCGACGGCGGCGGGTACGGCCCGGAGCCGCCCCGCCCGACCGGCCTGCTGGACATGCTGAGCGTGGCCGCGGTGGTCGTCGATGCCGCCGGGCGCATCGTGTTCTGGACCCCACAGGCCGAGGATCTCTTCGGCTATACGTCCGAGGAGGCGCTCGGCACGTACGCGGCGCGGCTGTTCATCCACCCCGAGCACCTGCCGGCCGTGGCGAAGCTGTTCACGGAGGTGCTGGAGACCGGCCGGAGCTGGGCCGGTGCCTTCCCCGTGCGGCACAAGGACGGCAGCACCCGGCTGACGGAGTTCCGCAACATGCGGCTGCTGGACGACCTCGGGGACGTGTACGCGCTCGGCATCGCCGCCGACCACTCCCTGCTCCAGCGTGTGGAGACCGACCTGGCGCTGTGCGAGCGGCTGATCAACCAGTCCCCGATCGGCATCGCCCTGCTCGACCCCGACCTGCACTATCTGCTGGTCAACCCGGCACTGGAGCGGATAGACGCCACCCCGGCCGAGGACCACATCGGCCGTCGGCTGCGGGAGACGCTGCCGCTGCCCGACATCGACACGATCGAGTCGGCCCTGCGCCAGGTACTCACCACCGGCACCCCGCTGATCGACCAGTACCACGTGGGCCGCCCGCCGGCCGACCCCGAGCACGAGCACGCCTGGTCGCTGTCCTTCTACCGGCTGGAGGATCCCGGCGGCCGGACCCTGGGCGCGGCCATCTCGTTCGTCGATGTCACCGAGCGGCACCGCGCGGCCGCCGAGGCCGACCGGGCCCGGCGGCGTCTCGCCCTCGTCGCCGATGCCTCCACCCGGGTCGGCACCACGCTGGAGGTGGAGCAGACCGCCCGTGAACTGGCCGACATCGCCGCCCCGGAGCTGGCCGACGTGGTCGCCGTGGACGTCCTGGACTCCGCCCTGGCCTGCCGCCGGATGCGCCAGCCCGACAACGGCCCCGAACTCTTCCGCGCCCTCGCCCTGAAGGCGTCCCACCCCAGCGTGGCCCTGCGTGCCGCGGATCCGCCCGGTGACCTGGCCTCGTACGAGGGCGACCGGCTGGTCACCCTGTGCGTCCACACGGCGCGGCCGGTGCTGGTGCGCCATGTCGGCGAGCACGATCTGCCGCGCATCGCCCGGGACGCGGAGGCCACCTCCCTGCTGGCCCGGGCCGGTGTGCACTCGTATCTGGCGGTGCCGTTGATCGCGCACGGCGAGGTGCTCGGCGCGCTGGACCTCAAGCGGACCCGTAATCCGGCGCCGTTCGACGAGGACGACGTGGTCCTGGCGAGCGAGCTGGCCAGCCGGGCCGCCGTGGCCATCGACAACGCCCGCTGGTTCCAGAGCGTGCGCAACACCGCCCTCACCCTCCAGCGCAGTCTGCTGCCCGACCACCCGCCGCACCACACCGGTCTGGAGCTGGCCTCCCGCTACCAGCCCGCGCAGGCCACCAGCGAGGTCGGCGGCGACTGGTACGACGTGCTGCCGCTGACCGAGGACAAGACCGCCCTGGTCGTCGGCGACGTCATGGGCAACGGCATCGACGCCGCCGCCACCATGGGCCGGCTGCGCACCGCCACCTGCGCGTACGCGGACCTCGACCTCGAACCGGGCGCCGTGCTCCAGCACCTGGACAAGATCACCTGCGATCTGGAGCACTACATCGTCACCTGCCTGTACGCCGTGTACGACCCCGGCACCGGGCGGTGTCTCATCGCCAACGCCGGACACATGCCGCCCGCGCTGGCCCGCCCCGACCGCCCGCCCGAGCTGCTCGAACTGCCCGCCGGAGCCCCCCTCGGCGTCGGCGGCATCCCCTTCGAGACGACCACGGTCGAGCTCGGCCCCGGCGATCTGCTGGTCCTCTACACCGACGGTCTGGTCGAGACCCGCCAGCACTCCATCGACGACCGGCTGAACGTCCTTCTCGGCTTCCTCGACGAACCCCGCCGCCCGCTGGAGGAGACCTGCGACCTGCTGCTGTACGGCCTGCGCCATCCCGACGACCACGACGACGTGGCGCTGCTCGTGGCGCGGGTTCTTTAGTTGCTCCTTCGGTACGCCCGGAGCACCCTGTTCCTATGGGTGCTGACAGCGGCCCTACGCTGATCAACTCGGTGCAGCGGGCCTTTCGTCTGCTGGAGGCAGTGAGCGCGCACGAGAACGGTGCCCCGGCGAAGCAGCTGGCCCGGGAGACGGACCTGCCGCTGGCCACGGCGTACCACCTGCTGCGCACGCTGGTCCACGACGGCTATGTGCGCAAGCTCGCCGACGGCGGGTTCATCCTGGGCGAGCGGCTCCAGACGCTGCACACGGCGGGCCGGACCCAGGCGCTGCTCAGCCGGATCCGCCCCACGCTCGCCGCGCTGCGCGACGAGCTGTCGTCCGCCGCCTACCTCACCTTCTACGAGGAGGGGGAGATCCGGGTCGCGGAGATCGTCGACGGCCCGCGTGCTCCCCGGGTCGACCTGTGGGTGGGGTTCGAGGACGCGGGGCACGCCACGGCGCTGGGCAAGTCGGTGCTGCGTGAGCTGGACGAGGAGGCGCGCAAGGAGTACCTGTCCCGGCACACGCTCTCCGACCTCACGCCGAGGACGATCACCGACACCCCCGAGCTGCTGCGGCGCCTCGAATCCTCACCCCTGGCGCCGGCCGTGACGGACATGGAGGAGTACTCGCTGGGCACGGTGTGCGTGGCGGTGCCCGTCTACGCCGGCTCCACTCTCGGCTCGCTCGGCGTCTCGCTGCGGGCCGGCCGGCGCTCGCATCTGGAGGAGGTCAGGGCGCGTCTGGAGGAGGTCAGGGCGCGGCTGATCCCCGCCGCCGACCGGGTGACCCGGGGCCTCTCGCTCACTATCTGAAAACGCTGTCCTTGTCCTGTCCGGGGTCAAAACGATTTCCTGAATAAACCGGACATTTCACGGGCGCATGGCCCCCCACAAGGTGAGGACAGCGGACTAGACATGAGCATGGCCCCCCACCGCGGTGACGACCACTGGCCGAGGCGGCTGGTCGCCGCCGTGCCCGTACTGCCCATCCTGATCGTCTCCGCCCTCGTGCTCGTCGATCTCGTCGGCGGCACGGGGATGACCTGGGTGCCGCTGCTCGCGACCGGCCCCGCGCTCGCCGCCACCAACTGCGGACCGCGCAGCGTCCTGTGCGTGGGGCTGCTCGCCGCCGCCATGAGCGTGACCCTCGGTATCCGCGGCGGCGCCCCGGACAGCCAGCTGGCGGTCGCGCTGTCCGCCCTGCTGGTGGTCACCCTGGCCTGCGCCCTCACCAGCGCCCTGCGCGGGCGGCGCGAGCGGGTGCTGGCGGCCGTCCGGTCCGTCGCCGAGGCCGCCCAGCACGCGCTGCTGCAGCCCATACCGGCGACGGTCGGCCCGTTCCGGGTGGCCGTCCGCTACAGCGCCGCGGCGGCCGAGGCCCGGATCGGCGGCGACCTCTACGCCCTGGTGTCCACGCCGTACGGGGTACGGCTGATCGTCGGCGACGTGCGCGGCAAGGGGCTGCCGGCCGTGGGGACCGCCGCCCTGGTGCTCGGGGTGTTCCGGGAGGCCGCCTACGACGAGCCCGACCTCCTGGACGTCGTCGCCCGTATCGAGCGGAGCCTGGCACGCAACCTGGGCAGCGACGACTTCGTCACCGCCGTGGTCGCCGGCTACCCGCGCGAAGGCCAGCTGGAGGTGGTCAACTGCGGCCACGCGCCGCCGCTGCTGGTGCGCGACTCCGTCGTCGTACCGGTCGAGCCGGACCGTCCGGCCCCGCCCCTCGGTCTGCGCACCCTCTCGGGGGAGACGCCCGCACTGCAGGTGCTGCCCTTCGCCGACGGCGACCAGCTGCTGCTGTACACCGACGGCGTCACCGAGGCCCGCAACCACGACCGCGAGTTCTACCCGCTCGCCGAGGGCCTGGCCCGCCACACCTGCGGCGAACCGGCCGACACCGTCACCGCCCTGCACGACGAACTCCTGACCCACGTCGGCGGCCGCCTGCACGACGACGCGGCCCTGCTCCTCCTGCACCTGCCGCCGCAGGCACCGGCAACGCCCGAAGGGCACGGGGCTGAGTCGACATGCGGCTCCGCCGCGTGAGCTCCACCGAACCCCATGCTGACCCCACCGAACGGTGTTAGAAATAGAGCATGGCCGGATTCCTCGGCCGCCTGCGCTCCCTGTTGAGCGCGCGTACCGTCGCCCGGCAGGTCTTCGTGCTGCAGGCGGCGATCGTCGTGCTCCTCGTCGTCGCCGCGGTGGTGGCCCTGGTACTGCAGGTCCGCAACGACACCGAGCGGGAGGCCCGCAACCGCTCCCTCGCGGTGGCAGAGTCCTTCGCGCACTCACCCGGCGTGGTCGACGCGCTGGGCAGCCCCGATCCGTCCTCGGTGCTGCAGCCGCGTGCCGAGGCGGCGCGCGAGGCCACCGACGTGGACTTCGTCGTCGTGATGACCAAGGACGGGATCCGTTACACGCACCCCAACCCGAAGCAGATCGGCAAGCACTTCGTCGGCACCATCGCACCGGCCGCGGCGGGCGGGGTCGTACGGGAGACGTACACCGGAACCCTCGGGCCGTCCGTGCGGGCCGTGGTCCCCGTCAAGGACGACGACGGCAAGGTCGTCGGCCTGGTGGCCGCCGGGGTGACGCTGGCCAGCGTGGGCGGCACCGTGGACAACCAGCTGCCGATGCTGCTCGGCTCGGCGGCGGCCGCGCTGGCCCTCGCCACCGGCGGCACCGCCCTGGTCAGCCGGCGGTTGCTGCGGCAGACGCACGGGCTGGGGCCCGAAGAGATGACACGGATGTACGAGCATCACGACGCCGTCCTGCACTCCGTGCGCGAGGGCGTACTGATCCTCGACGACCAGCGGCGTCTGGCCCTGGCCAACGACGAGGCGCGCCGGCTGCTCGGACTGGCCCCGGACGCGGAGGGGCGGCCCTGCCGCGATCTGGGCATCGGGCGCGACCTCGCCCAGCTGTTCTCCTCCGGGCGGGACGCCACCGACGAGGTCCACCCCGCGCAGGGCAGGCTGCTGGCCGTGAGCCAGCGCTCGACCGACCGTGAGGGCGGGCCGCCCGGCAGTGTGGCGACGCTGCGGGACACCACCGAGCTGCGCACCATGACCGGCCGGGCGGACGTGGCGCAGGAGCGGCTGAAGCTGCTGTACGACGCGGGTCTTGAGATCGGCACCACGCTCGACGTCACCCGCACCTCGCAGGAGCTGGCCGAGTTCGCGGTGCCGCGGTTCGCCGACTTCGTCTCCGTCGATCTGGCGGATCCGGTGCTGCGCGGCGAGGAGCCGAAGGAGGGCCGTACCGACATGCGCCGGGTCGCCTTGCGGGGCGTACGGGAGGGCAGCCCGCTGTACCCGCTCGGCAAGCTGATCCACTTCGCCCCGGACAGCCCGCAGGCCTTCGGCTTCGGCACCGGTGAGTCGGTGCTGGAGACGGACATGTCGACCTTCTCCGGCTGGCAGGTGCAGAATCCCGACAACGCCCGCAGGATCGTCGACTTCGGCATCCACACGATGCTCACGGTCCCGCTGCGCGCCCGCGGCGTGATCATGGGCATGGCCACGTTCTGGCGCGCCGACCGGCCCGAACCCTTCGAGCGGGAGGACGTCTCGCTCGCCGAGGAGCTGGTGGCGCGGGCCGCCCTCAGCATCGACAACGCCCGCCGCTACACCCGCGAGCACACCCTGTCGATCACGCTCCAGCGCAGTCTGCTGCCGCGGGCCCTGCCCTGCCAGAGCGCCCTGGACGTCGCCTACCGCTATATGCCGGCGCACGCGGCGCAGGGCGGGGTCGGCGGGGACTGGTTCGACGTCATCCCGCTGCCGGGCGCGCGGGTGGCGCTGGTGGTGGGGGACGTCGTGGGGCACGGGCTGCACGCGGCGGCCACCATGGGACGTCTGCGCACGGCGGTCCACAACTTCTCCACCCTGGACATCCCGCCCGACGAACTCCTCGGCCATCTGGACGAGTTGGTGGTCCGCATCGACCAGGACGAGGGCGACGGCGAGGCCGCGCCGGTCACCGGGGCGACCTGTCTGTACGCGGTGTACGACCCGTCCTCCGGACTGTGCACCCTCTCCCGCGCCGGCCACCTCGAACCGGCCCTCGTCCACCCCGACGGCGTCGTCGAGTTCCCCGCCGTCGCCGGCGGCCCGCCGCTGGGCCTGGGCGGCAGCCTGCCGTTCGAGGCGACGGAGCTGCGGCTGTCCGAGGGCTCCGGTCTGGTGCTGTACACGGACGGGCTGGTCGAGGACCAGGGCCGGGACATCGACGAGGGTCTGGAGCTGCTGCGCGGGGCGCTCGCCGCGGCCCCGCCGACGCGGGGCCGGACGCCGGAGGAGACCTGCAAGGCGGTACTGGGGGCGCTGCTGCCCGAGCGGCCGCGTGACGACGTCGCCCTCGTGGTCGCCCGGACGCGGCGGCTCCCCGCCGACCGCACGGCGGACTGGGATGTGCCGGCCGATCCCTCGGCCGTGGCCCGGGTCCGCGCGGTGGCGGCGCGGACCCTGGAGGACTGGAAGCTGGCGGACGAGGCGTTCACGACCGAGCTGATCCTCAGTGAGCTGGTCACCAACGCCCTGCGCCACGCCACCGGCCCCATCCACGTCCGTCTGATCCGCGACCGCGCCCTGATCTGCGAGGTCTCCGACGGCAGCAGCACCGCCCCGCATCTGCGCAGCGCGGCCACGACGGACGAGGGTGGCCGGGGGCTGTTCCTGGTGGCCCAGTTCGCCGAGCGGTGGGGCACGCGCTACACCGCCGACGGCAAGGTGATCTGGACGGAACAGCCCCTTCCGCAGGGCACCGGCCCATGAGGCCGGGCCTACGGCGTCTCAGTCCCCGTGCACCTCAAGGGCCGCCCGCACCCCCGACTCAAGGGCGCCCTCGATCCACGACGGCTTCACCGACGTATGGTCCCCGGCGAAGTGCAACGGCCCCTCGGGCGTGCGGATGGCTTCCAGCAGCTCGGTGTGCTGGCCGGGCAGCAGCACGGACGCCTCCCCGTACGCGTACGGATCCCGCAGCCAGCTCTGCGTCCGCCCGGCCCCGGTGTAGAAGACCTCGACGCGCTGGCCGTAGACCTGTTGCAGGCCCCGCAGCGCGTGCGGGTAGCGGGCGTCCTCGTCGAGGGAGTCCCAGCGGGAGGCGTCGTCGGCCCAGCTGTAGGAGGCGAGGACGACGCCGCCCTTGCTGCCCCCGATGGGGTGGGAGGGGTTGATCATGAAGCGGTTGGAGTTGTCGGACACCGAGCCGCCGCCGACGATGTGCGCCGCCTCGGGCTGGTCGCGGGTGGCCCAGCGGTTGGCGGCGTAGTGGGCGCGCTGCGCGTCGCTGATGTGGCCGTCCGGGACGGAGGGGTGGGCGCCGAGGAGGCTGCCGTCGGCCGGCGCCCTGCCCTTGCGGTAGTCGTCGTAGAGCCCGGGTCGTACGGCGTCGAGCTCGCGCTTCCAGTCGGCCTCGGTGAACTGCCACCAGCGCAGCCCGAATTCGAGCAGCACCTTGGTCGCGCTGTCGTAGTGCAGCTCGGCGACCGCACGCCGCTTCTTGTACGACATCAGCGGGCTGACCTGCGCCTGCCTGAGCCCCGAGAACGGCACGGTGACGATCGCGAGGTCCCCGGTGAACTGCTCGCGCACGACCTTGCCGTCGCGCCCCTCGGAGACGGTGTCGATCCAGACGTGCGGGCCCTTGGCGTCGACGTGGGAGGTGTCGTCGGCGCCGGGGCGGCCGGGGGCCCAGTACTCGATGTGGGTCGCGCGCCGGTCGAGGCGCAGGACGTCGGCGACCTGCTTGAGCAGCGCGTCCGGCAGGGTCGCCGTGCCGCCGACCAGCTCCCAGAAGGCGGTGTCGGGGCTGATCAGGGACTGGCTGATGAAGCTGTGGATGAAGGAGAGCGGCAGCCGTGAGGTGAGGTTCTCCAGGGTGCCGA
>JABFVM010000528.1 GCA_013362785.1 Streptomyces sp. | reverse complement strand
CGCGCTGATCGCGGCGACGACCACGACCACCATCGGCCCGGTGGCCGACTTCAGCCGGCCGCTCTCCGGCTTGATGAGCCCGGCGAGATAGCCGATCACACAGAGCACCAGCGCATAGCGGCCGGCGGCATGATCGGCGGGCGGGGCGAGGTCGGCGAGCAGGCCGGCGCCGAAGCCGACGAGGGCGCCGCCGACATGGCCGTAGACCATGGCGAGGCCCAGCACGGTGAGGAGCAGCAGGTCGGGTACGGCGCCCGGCAGGTGGAGGCGGGAGAGGACGCTCACCTGAAGGACCAGGGCGACGACGACCAGGGAGGACGAGAGCAGGATTCGGTTGACGCGCATGGGGCTTCAGCTCCTACTGCTCTTGCTCGTACTGGTTCTGGGCGTCGGCCGAGGGTTGGTACTGACCATCCACCTGAGGCTCGTTCTGACCGTCCGCCTGAGGCTGGTTCTGACCGTCGGCCTGTGGCTGCTCCTGGCCGTCGCCCGGGGGCTCGGCGCCCGGGGTGACGGTCACCGTCACGGTCGGCCTCGGGGTCGGCTTGGGCTTGTCCGGGAGCACCGTGTTGCGCGGGTCGTGCTCGGGGGCCTGGACGACGACGCCGACGATGTCGAGCTTGCTGAAGCCGACGTACGGCGTGACGTACAGGGTGCGGGTCAGGTTGCCGCCGGACGGGTCGACACGCGAGACGACGCCGACCGGGACGCCGGGCACGAACGGCTTGTCGGCCTGCGAGCCGAAGGTGACGAGACGGTCGCCCTTCTTCACCTCGGCCTTGCCGTTGAGGAGTTCGACGCGCAGCGGCCGGTCGCCCTGGCCGGAGGCGAAGCCGAGCTCGTCGCTGGACTCCATGCGGGTACCGACGGTGAAGTCGGGGTCGTTGGCGAGCAGCACGGTCGCGGTGTTGGGGCCGACGGTGGTGACCCGCCCGACCAGTCCGTCGCCGTTCAGGACGGTCATGTCGCGCTTGATGCCGTCGTTGGCCCCGACGTCGATGGTGATCGTCCAGGAGAAGCCCTGGGCAGCTCCTATGGCGATGACCTCGGCGCCCTTGATTCCGTACTGGCCCTTGCCCGCGATCTTCAGCATCTTGTCGAGCTGCTTCAGTCGGCTGCGGTCACGGTCGTCACTGCCGAGCTTCGCCTTGAGGGCGGCGTTCTCCTGCTCCAGCCGGGCGAGCCGGTCATGGCGCTCACCGGAGTCACGGATCGCGGCGACCGCGTTGCCGACCGGGTTCACCGCGGCCGACACACCGTCCTCGATCGGGCCGAACACCGTGGCGGCGGCATGGCGGGCACCGTCGACCGGTGAATCCTCCCCACCGCGGATGTCCACCGTGATCAGCGCGAACGCGATGGCGATCAGCAGCACCAGGAGCAGCCGGCTCTCTCGTGTGTCCCTCACGTGCGGCGGCCGTGCCCTTCCTCATAGGAATTCGGGAAACCCCGGTAAACCCGCGGGGTTCTGTATACGGAGTTGGCGGAGTTGACGGAGTTGGTACGCGGAGCTGTATGAGAAGTTTTGAGGCTCATCGAGGAGCTTATGCCTCTATATCAACGATCCGCCGTACGAGAGGAGATCATCCCGTACGGCGGAATCGAAGAGTTACGTCATCTGCGCGGCTGGGCGTCCAGCACCTGCTGCAACGCCTCGAACTCCTCGACGCACTTGCCCGAGCCGAGCGCCACGCTGTCCAGCGGGTCCTCGGCGATGTGGATCGGCATGCCGGTCTCGCGGCGCAGCCGCTCGTCGAGGCCGCGCAGCAGGGCGCCGCCGCCGGTCAGAACGATTCCTCGGTCCATGATGTCGCCGGACAGCTCCGGCGGGCACTTGTCGAGGGTCGTCTTCACGGCGTCGACGATCGCGTTGACCGGTTCCTCGATGGCCTTGCGTACTTCGGCCGCGGAGATGACGACGGTCTTCGGCAGCCCGGAGACGAGATCCCGGCCCCGGATTTCGGTGTGCTCGTCGGAATCGAGATCGTACGCCGAACCGATCGTGATCTTGATCTGCTCGGCCGTCCGCTCACCCAGCAGAAGGGAGTACTCCTTCTTGATGTGCTGGATGATCGCATTGTCCAGCTCGTCGCCCGCGACGCGGATGGACTGGGCGGTGACGATGCCGCCGAGGGAGATGACCGCGACCTCCGTGGTGCCGCCGCCGATGTCGACCACCATGTTGCCCGTGGCCTCGTGGACCGGCAGGCCGGAGCCGATGGCCGCGGCCATGGGCTCCTCGATGATGTGCACCTGACGGGCGCCGGCCTGGGACGACGCCTCGATGACGGCGCGGCGCTCGACGCCCGTGATGCCGGAGGGCACACAGACGACGACCCGCGGACGAGCCAGATACCGCCGCTTGTGGATCTTCAGGATGAAGTAGCGGAGCATCCGCTCGGTGATCTCGAAGTCGGCGATCACGCCGTCCTTCAGCGGACGAACGGCAACGATGTTGCCGGGCGTGCGCCCGATCATCTTCTTCGCTTCGGCGCCGACCGCGAGGATGCCACCGGTGTTGGTGTTGATCGCGACGACGGACGGCTCGTTGAGTACGATCCCGCGACCCCTGACGTACACCAGCGTGTTGGCGGTCCCGAGGTCGACAGCCATGTCACGGCCGATGAACGACATTGAGTTCCCCATCAGGATTCGTCTGGCCTTCCTGGGAGCTTTTGATGGCTTTTCAGGTCGGCGAAGTGGGTGCTGTGACGTGAAGGCTTCCATCGTAGACGCGCCTTCGCGAACACTGCGGGAGGGTCTTCGCCATTGTCAGCAGATGACGAACCGCCCCGCTTGTGGAGACGGGCCATCGGGGGCACTCGTTCCCTCGATCGCCACGCATATGCACACCGGTGTGGGGACTACCGGCAGATACCGGAACTTCGGCCCCCCACACCTCGTTTTTACGACGGTTGCGCGCTACGCGCGACCCGGGAAGAAGATCTTCACCTCGCGCTCGGCGGACTCCTCGGAGTCGGAGGCGTGGATCAGGTTCTCGCGCACGATCACACCGTAGTCACCACGGATGGAGCCGGGCGCGGCGGCGATCGGGTCGGTCGGACCGGCCAGGGCGCGCAGCCCCTCGATGACCCGCTCGCCCTCGACGATCAGGGCGACGACCGGACCGGAGGCCATGAACTCCACCAGCGGCTCGTAGAAGGGCTTGCCCTTGTGCTCGCCGTAGTGCTGCTCCAGGGTCTCCTGGTCCAGGGTGCGCAGCTCCAGCGCGGTGATCTGCCAGCCGGCCTTGCGCTCGATACGGCTGATGATCTCGCCGGTCAGGCCGCGGCGGACAGCGTCGGGCTTGAGCAGGACGAGGGTGCGCTGGGTCACGGAAGGGCTCCTTCTTACAGCCGGTGGTGCGGTGGGATGAGGTTACAGGGCGTGTCCGGGCTCCTGTTACGCAGTGTCAGCTTGTACTCAAGCGCCGGACGGGCTGGTTTTGTCACCCTGAGCCGCGAAGCGCGCCTTGGCCTCGTCGACCTTTCTTCCGAAATGCACCGACGCCCACCACAGCGCCGCGAAGATCACGCCCAGCACGAACATCGTGGGGACGATGAAGCCGGAGGCGATCAGCGCGATCTGCAGCGCCCAGCCGAGGGCGACACCGCCGGGGCGGGTCACCAGGCCGCACAGCAGCACGCACAGGAACATCGCGATCCCGCTGACCGTCCACACCTGCGCCATGGACAGGTCGGGGTCCTTCATGGCGACCAGACCGGCGAAGCCGATGACGAAGAACTCGCCGATCAGCGTCGAGGAACAGAGCGTACGCATTCTTCGGACTCAGCCCTTCCGCAGGAGCAGCCGGGCTTCGCCGACCGTGATGACGGACCCGGTGACCAGCACACCGCCGCCCGCGAACTCGCCCTCCTCCTCGGCCAGCGTGATCGCGGCCTCCAGGGCGTCCGGCAGCCGCGGCTCGACCTGCACCCGCTCTTCGCCGAACACCTCGACGGCGATGGCGGCGAGTTCGTCGGCGTCCATGGCGCGCTGGGTGGAGTTCTGCGTGACGACGACCTCGGCGAAGATCGGCTCGAAGGCCTCAAGCAGACCCCGTACGTTCTTGTCGCCGCTGGCGCCCACGACCCCGATCAGCCGGCTGAAGTCGAACGCCTCCCCGATCGCGTCGGCGGTGACCCGCGCGCCGGCCGGGTTGTGCGCGGCGTCCAGCACGACGGTCGGAGAACGGCGTACGACCTCCATCCGCCCCGGCGAGGCGACGGCGGCGAACGCCTTGCGGATCGTGTCGATGTCCAGCTGCTCGGCCCGCGCGGCGCCGACGCCGAAGAACGCCTCCACCGCGGCGAGGGCGACGGCGGCGTTGTGCGCCTGGTGCGCGCCGTGCAACGGCAGATACACCTCGGGGTACTCACCGCCCAGACCGCGCAGCGTGACCAGCTGCCCGCCGACGGCGACCTGACGTGCGACGACCCCGAACTCCAGCCCCTCACGGGCCACCGTGGCGTCGACCTCCACGGCCTTCTTCAGCAGCACCTGCGCCGCGTCCACCGGCTGCTGGGCCATGATCACGGTCGCGTCCTGCTTGACGATCCCGGCCTTCTCGGTGGCGATCTCACCCGGAGTGGAGCCCAGCCGGTCGGTGTGATCGAGGTCTATGGGGGTCACGACGGCGACATCACCGTCGATGACGTTGGTGGCGTCCCAGGAGCCGCCCATCCCGACCTCCACGACGGCGACGTCGACCGGCGCGTCGGCGAACGCCGCGTACGCCATGCCCGTCAGCACCTCGAAGAAGGACAGCCGGTACTCCTGCGAGGAGTCGATCATCTCGACGTACGGCTTGATGTCGTTGTACGTCTCGATGAAGCGCTCGGCGGAGATCGGGGCGCCGTCCAGGCTGATCCGCTCGGTGATCGACTGGACGTGCGGCGAGGTGTAGCGGCCGGTGCGGAGCTCGAAGCCGCCGAGGAGGGCCTCGATCATGCGGGCCGTCGACGTCTTGCCGTTGGTGCCGGTGATGTGGATCGAGGGGTACGACCGCTGCGGGTCGCCCAGCACGTCCATGAGTGCGGCGATACGGCTGACCGAGGGCTCCAGCTTGGTCTCGCCCCAGCGCGTCGCCAACTCCGCCTCGACCTCGCGCAGCGCCTTGTCGACCTCGGGGTCCTCGGGGCGTGCGGGGACGTCGGCGGTGGGCTGGCCGCCCTGGGTGCGCAGGGTGCGGCTGCCGGCCTCGATGACCGCGAGATCCGGGTCGCGGTCGGTTTCTTCCGCGATGATCTCGTCGAAGGGGTCGCTTTCACTCACGGGGTCAGTCTACGGACGGGGACTGACAGTGCGCCCAGGGAGTGGGGTGCGTGGTGTTGTGCGGCGGATGCCGCTCCATTGTGGCTGGTCGCGCCCACGCGGCGGAGCCGCAAATCGAAACAGCCCCGCGCCCCATGGGGACGTCAGAGCCCCCGGCGCTCACACGGCACCGGGGGCCCCAACCACGTACGAACACCTACGCCTGCGGCAGTCGCTCCAGCTGGGTGGCGATGCGGGCGATGTCCTCCTCCGCCTTGGCCAGGCGGCCGCGGATCTTGTCCACGACGTTGTCGGGAGCCTTCGCCAGGAAGGCCTCGTTGCCGAGCTTGGCCGTGGCCTGGGACTTCTCCTTCTCGGCGGCCGCGAGGTCCTTCGCGAGGCGCTTGCGCTCGGCCGCGACGTCGATCACGCCGGAGAGGTCGAGTGCGACCTCCGCGCCGGCCACGGGGAGCGTCGCCGTCGCCGTGAAGGCGTCGCCCTCCGGCTGGAGGCGCAGCAGCTGGCGGATGGCCGGCTCGTGCGGGGCGAGTGCCGTGCCGTCGAGGGTCAGGCGGGCCGGGACGCGCTGGCCCGGCTGCAGGCCCTGGTCGGCGCGGAAGCGGCGGACCTCGGTGATGACCGACTGGAGCGACTCGATCTCCTGCTCCGCGCCCTGGTCACGGAAGCCGCTGTCGCTCGGCCACTCGGCGATCACGATCGACTCGCCGCCCGTGAGGGTGGTCCACAGCGTCTCGGTGACGAACGGGACCACCGGGTGCAGCAGCTTGAGGGTGACGTCGAGGACCTCACCGAGGACGCGCTTGCTGACCTCGGCCGCCTCGCCGCCCGCCTGGAACGTCGTCTTCGACAGCTCGACGTACCAGTCGAAGACCTCGTCCCACGCGAAGTGGAAGAGGGCGTCGGACAGCTTGGCGAACTGGAAGTCCTCGTAGAACGCGTCGACTTCGGCGACGACGGAGTTCAGGCGGGACAGGATCCAGCGGTCGGTGGAGGACATCGCCGACGGGTCCGGCAGGGGCCCGTCCACCGTCGCGCCGTTCATCAGCGCGAAGCGGGTCGCGTTCCAGATCTTGTTGGCGAAGTTGCGGGAGCCCTGGACCCAGTCCTCGCCGATCGGGACGTCGACACCCGGGTTGGCGCCGCGGGCGAGCGTGAACCGGAGGGCGTCGCTGCCGTACTTGTCCATCCAGTCCAGGGGGTTGACGGCATTCCCGAAGGACTTCGACATCTTCTTGCCGAACTGGTCGCGGACCATGCCGTGCAGGGCGATGGTGTGGAACGGCGGGGTGCCGTCCATCGCGTACAGGCCGAACATCATCATCCGGGCGACCCAGAAGAAGAGGATGTCGTAGCCGGTGACCAGGACGGAGTTCGGGTAGAACTTCGCGAGCGACTCGGTCTGTTCGGGCCAGCCGAGGGTGGAGAAGGGCCACAGGCCGGAGGAGAACCAGGTGTCGAGGACGTCGGTGTCCTGACGCCAGCCCTCGCCACTGGGCGGCTCCTCGTCCGGACCGACGCAGACGACCTCACCCTCGGGGCCGTACCAGACCGGAATCCGGTGCCCCCACCACAACTGGCGGGAAATACACCAGTCGTGGAGGTTGTCGACCCAGTCGAAGTACCGCTTCTCCATCTCCTGCGGGTGGATCTTGACCTTGCCGTCGCGGACCGCGTCGCCGGCGGCCTTGGCGAGCGGGCCGACCTTGACCCACCACTGCATGGACAGGCGGGGCTCGATGGTGGTCTTGCAGCGCGAGCAGTGGCCGACGGAGTGGACGTACGGCCGCTTCTCGGCGACGATCCGGCCCTCGGCGCGC
>JABFVM010000620.1 GCA_013362785.1 Streptomyces sp. | reverse complement strand
TCACCCCGCCCACACCCGCGGTCGTCCCACGCGTGTTCACGAGCCGTACCTCACCGAAGAGCTGCCGTCCCTCGGGCACGGTCCGGGCCACGGTGACGTCCGCCGAGACCTTCGCCGAGTCGCCCGTGCCGAGCTTCACCGGCGCCGACTCGTCGACCTTGACCGAGCCGAGCGCGGAAGAGAAGAACGCGTCCCGGTAGTCGTAGGCGGTCTTGCCGGACGGCGCCTCGAAGCCGACGACCTCCACGGTGTACGTACCGGCGGCCGGGGCGGCGACGGAGACGGACTCCTCGGCGTCGCCGTCCGCGGACTGGCCGACGAGCTTGCCGTCGGCGTCGTACACGTTCAGGTCGAGGTCGGCGCCCAGGTCGGAGACGTTGCCGATGGCGACGTCCAGCGAGGTCGTGCCCTCGGGCACCTCGATCTTGCTGGTCTGCGTCTCACCGTCGGCGATGGTCGGCCGCCCGGTCTTCGAGGAGCCGAGCGCGCCGCCCTTGAGGTTGCCCTCGACGGCCTCCAGCCTGTTGGTCACCGTCCAGGCGGCGGCGACCGGCGTGCCCACCTTGGCCTCCGGCACGGTCACGGCCTCCGGGTCGAAGGAGGCGCCGTAGACGGTGGCGTTCAGCTTGTACGGGTTGTCCAGCAGGGTCGACGTACGGCGCGCGTCGACCTCGATCTCCCAGACGCCGGGCAGCGGGTCCTCGTAGGAGGCGATGTCCGTCGTCTTCGGGTCGTCGTCGGCGGCCGTGACGCCGTACGGGCTGATGGCGCTGAACTTCGTCTGGCTGCCGTCCTTCAGGCCGCCGAGCGTGACCTGGAGGGACTTGGCGCCCTCGGGGACGGTGACGAAGTACGACTTGAAGGCGTTGCGCTCCACCGAGCCGGACGCGGTGAAGGTGTGCCTGACCGGCGTGGAGACGACGACCGTCGTCAGGATCTGCTGGTCGACGCCGACCGTGCGCGGGTCGTCGGCCTGGAGGATCGCGCTCTTGATGCCCGCGTTCCTGGGGGCCGCCTGGACCTTGACGGTCACCGGCTTGTTCAGCGGCAGGTCGACGACCTTCGGGCCGGTGACCGAGAAGGTGCGGGCCTTGTTGTTCGCCAGGCGCAGGGTGTGCGGGAGCGAGCCGGCCGGGCCGGACGTACGGGTGATCGTGACGTCGTACGACTTCTTCTGCCCGGCCTTCAGGCCGCCCTCGCGGTCGTAGAGCCCGGTGCCGAAGCCCGGCGTCTTCAGCGCCTGGTCGAGCGCGGTGTCGACCGGGGCCTTGACGGCGTAGGTGTGGGCGGTGGCGCCCGCCTTGACGGCCTTCCAGGCGTCGAGGACGTCGATGCGGCCCGGGCCCTCCTCGTACGCCTGAAGTCCCTCGATGTGCTTGGCCGTCGAGGTCAGCGCGGTGCGCAGCTTCTCGGGCGTCAGCTTGATGTTCTGCTGCTTGGCGGCGCTCAGCAGCAGCGCGCTCGCGCCCGCGGCCTGCGGGGACGCCATCGAGGTGCCGTTGTACATGGCGTACCCGGCGGGCAGCTTCCAGCCCGCCTCGGCGATCGGCGCGCCGGGCATCCAGGCCGGGATGGTGCTGACCGCGGAGCCGGGGGCGACGATCGTCGGGGTGAAGCCGCCGTCCTCACGCGGTCCGCGCGAGGAGAAGTTGAACAGCTGGTACTTGTTGCGCACACCGGTGCCGTAGTTGGCGGCGAAGGTCTCCTTGGAGACGCCCGCGCCGACCGAGACGACCTTGTCGGCGAGGCCGGGGTCGCCGATGGTGTTGGCGCCCGGGCCGGAGTTGCCGGCGGAGATGACGAGCTGGACGCCGTAGGTGTCGATGAGCCGGGTGTAGAGCTCGGCGCGGGCGTTGTTGCCGTCGTTCAGCGGGGGCAGACCGCCGATGGACATGTTGACGACGTCGACGCCGCGGTTGGCGACGAGGTCGATCATGCCCTCGGTGAGCGCGACGCTGGAGCAGCCGGGGCCGAAGACGCAGGCCCGGGACGACACGATCTTCGCGCCGGGGGCGGCGCCGTTCATGTGCTTGCCGCCGAGCATGCCGTTGGCGGCGGTGATGCCGGCCACGTGGGTGCCGTGCGCGCCGGCGGTGAGGCCGATGTTGACGAAGTCGGACTTCTTGCCGACCCAGTCGCCGCCCAGCGGATCCATCGGGACGTCCTTGCGGATCTCCACGACGAAGTCCTGGCTCTCCGGGATGTCCGTGGCGGGGTTGTCGGTACCGAAGTGCCCGACCTGCTGCCCGTTCTTGTACGGCTTCATCGGGGTGTCGTCGGTGAAGTCGCCGTTGTCGTTCACGTCGACGGTCACCGTCCCGGCGGCCGGGTCGTACAGGACGCCCCAGTCGTCGGTCTTGTCGCCGTCGCGGTTCACGTCGCCGTCGGCGTCGCCGTCCTTGACCTCGCCCTGGTCGGTCACGGCCTCACGGAAGGTGCTGATGCGGTACGAACCCTCCGCCGCCTTCCAGCTCTTGCCGCCGTAGGTGAAGGACGGTCCGGAGACGGAGCTGGTCATCGGCTGCCAGGTGCCGTCGCCGTCGCCGATCGGGTCGGTCGCGGTCACCCAGTCGACGATCTTGCGCTCGCCGGTCGTGGTCTTCTGCAGCGCGGGGCTCGCGAGGTCGACGCCGGTGTCGAGGACGCCGATGGTGACGCCGCGCCCGTCGGCCTTCGGGTTCTTCTTCACGAAGTCGACGGCACCCGTCTCGAAGGACGGGTTGTACGGGTTCTTCGCCGGGGTGTTCTTGTCCGGGCCGGGATAAGTGGCCGCGGAGGCACTCGACTTGCTGCCGCTGTCGAGGCGGGGCTCTTCGAGAGGTATCTCGTCCCGCAGGTCGATGGCCTGCACGGAGGTCAGCTTCGCGGCGGCGGCGATGGCGGAGTCCGCCTTGCCGGTGGGCACGGTGGCCCTTACGTAGCCGAGCCTGTCGTAGGTACGGCCGACGGAGCCGCCCTTGACCGCGTCCAGCTCCGCGGCGACCTTCTCGGTCTGGCCGGGCGCCGTGGCGATCATCATCGTGACGGTCTTGTCGCGCTGCGCCTTGGCCTCCGCGAGGAGGTCGGCGTCATCGGAACCGAGCTTGTCGTGGGCGGACTTGACGCCCCGGTCGGCCGTGGCGCCGGTCGGGCCGTCCGCGGCGAGGGCGAGGGGTATGGGGCCGGCCGCGGAGAGCGCGGCGACGAGGCCTGCGGCCACGGCGATACGGGCGGCGCGTCTTTTCGCGCCCGGTATCCGGGCCGAGTGGGGGGTGGGGGGCATGGTGATCCCTGGTGCTGAAGGAACGCGAACGTTGGCATCGGCGGCCGGGTCGAGCACCTTCGACCGCCGCGGTCCGGAATGTGATCCCGGATGATCGCCAAGCTTTCCTCAAGGGACCGATTTCTGTTGATAGTTCAGGGTGGGGAGAGGGGGGAGTGGCGGATAGTCGCCATACGTCAGTGGGGACTTAGTGGGGCAGGCTGTGACATTGCTGTGAGGGGGGCAACCTCGTGGGCGAGCCCGTGCCCGTGGGTGATCCCCTGGCCGAGCCCATGGGTGACCCCCTGAGCGCCCCCCTCCCCCCGGCCACGTCAGCCCAGCTGAACCCGGTCGATCAGCCCCGCCGCGGTGAAGGCGGACGCCAACTCCTCCCGCCCCTCGGTGAAGTGGGCCCAGCTGTCGAAGTGGACGGGAACGATCTGCCGGGCCCCGAGTATCCGGGCGGCCTCCGCGGCACGCGCGCTGTCGAGGGTGAGCAGCTGCCGGTCGAGGACCGCGGTACGGGCGGCCCCGGCGAAGAGCACGGCCGTGTCGACCGGCCCGAACCGCTCGGCGATCTCCTGTACCGGCCCGAGCTGGGCGTTGTCGCCGCTGACGTACACCGTGGGCAGACCGTCGCCGGTCAGCACGAACCCGACGACCTGTCCGACGACCGCTTCGAGCCCCTCCCGCTCCCCCGGCCCGTGCAGCGCGGGCACCCCGGTCACCGTGATCACACCCCCGCCGGGCCGCTCCACCTCCACGGACTCCCAGTCCCGCAGCCCCCGAGCCGTACCGCCGAGACGCCCCGCACCACTCGGCGTGGTGAGGGTGAGCGGTACGTCGGCCAGCAGGGCCCGGCCGGAGACGTCGAGGTTGTCGGGGTGCTCGTCGTGGGAGAGCAACACCACGTCGATACGACCGAGTTCGGCGGGCGAGACGGAGGCGGCCGCGGTCTTGGTCAGGCCTCGGCCGCCGCCCAGGGGGTATTCGCCGGGGGCGTCGAAGGTGGGGTCGGTGAGCAGCCGCAGCCCGCCGTACTCGATGAGGGCGGTGGGACCGCCGAAGACACGGACGGGTACCGGCACGGGCACGGGCACGGGGACCTGCTCGGGGGTGGCGCCGGTGGCGCCGGTGGCGCTGCTGGCGCTGCTGGTGCTGCTGCTGGTGGCGTCCATCGTCAGACCTCACGTTTGATAGTGGTTCCATCCGTGAGATGGAGCCTAGCCACTTCTCACGGATAGGCGCAATCAATACCGTGAGAACGGCCGAGATAACGGCCAGTTGCTCGTTGTTCCTCCCACTCGACATGTGCGCCGGCTGTGAGCACGACGTAGTCGCGGCAAGCGCGCGCCTCCACGAGGGTGCGGTTCTCGCGACCATCCCGTTCCGGCCGTGACAGGCCCGACATCCGCGGCGCTGAGAAAAGTGACCCCGGGCGGGGTCACGGCGCTCACCCTCCGGGGGGAGGTAAGCGGGCGCCGACAAGCAGGGCAGGCTCGGTTCCCCCCGTGACTGGGCCTGCCCCTGCTCATGGCACTCCGCACTGAAACCGCAGGCCGTGCCGGATGTGACATCCCTGAAACCCCCTGCGCTGTAGAGGGTACGAACGTCGTCGTGATCGAGGTGGGCGTGCAAGGGCTGCTGGCGAACCGTTATCAGTTGCTTGAGCGCCTGGGCCGCGGTGCGATGGGCGAAGTGTGGCGAGCGGCCGACCAGTTCCTCGGGTGCCCCGTGGCGGTCAAGCTGCTGCACGCCGAGGGGCCGGCGGACGCGGCCCGTTTCCGCCTGGAGGCACAGACCGCGGGCCGGCTCAACCACCCCAACGTCGTGGGCATGTACGACTTCGGCTCCGACGGCGACCGGCTCTACCTGGTGATGGAACTCGTCGACGGCTGGACCCTCGCCCAGGAGCGGTCCCGGTACGGCGCCCTGCCCCCGCGAGACGCCGTGGCCATCGCCGCCCAGGCCGCCGCCGGTCTGGCCGCGGCCCACCAGCAGGGTGTGATCCACCGGGACGTGAAGCCGGCGAACGTGATCCTGACGGCCGACGGCGCGGCGAAGATCGCCGACTTCGGGATCGCGCGCTTCGCCGACATCGCCAGCGGACTGACGGTCACCGGAAAGATCGTCGGCACCGCCGACTACCTCGCCCCCGAACGCGCCCTCGGCCGCCCCGCGCAACCCGCCTCGGACGTCTACTCCCTCGGCTGCGTCCTGCACGAACTGCTCACCGGCCAGCCTCCGTTCAACGGCGCCACCTCACTGGCCGTGGTGCGGCAGCACGTCGACGACACCCCGCTCCCACCCGCCCGGCTCCGCCCCGGGATACCGCAGCCCCTCTCCGACTACGTGCTGCGCCTCCTGTCCAAGGACCCGTCCCGACGCCCCACGGCCGAAGAGACGGCAGCCTGGCTCACGGAGTACCACCGGACGCCACACCAGCCGACGGCTCCGGATGCGGCCCCGGTCCCGGCCTCAGCCCCGGTCTCACCTTCACCATCGCCATCGCCCTCGTCCGAGCAGGACGGCATCACGCCCGCGTCCGACCCCCATCCCCGCAGGTCCCACCGCGCGGCCCGCTCCCGCCCCCGCGGCCACCGCAGACTGGCCTCCAAGGCCATCTTCTCCGGCACCGGCCTGGCCCTGTTCGCCGCGGCGGCGGCCCTCGGCACGTCCCTGACCTCCGGCAACGACGAGGACACCCCTACGCCCCCCTCGTCCCCCGCAACGGCCACCCCAGCACCCGCAGCCGGGGCCCCGAGCCCGCTATCCGCTCAGCAGTCCCAGCAGGAACAAGGCAAGGGCAAGGGACACCACGCCCACGCCCACGACTGATCAGCCACCCGGCGCGAAACGCCAGTCGGGGGTGCCTCCGGTATCCCCGGAAACACCCCCACCACGCGCGTCCTCCGCCGAGAATTCAGAGAATTCAGCGCGCATCCTCGCGTGTGCGAATATATCGCCAGCCGGAGTAGAGCATTCCCAGCACTCCTCCAACCACACCGGCCCAGCACAGGACGATTGCCCATAGGGCCGTGTTTTCCGTGAGCCACAGCAGGCTCACTAGGACCAGCGCTACGGCGACCGCGAACCGCTCCCCATAGCCCCAGCCGCGGCGACCGGTCAGTCCCCGGTTGCTGTGCATGTGTAGGTCACGCCCTTCATTTTGATATCCGTCCACCCGATCCTCGTGTTACGGGGGGCGACATCAGTGCCACCACCGCCGCCGCCACTGTCCTTCTTCCGGCAGTAATAACCGAGTGCGTCGAGCTTCTTGATATCGCTCATCGCCTGGTACTTCTTGTACGACGCGATCATGGCGGCCCGCCTCTGCGCAGGCGTGGCCTCCTTCGCCTTCGAGTACAGGTAGCACCCGACGCTGGCGCCGATGCCCACCCAGGACGCTCCCTTGGCCAGCGCCTTGGAAAGGCCGGCCGCGCCGCTGCCGATCCCCAGGACGGTGCAGATCTCATTGGCGCCGACGCGGGCCTGCCCCGCAGTTGCCGCCTGCTCGACCGCGACGGTCTTCTCGCCTTCCGGCGAAGCCGCATAGGCGGCGTTCACACCGATGCCGCACATCGTGCCGGTTATGGCGGTGGCGGTCACGGCAGAAATTACCTTGCTTCGCACACTCACGAAGTCATTCCCCCTACATTCAGCAATCACTGGTCAGGCAATTGCTTGATCATTACGAGTGGGAGGCTACCAGCGAGCACAAGCGTACGCAATAGCGAATTACAGCGCCGAAGGCAGCTCATTAACGAGTTCTTACTCAGGCCATGCCCTTACTTAGGTCATGTCTGTGAAATCGGATGAATCTCACGTAATTCACAGACCGGGCATCTCGCCG
>JABFVM010000344.1 GCA_013362785.1 Streptomyces sp. | reverse complement strand
CTGGGCGCCGAAGCGACGGGCGCGCAGCGCGTCCTCGGCGTTGTCCGCGTTGGCGCGCACCCGCAGCCGGCGCTTGCGGTCCGCGAAGGCCATGATGCGGTGGACCGCCTCCACCAGCTCGTCGGCGTCCTGCGCACCCGCGTGCATCCGGCCCTCGAAGTACTCCACGACGGGAGACGGGACCACCGGGACCTCGCCCAGGTAGACCTTGCCGGACGAGCCGTCGATCGAGATGACGTCGCCCTCCTCCACCACGTGTCCGCCCGGCACCGTCATCCGGCGGCGCTTGGTGTCGACCTCGAGCTCCTCCGCGCCGCAGACACAGGTCTTGCCCATGCCGCGCGCGACCACGGCCGCGTGCGAGGTCTTGCCGCCGCGCGAGGTCAGGATGCCCTCGGCCGCGATCATGCCGTCCAGGTCGTCGGGGTTGGTCTCCCGGCGGACCAGGATGACCTTCTCGCCCGAGCGCGACCACTTCACCGCGGTGTACGAGTCGAAGACCGCCTTGCCGACCGCCGCACCCGGCGACGCCGCGATGCCCCGGCCGACCTGCTCGACCTTGGCCTCCTCGTCGAACTTCGGGAACATCAGCTGGGCGAGCTGGGCGCCGTTGACGCGCTGCAGCGCCTCGGCCTCGTCGATCAGGCCCTGGTCCACGAGCTGCGTGGCGATACGGAAGGCCGCGCCCGCCGTGCGCTTGCCGACGCGGGTCTGGAGCATCCACAGCTGACCGCGCTCGATGGTGAACTCGATGTCGCAGAGGTCCTTGTAGTGGTTCTCCAGCGTCTCCATGATCTGCATCAGCTGGTCGTACGACTTCTTGTCGATCGACTCCAGCTCCGCGAGCGGCACGGTGTTGCGGATGCCCGCGACCACGTCCTCGCCCTGGGCGTTCTGGAGGTAGTCGCCGTAGACGCCCTGGTGGCCGGAGGCGGGGTCACGGGTGAAGGCGACGCCGGTGCCGGAGTCCGGGCCGAGGTTGCCGAAGACCATCGAGCAGACGTTGACCGCGGTGCCCAGGTCGCCGGGGATGCGCTCCTGACGGCGGTAGAGCTTGGCGCGGTCGGTGTTCCAGGAGTCGAAGACCGCGTGGATGGCGAGGTCCATCTGCTCGCGCGGGTCCTGCGGGAAGTCCCGGCCGGCCTCCTTCTTGACGATCTTCTTGAAGGCGGTGACCAGCTTCTTCAGGTCGGCGGCCTCCAGGTCGGTGTCGACCGTGACCTTCTTGGCCTCCTTGGCCTTGTCGAGGGCCTCCTCGAAGAGCTCGCCGTCGACACCGAGGACCGTCTTGCCGAACATCTGGATGAGGCGCCGGTAGGAGTCCCACGCGAACCGCTCGTCGCCGGCCTGCTCGGCGAGGCCCTTCACGGACTTGTCGGAGAGTCCGATGTTGAGGACCGTGTCCATCATTCCGGGCATCGAGAACTTCGCGCCGGAGCGGACCGAGACGAGCAGAGGGTTGTCGGGCTGGCCGAGCTTCTTCGCCATCCGGGACTCAAGGGCGTCGAGGTGCGCACTCACCTCGTCACGCAGTGCCGCGGGCTCCTCGCCGCTTTCGAGGTAGACCTTGCAGGCTTCCGTCGTGATCGTGAAGCCGGGGGGAACGGGGAGCCCCAGGTTGGTCATCTCGGCGAGGTTGGCGCCCTTGCCACCCAGGAGGTCCTTGAGATCCTTGTTGCCCTCGGTGAAGTCGTAAACGAACTTCGCTACGTGGGGTTCTTTGTTTTCCGACACGGTCTCGACTCCCTCGGGACGCGGTGGCTGCCCTGACGGCGAGGAACATACCCAGATCGAAGGCGTCTGGGTACGTCTACTCATGCGTCATGCAGCCGTAACCACCCGTCCGCCAGCGGATCGAAAGTCAAGGCTTGGCAAGCCATGACGCGCCTATGTTTTCACTTCTTGAACGCAAGCCGGCCCACAGGGGCGGCTTATCGCTCAGATGAGCGCCCTTACCGCACGTTTGATTTCGATCGATGAACGATCAAGGGGTGGCACTGAGTGCCACCCCTTGGAGAAGTGCAGTCGCTCAAGATCCGCTCATCTGAGCGCAACCCTTATCAAGGGTGGCGAGAATCACGCTGCCACAGCGTCCGGGATTTCACCATGCGGACGTGCGTCCCGAGATGGAAACGCGCTCGTCACACACCCGGCGCACGACCGTCCCGCACCCCTCGCGCACGCCCGTCACACACCCAGCGCGACCAGCCGTTCCTCCACCCGTTCCGGTGCGTACAGATGCTCCACGACCAGCGCTCCGGCCCCCACCAGCCCGGCCCGCTCCCCCAGCCGCGAGGTCACGACGTGCAGGTGGGCCGTGGAGCGCGGCAGCGCCCGCTGGTACAGCAGTTCGCGTACGCCGGTGAGGAAGGCGGTTCCGGCCAGATCCCCGGCGATCATCAGCACGCCGGGGTTGAGCAGCGTCACCACCGTCGCCAGCACGTCCCCGACCTGCCGCCCGGCCTCCCGCGCCAGCGCCGCCGCCCCCGGATGCCCGGACGCCAGCAGATCCCGCACATCCGAGCCGGACGCCGCCCGCACCCCGCCCTCGGCCAGCCGCCGGGCCACGGCACCGCCGCTCGCGACGGCGGCCAGACAGCCGTAGGACCCACACCGGCACAGCGCGTCGGCGCCCACCCGGATGTGCCCGATGTCCCCCGCGCCCCCGTCGGTCCCCCGGTACACCGAGCCGTCCACCACGACCCCCGCGCCGATGCCGGTCGACACCTTGACCAGCACGAACGCCGAGCAGTCGGGGAAGCCGGTGCGCTGTTCGCCGTACGCCATGAGGTTGGCGTCGTTGTCGACCAGGACCGGCACCGGGGCGGCGCCGGTGGCCTCCGTGAAGGCTCTGGCCAGGCGGCCTCTTATGTCGTAGCCGTCCCAGCCCGGCATGATCGGCGGCTGGACCACCCGGCCGGTCTCGGTGTCGACGGGGCCCGGCACCGCGAGCCCGATGCCGCAGACCTCCTCGGCGCGATGGCCCGCCTTCTCAAGGAGCTCGGCGAACCAGCGGCCGAGGTCGCCGAGCACCGCGTCCGGCCCGTCCTCGATGACCAGCGTCCCGGAGTGCTCGGCGAGGATCTCGCCGGTCAGCGACAGTACGGCGGCACGCGCGTGCCGGGTCTCCAGGTCGGCGGCGAGGACGACGGCGTGGGCGTCGTCGAACTCCAGGGTGATGGAGGGGCGGCCGCCCAGCGGGGAACCGACGGGGCCGCCGGCGCCCTCGCGCAGCCAGCCCGCGCGGAACAGCCGGTCGAGACGGTGGCCGACGGTGGCACGGGACAGCCCGGTGGCCTGTTGAAGTGCTCCGCGTGTGACGGCCCGTCCGCTCCGCACCAGTTCGAGCAGTTCCCCGGCACTCACCTGACCCCGTGCGCTCATGCACACCCCCTTGTGTTTCTCAAGCTTGCATTACATATTGGGTTTTGCGTGTTAAATAGACGTAACCCTACGGTAGCCATGACCGAACCGGTCGGCCGAACGTCTTTCGGGGAGCCCCGAGTGGATCGCACTGCCCAACTCACCGCCCGCCGCGCGGACCGTGACATTGCATACGATCCGCCGCCGGAGCGCTCTCTGCACCTCAGAGCCGCGCGGGTGCTGGAGACCAACTGGACGGGCACCTCCACCGTTCCCTCCCGCAGTCTGTATCCCCATCAGTGGTCCTGGGACTCGGCGTTCATCGCGATCGGCCTCAGGCACGTCTCGCCGTTACGTGCGCAGACGGAACTGGAGACCCTGCTGGACGCCCAGTGGGGTGACGGGCGGATCCCGCACATCGTCTTCAACCCCTCCGTACCGCTCGACGCCTACTTCCCGAGCCCCGACTTCTGGCGTTCCTCGACCGCGGGGCAGGCCGCCGGCGCCCCGCGCACCGTACAGACCTCGGGCATCGTGCAGCCACCGGTGCACGCGCTGGCCGCCTGGCTGGTGCACCTCGCCGACCCCGGCCTCTCCCGGGCCCGGGGTTTCCTAGCCCGGACCTATCCCCGCCTCGCCGCCTGGCACCGCTATCTGCTGCACCGCCGCGACCTCGGCGGAGCCGGCCTCGCGTCCGTCGTGCACCCCTGGGAACAGGGCATGGACAACAGCCCCTGCTGGGACGCCCCGCTGAGCAGGGTGACGCCCACCCCCGCCCGCTCCTTCCGCCGCGCCGACCTCGCCCACGGAGCACCCGAGGACCGGCCGACGGATCTCGACTACGGGCGATACGTGCGGCTGGCGACGGACTACCGGGACGGCGGATACGCCGACGGGACGGGCGACTTCGCCGTCGAGGACCCTTCCTTCAACGCCCTGCTCATCGCCTCCGAGCACGCGCTGGCCCGGATCGCACGGGAGTTGGGCGCGACGGGCACGGCCCGGCACGCCCGCGCCGAGCGGCTGACGGCGGCCCTGATCGCCCGGATGTGGGACCCGGCGCAGGGGATGTTCTTCTGCCACGACGTACGCACCGGGAAGCCGCTCCCGGAGCGCGGCGTCTCCGGCCTGATCCCCCTCCTGCTGCCCACCCTCCCGCGCGACATCACCACCGCACTGGTCGGCACAGCACAAGGACCGCACTTCGGCCTTGGCGAAACGACCCGCCTCGCCCCGTCCTACGACCTCCTCGGCGAGGCCTTCGACCCGCACCGCTACTGGCGGGGCCCGGCCTGGTTCAACACCAACT
Organism: Streptomyces sp.; assembly: GCA_013362785.1. Taxonomy (GTDB): domain Bacteria; phylum Actinomycetota; class Actinomycetes; order Streptomycetales; family Streptomycetaceae; genus Streptomyces. The sequence goes on along the minus strand of JABFVM010000344.1, from coordinate 2,422 downwards.
GGCTGCTGGAGCGCGGCCTGCGCACCCACGGCGAGCGCGAGCGGGCCGACGCCCTGCGCACCGCGCTGCTGGGCCTCGCCGACAGCTCCGACTTCGCCGAGTACGTCGACCCGTACACCGGCGAGGCCTGCGGAGCCACCGGCTTCGGCTGGACCGCAGCGCTGACGCTGGACCTGCTGCACAGCGACACATCAGAAACATCAAATACACCACCAGCCACATCACCAGCCACATGTGGCGTATCAGCCACATCAGTCACGACTTCCAAGGCGTTCAAGGGAGGTAACCGGGGATGACGGACCGGCAGCATCTGCTCGTGTACGGGAGTACGTTCGCCGCCGTGGGCGACGGCGGGGACATCAGCGGAGTGCGAGGCACCGGCTCCCCGGACGGGTTATTCGTACGCGACGCCCGCCATCTGAGCCGCTGGCAGCTCACGGTGGACGGGGCCGTGCCCGAGGCACTCAGCCCGGTCGCCGACGGGGACACCACCCGCTGTGTCCTGGTCCCGCGCGGTGGCCGCAACGAGCCACCCGCCTACACGCTCTTCCGCGAACAGGCGGTGGGGGACGGCTCGTTCGTCGAATCGCTCCGCGTGACCAGCAACCGCCCGGTCCCGACGACGGTCCACCTCGCCATCACCGCCGACGCGGACTTCACCGACCAGTTCGAGCTCCGCTCCGACCACCGCACCTACGCCAAGGCCGGCGCCGTCCGCTCCCGCCAGGTCCTGGACCACGGCGTGGAGTTCGCCTACCAGCGGGGCGAATGGCGCTCGATCACCACCGTGACGGCCGACCCCTCCCCCGACGGCGTGGAGGAGACCGGCACCGGCGCCCGCCGCCTGACCTGGACGCTGGACCTGGACCCGCACGGCACGGCGGAACTGACCGTCCGGGTGATCGCCCGCCCGCACGGCGAGAAACGGGCACTGCGCGTACCGCGCTCCCCCGCCGCCCTCAACGCCCAACTCATCTCCCTGGAGGGCGAGTTCGTGGAGGGCGTGGCCTTCCCGACCGGCTGGCCGGAGCTGGCCGCCGCCTGCGCCCGGGGCCTGGCCGACCTGGCCTCGCTCCAGGTCCCGGCGCGGGGCCCGGACGGCGAGGAACTCCGCGTCCCGGCGGCCGGCGCCCCCTGGTTCCTGACGCTGCTGGGCCGCGACGCCCTCCTGACCTCCCTCTTCTCTCTCCCCTACCGCCCCCAGCTGGCCGCCGCCACGCTCCCCGCGCTGGCCGCGACCCAGGCGACGGAGACCGGCGTCGACGCCGTCTCCCAGCCCGGCAAGATCGTGCACGAGGTACGGCACGGCGAGCTGGCGTACTTCGAGCAGGTGCCGTACGGCCGCTACTACGGCTCGGTGGACGCGACGCCGCTGTTCCTGATCCTGCTGGGCAGCTACGTCGAGCAGACGGCGGACACCGCGCTCGCCCGCCGCCTGGAGCCGCACGCCCGGGCGGCGATCGGCTGGATGCTGGACCACGGCGGCCTCACCACCGTCGGCTATCTGGTCTACCGCGCCGACCAGGGCGGCCTCGCCAACCAGAACTGGAAGGACTCCCCCGGCGCCATCTGCTCCGCCGACGGCACCCGCCCCACCGGCCCGGTGATGGCGGCGGGCGCCCAGGGCTACGCCTACGACGCCCTGCGCCGCACGGCATGGCTGGCCCGCACGGTGTGGCAGGACGAGACCTACGCGGCCCTCCTGGAACAGGCGGCGGCCAGCCTCCGCGACCGTTTCCAGCGGGAGTTCTGGATGCCGGACCACTCCTTCCCCGCCCTGGCCCTGGACGGCACCGGCCACCAGGTGAACGCCCTGGCCTCGGACGCCGGGCATCTGCTCTGGTCCGGCCTGTTGGACAAGGAGTACGGCGAGCTGGTGGGCCGACGCCTCCTGGAACCGGACTTCTTCTCCGGCTGGGGCGTACGCACCCTGGCCTCCGGCCAGCCCGCCTACCACCCCCTCTCCTACCACCGCGGCTCGGTCTGGCCGCACGACAACGCCCTCATCGCCCTGGGCCTGTCCCGCTACGGCCTGCACGACGAGGCCCGCACGGTGGCCCACGCCCTGGTCGACGCGGCGACGACAACCGGCCACCGCCTACCCGAGGTCCTGGCGGGCTACGGCCGCGACACCCACACCGAACCGGTCCCCTACCCCCACGCCTGCATCCGAGAATCCCGCTCAGCAGCGGCCCCCTTGGCCCTTCTGACGGCGGTGGGAGGCGCCTAGCGGAGCCCCCCTCGGGGCAGTTGGCCTGGTGTTTGCCCAGCATTTGCCGAGCGCTGGGGCAGTTTGGCTGAACAGCGCCTGGGGGCCCACCGTACGGATGGGTGGCGGACCCGCCACCTCCCCAGCGAGGCCCGCCGCACCACTCCACCGGGGCCTCGCACGGAAGGACCTTCGGGTGCCTGTCTTCACTCG
>JABFVM010000280.1 GCA_013362785.1 Streptomyces sp. | reverse complement strand
GCACCTTGCCGGAGCCGGTGATCTTGAAGCGCTTGCTGGCACCGCTGTGCGACTTGTTCTTCGGCATAGCGCCGTTCTCTCCTCGTCAGTGGCGCTCCGGTGCCCGGTCGTGAAACCGGGCACGGTGGAGCGTCGCTCTTGTATCGGTTACGTCCTGGGGACTGGCGTCCCCCGGGATCACGCCTCGGCGGAAGCCTCAGCAGGCGCCTCGGCAGAGACCTCGGTCTCCACGGCGTTCTCGGTTTCCGCGGCATTCTGCGACTTGCCGGGGTTGGCCTTCGCGTCTGCCTTGCGGGCTTCCTGCGCCTGGCGGGCCTCGGCCATCGCCTCGGTCTTCTTCTTGTGCGGACCGAGAACCATGATCATGTTTCGGCCGTCCTGCTTCGGGTTCGACTCGACGAAACCGAGGTCCTGGACGTCCTCCGCGAGACGCTGCAGCAGTCGGTAGCCGAGTTCCGGCCGGGACTGCTCGCGACCACGGAACATGATCGTGATCTTGACCTTGTCGCCCTGCTTGAGGAACCGGACGACGTGACCCTTCTTGGTGTCATAGTCGTGCGGGTCGATCTTCGGCCGGAGCTTCATCTCCTTGATGACCGTGTGCGCCTGGTTCTTGCGCGCCTCACGGGCCTTCATGGCCGACTCGTACTTGAACTTCCCGTAGTCCATGAGCTTGCACACGGGCGGACGGGCGTTCGCCGCGACCTCGACCAGGTCCAGGTCGTACTCCTGCGCAAGCTCCAGTGCCTTGGCCAGCGGGACGATGCCCACCTGCTCGCCACTGGGACCGACAAGTCGCACCTCGGGAACGCGAATCCGGTCGTTGATGCGGGGCTCGGCGCTGATGGATCCTCCTCGGTTAGCACCACACGGCGGTCTGGCGGACAGCCGCGTATGTCTCTTTTCCGTAGACCTAACCGCGCCGAAGCACAAAAAATGCCCCGGACGATCACAGGCGGGGCTCCAAAACACTGCCGGAGCACCGTCGCGATGACCGCGGGGCGCGATTTCGGGCGACTCCATCGTCCGTACGGAACGATGGGGGCGCCTGACCGGGGTGACCCGCCGTCCCGGAGGACGGTCAGGTGGGAGATCGGAGCCTCCACTTGTGGGCTGGACACATACGTCTCCAGCCGGTCGTTACACAAGGTTAGCAGCAACCCGGGGGTGGTGCGAATCCTCGTACACCGGGCCCTATCGTGTGGGACATGAGTGACACCCCTCCTGAGTCTGCTGATTCCCCCGACTTCGACGAGATGACCCGCGACATCGCCGAGGTCCCCGCCGTCGAGGTGATCGTGACGGTCGCCGTCAACCTGATGAGCGCCGCCGCCGTGAAGCTCGGTCTGACCGAGGAGGGCGACAAGTACAAGGACCTGGACGAGGCCCGCAAGCTGATCCACGCCCTCGCCGGTCTGCTGGACGGCAGCGCGACCGAGATCAGCTCCTTCCACGCGGCCCCGCTGCGGGACGGCCTGAAGTCGCTCCAGCTGGCCTTCCGCGAGGCGTCGATCGTCCCGGACGAGCCGGGCCAGGGGCCGGGCGAGAAGTACACCGGCCCGATCTACGGCTAGCTCACCCTCGTACGTACAGGGGCTCGCCCGGTGGCGTCGCCTCGGCCGGCAGCACCGCCAGGTCGAGGCCGCGCACCAGGCGGGCCCTCAGTGTTTCGTCGGCGGCGAGGCGCCGCGCGACCGCGTGGACGCCGGCGTCCTGCGGCACGGCGGGTTCGAAGACCAAGGCGAGGGTGCCGTCGGCCTGGCCCGGGCCGAGGTAGGCACGAAGCACCGCGCGCACGTCGGCGACCACGGCGCGCACCGCGTCCACGACTGCCGGGTCGGCGAGAGGGTCGGCCGTCGTACGCCCCTCGGCGAGTGCGAGCAGCGCGGAGCCGGTCAGTTCGAACGGCACCGGCCCGGCCAGGTCCAGTACCACCGTGTCCGCCTTCTCGTGCGCGGCGGCCTGCAGGGCCTGGTGCAGGGGTACGGCGACGGGGCGGGCCGCCGGGTCCCAGCGGGCCAGGGAGTCGGTGGACGTGAAGGCGGGCAGGGCGGTGCGGTCGCCGGCCTTCAGGGTCGGTACGGCCATGTCGCTGGTCTTCTCGTGGCGCAGCCCGTTCTCGTCCACCTCGACCTCGCCGAGCACGGCCACGACGGGGACGAGCAGCCGGGCGTCCTTGAGGGCCGCCAGGACGGGCCCCTCGGCGGTGCGGTCCTCGGCCCAGGCGGCGAGCGCGGCGCTCAGCCGGGGGTCGGCCGCGCCGTCGTCGTCGGAGAAGGGAGAGTCGGGAATGTTCTTGTTCGCCACGGTCACCGACCCTATCGGGGGGATGCTGCTGCGCTTGTGCGGCCCCGGAAACCCGGCCGTGACGCCCCTCCCCCGTAGTCCCCGTATCTCTGACAGACATCTAACGTCCGTCTAACGGCACGCACAGACGCGGCCCCGACGATCGCGGGCATGGAGTCCTTCAGAGCCCGCCGCGGCCGCCGCGCTCGCCTGTCCCGACACCGCTCCCTGCTGTACGGCGCCCTCGCCACCGTCCTCGTCCTGGGCGGTACGGCCGCGGGGACCGCGTATGTGAAGGCGCGGGCCCACTCCGGGGGGAGGGCCGTATCGTCGGCGGCGTCGTCTTCGGCGGTGGCGAGCGAGGAGGCTTCGGTGGAACCTGTGGTGCGGCCGACGGTGGACGCGGTGGACCACGACGAACTGCTGGCGAGCGCCATGAAGGCGATCGACGTCCCGGACGGGGTCGAGCTGTCGGTGGCGGTGCTGGACCTGGAGTCCGGTGAGGGCGCCGCTTACGGCCACGGGGCTTTCGACACGGCGAGCATCGTGAAGGTCGACATCCTGGCGGCGCTGCTGCTCAGGGCGCAGGACGAGGGGCGGGAGCTGACGGCGGCGGAGAAGACGCGGGCGACCGCGATGATCGGGAGCAGCGACAACGCCTCCGCGTCGGAGCTGTGGCGGGCGATCGGGCAGGCGGCGGGGCTCGACGCCGCGAACGAGCGACTCGGGCTCGCGGAGACCGAGGGCGGCGAGGGAATGCTGTGGGGGCTGACGCAGACCACGGCCGCCGATCAACTCCGGCTGTTGCGGCAGGTGTTCGGGGCGGAGGAGTCCGAGCTGAGCGGGGCCTCGCGGACGTATCTGAGCGGGCTGATGGGGCGGATCGCGGTGGGGCAGCAGTGGGGGGTGTCGGCGGCGGCCGACGGCTCGGCGTGGGCGCTGAAGAACGGGTGGCTGCCGCGTACGGCGACCGGGCTGTGGGACATCAACAGCATCGGGCGGGTGACGGCCGACGGCCGTGACTATCTGGTGGCCGCGCTGTCCGACGGCAACGCGACGCAGGCGCAAGGGGTTTCACTGGTCGAGGCGGCGTCGGTGGCGGCGGTGTCGGTGTTCGTCGGGCAGGACGCGTCCGCGGCGGCGTATCAGTAGCCTGACGCGGTGCCGTCGTCAGACAACCTGTCCCGTGCCCTGTTCGCCCCCGTCGACCCACCGCTGCGGCCGCTTCCGGCGTCTGTGGCGGAACTCCTCCTTTCCCTGGACGCCCCGCCGCGTCTGGCCGCCCATCTGCGTGCCGTCCACGATGTGGCGGTTCAGCTGGTCGACTGGGTGGAGCAGCGGTATCCCGATCTGGACCTCGACCGCGAGGCCGTCCTGTTCGGGGCGGCGACGCATGACGTCGGCAAGGCGGTACACGTCGCCGAGTTGTCCGGTCCCGGCTCCTCGCACGAAAAGGCGGGGAGAGAGCTGCTGTTGGCCCACGGCTTCGGACCGGAGCTGGCCCGGTTCGCCGGGACGCACGGCGCCTGGACGGGGCCGGCGGTGACGCTGGAGGACCTGCTGGTGAGTACGGCGGACAAGATCTGGAAGAACAAGCGCGTCCCGGAGCTCGAAGACCTCGTCGTCACCCGGCTGGTACGAGCCACGGGCCGGGAAGGCGAGGAAGGCCGGAAGGGCCAGGAGGGCGAGGAGGGCCGGGAAGGCTGGGTGGAGCGTCTGGCCGTTGACGAGCTGCTTGAGCGCATCGGCGGCGGGGCCGACCACCGACTGGCCTTCCAGGCGTCCTTCCCGGCGCCGGTGGCGGGTTTCGCCGAAGGGGCGGAACACCCGGTGGTCCGGTTCCTGCGCGAGGTCGCCGCGGACGTCGGCATCGATGCCCCTGAGGTGGAGCGCACGGTCACCCCGGGCGATCTGGACCTCTACGGGCTCAGGTGCCCGGACGCCGAAGTGGCGGACGCTGTGTGGCTGCGGCTGCGGGCGCTTCACCCGGACACCGGGCTCTGGCCGTTCCTGAGTCACTGGTCGCCGACCGAGTGGGAGTGGGAGGAGGGGAGGCATGCGGAGCCGCGGCCGGCCGAATCCGGAGTGCTGGCGGCGATCGTCGCCTCGCAGGAGAGGACCGTCCACGAGTCGAAGATGGGCGCGCTCACTCCGTATGCGCGGGGCGAGCTCCTCGCACGGAGATTCGCCCACGTGCCCGGCGGGATCTGGGTCTGCCTGATCGAGGCGGACCTGCCGTCCACGCTCCCTCAGCTCCTGCACGCGCCCTTCACCCCGGGCTGGGGCTCCGACGGGCCGGTGCCGGAGCTCGGTTACGACCGGCATCAGGCGGTGCTGCGGGAGTGGGAGATCCGCTACGGCGCCGTCCTGTACTACCTGGCGTGCACCGACACGCTGGTGCTGGAGGTCGAACGGCCTCCGACCGACCGTGCCGAGATCGCGCGGGTGGCGGCCGAGCAGTACGCGTACTGCCTTGATCTGGACCAGGTGGTCGGCGGCCCCGAGGAGGTCGCGGAACGCCAAGTGCCCTCCGGGCACTGGTTCTTCTGGTGGGACTAGAAGGTGGGACCAGAAAAGGTGGTGGGTCTAGAAGGGGCGGCGTCGGTGGCGGTCGCGTAGGACCACGAACGCCGAGATCAGCAGGAGGCCGCCGGCGGTGCCTGCCAGGGCGGCGGTCCAGCTGGACGTGTCGTCGTCGGACTTGGCGGCGTCGGGGCCCGCGCCGAAGTACTCCTCGCCGTAGGCCGCCGGCTTGAGGTCCTTCGACTTGATGGCCGAGGCCTCCTTGATGGCGGCCTCCGGGTCGATGAAGCCGTAGCCGCGGGAGTCGTCGCGGCCATCGGTGGGGGCGTTCCGGGCGGTGTCTTCGAGGAGCTTCTTGATCTGGGCCGGGGCCAGGCCGGGGTGGGCGGCCTTGATGAGGGCGACGGCTCCGGAGACGAAGGCGGCCGCGGCGCTCGTGCCCCAGCCTTCGTAGTACTTGTGGTCGGGGTCGGCGATGACGACGTCGACGCCGGGGGCGCTGACCGTGGCGTACCAGCGGCGGGTGGAGAAGGAGGCGCGGGTGCCGTAGCGGTCGACGGCGGTCGCGGCGATGACGCCCGGGTAGGCGGCCGGGTAGGAGATGTGGTCGCCCTTCTCACCACCGTTGCCGGCCGAGGCGACGACTACGGCGCCCTTCTTCAGGGCGTACTGCACGGCCTCGTCCTCGCCGGCCTCGGGGTGGGCGGACTTGGAGTCGTCGCCGAGGGAGAGGTTGATGACGTCGGCGCCGTGGTCGGCGGCCCAGCGGATGCCTTCGGCGAGGGCGTTGCCGCGGGTGCTGCGGGCCTTGGCGCGGGAGGGGTCGCCGTCCTCCAGGATGACCCGGACGGGGAGGATCTTGGCCTCGGGGGCGATGCCCATGACGCCGTCCCCGTTGCCCGCACCGTGGCCGTGACCTGCGATGATGCCGGCCATCGCGGTGCCGTGCCGGGCCCAGGGGCGGTCGCCGCGCTGGGCGCCGAAGCCGACCATGTCCTTGCCTTCGAGGACGTTGCCGGCGAGGTCGGGGTGGTCGGACTCGACGCCGGTGTCGAGGACGGCGACGGTGACGCCCGCGCCCTTGGTCGTCTGCCAGGCCTCCTGGGTGCGCATGGCTTCCAGGGCCCACTGCCGGGCGCGTATCGAGTCGGCGTGTGCGGCGGTGGGCGGGAGGAGGGCGAGGCAGGCGCCGAGGAGGACGGCGAGGGCGCCCGTCCGGCGGGCCGGGAACGGCCTCCGGGTCCGCGTGGTGTTGGTGCGGCTCGTGGTCGCCTCGTTGCTCATGCCGGTGATCATGACGACTGCTCCGTGGACGGGCCGACGTTCTTGCGCAGGGCGCGTTCGACGCGGTCGGCGAGGCCCTGTGCCTCGTGGCCGAGGCCGGCCTGGGCGACGTCCGTCGTGGTGCCGGACCGCATGGCCTCCTCGGCGGGCTCGGGCTCGTCGACGGTACGGTCGTCGGCCCAGCCGGAGACGGCGTAGACGACGACGGGGGCGTCGGTCAGGACGGAGACGGTCCAGGAGGCGCGCTGTTCGTCGCCGAACCCTGCGGCGAGGGTGCCCTTGGCGGCGTAGGGGCGTGGCATCAGGTCGGTGCGGCGGTCCAGGCCCTCTTTGGCGAACCGGCTGTCGAGCGAGCGCATGGCGGCCGCGTCGCCCGTGGTGAAGAGCAGGCCGACGGTGGTGACGTAGCTCTGGGTGGCGTCGATGTAGGTGGCCCGCAGGAGGCGCTCGCAGCCGACGGGGTCGAGCGCCTTGCGCAGGAGGGGGTCGAAGGCCTTCGCGCAGCCGCTGTCCGGGGCGATGGCGACCCGCGTCCAGGTGCGGTCGGCGCCACCGGGTCCGGCGCCCTTGCCGATCACCGTGCGCGGGAACAGCTGGTCGACGGGGACGCTGTGCCACAGGGTCCCGGCCGCGGCGAAGGTGTCCTGCGTATCGCCGTCGCCCGGCTCCCCGATCAGCCAACTGCCGGTCAGGGCCCCGCCGATGAGGCCGAGTCCCAGTACGACGCAGGCGGCGGCCACCGCGATCCGGGGCCGGATCCGCACCCCGAGAGGCCGCGGCCGCGCCTGCCCGTCGTACCCCTCGGGCTCCCCGAACGACACGACGGGCCGCCCGGCACCCAGGCCGGCGCCCGGCGTCATGGGGGCGCTCCAGGAGAGGTTGGGGTCGGGCGAGAAGGGGGCGGTGCCGGGGCCGTTCGGGGGGTGGGCTGTGGCGGGGCCGGCGGGGGCCGACGGGGCGTGGGCGGGCGCGGCGGGAGCAGGTGCGGCCGGAGCGGGCCCGGCCGGAGCGGGC